>CAYMAQ010000049.1:10118-19047 GCA_964388385.1 uncultured Anaerolineales bacterium | reverse complement strand
CGCACGTGCCGGGGACTGTCTCAACTATCCTCTCCATCAAGACCGAGGTCGGGCCAGAGGGCGTCGATGCGAGCTTTGACTTCGGGATCCATCCGGACGCGATCGGGCCAATGACGGGTGTATCCCTCCTCGGGCAGCTTTGCAGTGGCGTCGATACCGATCTTGCCGCCGAACGATGCGTGGTAGGAGGCGTGGTCGAGTTGGTCGACCGGACCGTCGGCGATGACGACGTCCCGCGACCAGTCGGCGTTGCCGAGAGCCTGCCAGGCCGCCTCGTTCGGGTTGTGAACGTCGACCCACTCATCGAGGACGACGATCGTCTTGGCCAAGCTCAGGAGAGCGAGCCCCCACAGACCGTGGATGACCTTACGCGCGTGACCCGGGAAGCGCTTCTGGATGCTGACGAGTACCAGGTTGTGGAAGACACCCGGCGGCGGCATCGCGACGTCGACGACCTCGGGCAGGAAGAGCTGGATGAGCGGCAGGAAGAGGCGCTCGGTCGCTTTGCCCATCCAGTAGTCCTCCATCGGCGGCACGCCGACGACGGTCGCCGGATAGATGGGATGGGCGCGACGGGTGATGGCGGTCACATGCATTGCCGGGAAGGACTCGATGGGCGTGTAATATCCGGTATGGTCGCCGAACGGCCCCTCGGGACGCTGATCTGCCGGATCGACGTACCCCTCGATGATGATATCGGCATTAGCCGGCACCTGCAGGGGCTGGGTGACGCAATCGACGAAGGGCACCGGGCTTCCGCGCAGCCATCCGGCAAGCCAATACTCGTCGATGTCCGGCGGCAGGGGGGCTGAGGCGCTCCAGATAGTGGTGGGGTCGCCGCCCAGGACGACGGCAGTGGGGATGCGGTCGACGGTCCGTTCGCGGGCCACACGCTCATGCTCGGCGCCACCCTTGTGTCGCTGCCAGTGAACCATAAGGGTCCGGGCATCCACCTTCTGCAACCGGTACATCCCCACGTTGCGGGTGCCCTTGGCGGGATCGCGGGTGACGACCTGGGGGAGGGTGATAAAGGGTCCGCCGTCGTCCGGCCAGCACGTGAGGATGGGGAGGATGTCCAGGGACGGATGATCAGTCTCGATGATCTCCTGCACCGGGGCCCTGCGGACCATGCGCGGTTTGAGCCCGATGCTGCGCAGGGCTTTGAGCATCGAGATGCCGCGGCCCACAGTCGCGCCGAGATTGGCCGGGGGCTTGAGGTCGATCAGGCGGGCGAGGTTCCGGTGAAGGTCCTCCAGTTCATCGACGTGCAGCGCCCAGGCCATCCGCTCGGCGCTGCCGAACATATTGATCAGCAGGGGCATCGTGTAGCCGCGCACGTTTTCGAAGAGCAGGGCTTTGTTCCGGTGGTCGGGGCCTTTGGCGATGCGGTTGACGATTTCGGTGATCTCCAGCGCTGCGGAGACCGGGGTATCGACGCGAACCAGCTGCTCTCTCTCCTCCAGGTACCGTACGAATGTCTCCAGTGAGTCAAACGCCATAGATAGCTCCAATCGTAAGGATATTCATCCGCGCCAGCGGCAGAGTCTCAATTCCAGAAGGTCCACGCCGACGTAGAGGCCGAAACCCAGCAGGCTCATCGCGACGACCCCGGCATACATCCTGGGGTAGTCGAAGAGTGTGCTGCCCTGATAATAGATATAGTAGCCCAGCCCGTACTGGGTGGCAAAGAGTTCTGCCACGTAGAGCACGGCAACCGCGGTGCCGATGGACTGGCGGACGGCGGTGAGGATGGCAGGGATGCTTGCCGGGAGATAGACGAAGCGGAAGAGCGCACGTCGACCCGCTCCCAGGCTCCGCACGCTGGTGAGCAGCTCCGAACGCACACCCAGCGCCGCATCCCGGACGAGCACCAGAATCTGAAAGAAGAGAATCATCGTAATGATGACGATCTTCGGCAGATTGCCGATTCCCAGGATCAGGAGCACGACGGGTACGAGCACGACCTTGGGGATCGGGTAGAGCAGGTAAATGAAGGGCGAGACGAGGCGGTTGATGCGCCGACTCTGACCGAGGATCAGGCCCGCCGGGGCCGCGAGGGCGATCGCAAGGGCGATGCTGGCGGCGACGCGCATCAGGCTGGCCAGGAAGTGGCGCCCGAGGTCACGGGGCACTTCGCGGACAAAAACCCCCAGTACACTGTGGGGCGGCGGGAGAATCGGACGGTTCACGATGAGCGCACCAAACTCCCAGACGACCAGCAGCACCGCGGCTGCGCGGAGGATCTCGGTTCGTGTGACCCGGTGGGACGTCTCGGACCCTGATGCGGCTCTCACAGGATCACGGTCTCCTCAGCCTGGTGGAGCTCCGCGCGGAGATGCGCGCACACTGCCTGATAGGCGACGGACTCCCGGTAAGCATCGTCGGCCCGGTGGTGGTTGTCGATGATGCGGGGGTGCCGGTTCGGTGGATGGCTCAGGATCAGGATGCGCTGGCCGACGAACGCGGCCTCCTCGATGTTGTGGGTGACGAGGATCATCGTGATACCGGACTCCGCGCCCAGCCGAAGCGTCAGGCTCTGCATCCGCTCGCGGGTAGGCGCATCGAGGGCAGAAAACGGTTCGTCCATCAACAACAGGTCGGGTTGCAACACCAGGGCACGGGCAACCGCCGCCCGCTGCCGCTGCCCTCCCGAGACCTGGCGGGGATAGGCATGCGCGATCCCTGCGATGCCCAGCCGCTTCAGCCAGGTCTCGACCCTGGCTTTCACCATTTCCCGGTCGACGTCGCGACCGCGGGGCGCATGCCGTCCATCCGGCCCGTAGAACCGGCGGATGCGAAGTCCCAGCGCGACGTTATCCTGCAGGGTGGCCCATGGGAGCAGGCCGTACTCCTGCAGGATCAGACTCGTCTTGGGGCGCGGATGCTTGAGGGACACACCGTCAATCGCAAGGGTGCCGGCCTCCGGTTGTCTGAGGCCCGCGAGCAGCCGGAGCAGAGTGCTCTTGCCGCACCCCGACGGTCCCAGCACGGTCCACGTTGACTTGTGGTTGACGTGCCAGTTGAAGGTTTCAAAGACCAGCACCTGGTCCGCGTACTTGAACGTGACCGCGTTGAGGTCGATCATGACAGGCACTCACTCTTTCAGGTAGCGGTCGGTGATGACGTCCCCGTAATCCGGTTTGGACTCGAGACGCTCGTCGGCTTGAAGCCAAGCGACCACGTTCCGGAACTGTTCGGGGTTGGGGACAGCCGCGCCGGGATAGGTCGGCAGAACCAGCTCGCCCTCCAGTGTAGGAGGAATCACCCGCTGCTCGCGCAGGAGCGGCTCCCAGCGCAGGGCGTCTTCGTTGATGGCCTTCGTGGACTGTTCGATGGCTGTGAAGAACGCGGTCATCGCGTCCGGCCTAGCCTCAACGACCGCGGTGCGAAACGCATAAAGGCTGCCGCTCAGCTCCGGATAGCGGCGGTCATCGTCGATGACCGTTGCACCTTTCTGAATCGCCAGGGTCGCAAGCGGCTCGGGCAGCGTGGCCGCCGTGAGGTCGCCGCTGTTGAGGAGGGCCATGCGCTCGGGGATCTTGGGGACGGCGAGCGTATTCACGGCCTCGGGCGGCAGTCCCCCGCTGGTGAGTATCCCCTCCGTGACGTACTCGATGATCGTGCCCTTCGAGACGCCGATCGGCACTCCGTGCAGATCCCGGATGTCCTCGACTGCCGCGTCCGCTGCGGCCAACAGCCGGAACTGGGCGTAGTCCCCGGTCGGTATCATCGCGAAGCGCAGACCAAGGACCCGAGGTGATGTACGGTTGTAGAGCGTCAGGGCGACGAGATCGGTGATCACGCCGTCGACCTGCTCGGCCTGGAGGAGTTGGTCTCGTTCCGAGGAGGATGCGACAGGAATCAGCTCGACGTCCAGGCCCTCAGCGGAGAAATAGCCCTGGGCATCTGCGACGTAGAGCGGCAGCGAGTCCAAGATCGGCAAAACGGCGATGCGCAGCGGGCCCGAGTCGGTCAGAGTCGGCCGGCAACCGGCGAGCACGATCGTCATCACCATTAAGCCAAGGAGGGCTTTTATGATCAAGCGTTTGGACTTCAACGAAATCATGATCCGGATTCCCCGTTCTTTCTCACGACAGGGCCTCTACGGTCAGGTCGTCATCATAAGGTTTGACGTAGCTGATCTCCGGTATCTCGTCCGGCCTGTTCGTGCGGTAGGTCATCGTCGTGATCGAGGCGGTGACCGGATAGCTGTCGGTGATGCCAAATCGGTGGAGGGTGCGCTTTAACTCGATCTTCACGGGCTCGTGCATCACGCGGAGGATCGCAAATGCGATGAGATCCCCGTGGCTCACGGCCGCCGTGTGCTTGCCCTTATGCGCTCGGCGTACCCACCGGATAAAGGCCCCCGCTCTGGTCGCGACATCGATCGGAGTCTCGTACCCCTCCTCAACGCCGGTATAGAGGTCCCACCCCCGGGCTTCAACCTCACTGGCGGGGTGGCCCTCGAAGTAGCAGTCGATCTCATTGATCAGCGGTTCGGTGACGATCTCCAGATCGGGATGCGCTTGCCGGATGATTTCAGCCGTCTGGCGAGCACGGAGCTGGGGGCTGGCGTAGAGCGCTGCGAACTCGGCTGTTTTCAGATGGTCGGCCGTGTGTGCTACCTGCTCACGTCCTTCCCGGCTGAGCTCGAAGCCAGGAAGCCGTCCGTAGATCACCTGATCCGGGTTATGGACGTCGCCGTGACGTATCAGGGAGATGCGGGTTGTGTTCGAGTTTCTCATCGAGATATATTGACTCCGATCACTTGAAGTAAAAAGGTTCGAAAACGCTAACGAACATAGAGTGCTGCCAGAATCCCTGCGAAGAGGATCAGGCTGATCAGGCTGTTAATCTTGAAAAAGGCCAGGTTGAGATGGGAGAGATCGTCCGGCCCGACCAGATCGTGTTCCAGAAAGAGGAGACCCGCGATGACCGCGACCGCAACCGCATAGGGCCAGGCGAGGCGCATCCGGATCCCCAGAAGTATCAGGATTACCAGGGCCAGAGCGTGGCTTACGGCGGAGAGCTTCAGGGCCGTGCGAATCCCAAATCGAGCTGGAATCGCATGGAGGCCGGCCTGGCGATCGAATTCGGCGTCCTGGCAGGCATAGATGAGGTCGAAGCCCCCAATCCAGAGCGTCACAATTCCCAGGAGCATCCAGGCCGGGATATCCGCAGGCGACAGGAGCGATCCCCGGACGGCAACCCAGGCTCCCATCGGGGCCAGACCGTCGCTCAGACCGAGGATGTAGTGGGAGAGCCATGTGAAACGCTTGGCGAAGGCATACCCGACCACCACAATGATCGCACCGGGAAGCAGGCGTAACGGCATCGGACCCAGGCGCCACGCCGCCAGGGCAAAGCAGAGTCCTGCAATGCTTGTGCCCACCCATGCGGTGCGAAGTTTGACGCGTCCGCTGACCAACGGTCGATTTGCCGTGCGCGGGTTATGCGCATCGATGGTCCGGTCTGCGATGCGGTTAGTCCCCATCGCAAGGGTACGCGCCGCCGCCATCGCTATGGTGATCCAAAGAACGGTGGTGCTATCAGGCCAACCTCCCGCAGCCAAGATCATACCCACGTAGGCAAAAGGCAGCGCAAAGAGCGTGTGCTCGAATTTTATCAGCTCAAGGTAATTTCGGATTTTTGCCAGCACACACGGATTATACCACGCCCGTTCCGGTTGCGTGGGGAAATTCTAAATGGATTCGCAATCCGACGGTGCGCGCTAGGGGAGGGCGAAGTAGCGGCGCTGATCTCCGGTGAGGGTCATCGGGGGTTCAAAGACCACCCGGGCGGTCTCACCTTCGGGTATCAACAGCTCGATCCAGCCGGTGATCTCACCCCCCGGGAAGAGGCGAGCAATCAGTGAGGGCGGCAGACCGGTCACGGCGGGGGGGGAAGCATCAGGGTTCTTCGTCGTGCTGAAGCTGTATCCATTGACCTGTCCCACACTCTCGTGCCGGCTGACATAACGAACGCGCGCCTGGATCAGCAGGTATTCCTGGCCCTGAGGGGGCGGCTGGTTGAAGATCGACTGCCCCTCGAGAAAATCCCATGCCTCCTGACCGCGCACCGCATCCAACAGCGCGACCGACCAGTCGCTTGTAACCGCGGTTTCACCGAAGGGCACCGGTGCGTCCGGCTCGATCCCGAGATCGTTGGGGACGGGGAGTGTCCGTCGTGTGGGCATCGGGATGGATGCATTCTCCTCCAGTGCAAGGTACCGTACGCTCTCTCCAAAGAGAGGATCGACCATCAGCATCAAGCTCTCTTCATCCTCGCCAACGAGGAAGGTCAGCCACCCTGTGGTCTCCCAGCCACCGGGTAGATTAACGTCCAACGCCGGTGCCAGAGCGACGAAGGGGTCCGCTTGATATCGCCGGAGGCGATTCCCGGTGACTCCAAAATCGTGCCGGTTGAGGCCACGCTTTGCAGTGTCGATCGTGTCGTTCTTGACGTGCAGGTGAACCAGGAGGTAGGCACGACCCTCAGGTGGGGGTTCGGCAAAGGGTAGATCTCGGATACGATCCCAGGCATCCTCACCCCGGACGGTCTCCAGTATCTGGATCAACCAACGATCCGTGGAGGCCACGGCATTCACGGGATAGGGATTGGCACGACTGGCACCGATCTCCGTGGACGCCGGAGTGGGAGGGGTTTCCTCGGCCCGGGCTTCCCGCAGCGCGTCCGTCATCTGCTCTTCCGTAAAGCCCTCCTGTTCCGCTGCGGACCTGAGTTGGGAAACGGTGTCCCGGATAATGGGACAGGTTTCGCTCAACGCGTCGGGTATCTCCTGGGGTGTCAAATCCTGAGTCCGCAGGCGGTCCAGGATCTCACGGAGCGTTGCGCTCTGAGACTCGAGTTTCTCCTTATAGGGAAGGAGCGGCTCGGGAGGCTCCCAGGTATCCAGACGGTCATGGCTCAACTCCGATCCCACCGCGGATATCATGCCCACACCAAGTGAGACCTCGAACTCGTATTCCAGGGTGCCTACCTCTGCCGTGATCGCGTCCGACATCGACAACAGCGATTGGCATGTCGACGAGAGAAGCGTACCAGCCTCAAAGGGCGGAAGCCAGGTTTCCAGAGATTCGAGTTCGGAAGGTGTGGGGGTTGGACTGGGCGACGGCTGGGGCGTGACCGTGGGCGTCGTCGTCGAGGTCGAGGTGGGCGGTGGTAGCGTCGGTGTGGGCGCGGGAACTGCCAGGCGCGGGGCCACGGTGAAGATCGCAATCAGAACGGCGACGACCAGGAGGACGCTGACCCCCGCGACGCCCAGCCAAAGCCAGGGTGAGGGGGATCCGGTCTTTCGATTTTGTTTTCGCCCACTATCCGCCGATGGGGACGTTTGAGGGCGAGTCTCTCGATCGTCCAGGGCGTTCAGTGCTTTGTGTGCTAATTTACTCTTGGGGTTCAATGCAAGGCAGCGCTCAAGGATTTGCCGGCGGCGCCCCGGCGCTTCCACCGTGTCTGCGAGCAGAATCCACGCCCGCACGTTGTGAGGGTTCTGTTTCAAAACCTCCATAAGCCGTGTTCTCGCCTCTTCTTTCCGACCCTCTCCGAGGAACGAGACGGCTTGATCGAGCTTCTCCGCTTGATCGCCGGTCATTCTGTCTCCTTGTCTCCCTCAGTAGCCGTTTCTGAATGTATCCATGACTCACCGGACGCGTGGGGTGCCTCCGGGTCCTCCGGGTTCGGTATGATCCTCCTGGCGATCTGAATGCCCACGACTTGCGCAAACACGTAAGTGAGAAATGCTGTGATCTGTTGGACCGCCCGGTCGACCTCCCCAATGGAAGCCATGGGTCTGCGTATCTGGATCAGATAGAGATATCCTACGGTGAGGACGCCAAGCGCGGTCGCCAACGAGAGACCCGTGAGCAGCTCAACGTCGCCCCTCTTTCGTCTGATGAAGCGGTCGGCCACGATCCCGGTCAATGCACCCCCGAGTGCGGCAATTCCAACCGCTTTTACGGTCTGCGAGAGTGTGTCCGGGCGTATGCCGCCCCCTATCCGGATGACGACCGCGACGAAGAGGGGGAGGAAAGTGAGCAGAATCGGGATGAGGTTCCGAAATTTAAGGCGGCGAACGGGGATATCTTCAGTCATGCGGCTCCTCGGGTTGTGGGGGGACATCCGGATTCATCACCTCCGACAGTGACGCTTCATGCTCCTCTTTGCGGGACTCCGCGATGCGCATACCGCTGTCAACGAGAAACCCGATGCCGACCAGAATCCAAAGTCCACGGGCCCACCAGCGGTCCTCGGTCAGCGCCATTCCGGCGACGAAAAGCAGGAGGCCGCCGTTGATCCACAGACTATACTGGAGCTCACCTAACATCTCACGGGTCTTGACTCCGACACGATGCGCCTCATAGCGGGCATAGCTCCACACTGCGAGAAGCAGCGCAAGCCCCAGGACCCAGAGCGCGTTGGCTGCCAGGTTTGCAAAATCGATCATCGGGTCTCCTTATCGATAGCGTTCATTTGGAGGCGGACTGCATCCTCGGCCCGGGCGTTTGCCAGCGTGTAGACGGGCACGGGCTCTTGCTTACCGCGTACTTCAATGTCGCCCACCGGGATAAGATCGGCGCTGTCAAGTGCAGTTGCTGTCGGACCATCAATCAGGACTTTGACCTCCGTCGATTTTGTGAGTCCCTCCAGCCTGCTGGCAAGGTTGACCGGATCGCCGATCACCGTGTATTCCAGTCGTTCCTGTCCGCCCACGTTGCCGGCAACTACCTGACCGGTCGCGATGCCAATGCCCATCGCAAGCGTCGGCTCCTTACGTACCTCCTGGGCGACATTAAAGCTTTGCAGCGCTCTCATCATATCGCGGGCTGTCTCCACAGCTTGCCGGGGATGGTCGGTTGTGGGATTCAGTGGCGATCCAAAGACTGCCAGCAAGCTATCCCCGCCGAAC
>CAYMAQ010000049.1:0-10018 GCA_964388385.1 uncultured Anaerolineales bacterium | reverse complement strand
CGAACGCGTGCCATATAGGTGTTCAATACTTCGACTCCATCGATCAGAGAGAAGCCCAGGGTGAGCGCGAGCGTCAGTGCGGACAACACACCCACACCGACAATGAAGATTTCAAGGCGGCGTAACCTTGGAATAAATATCCAAGCATCCCCCGTTTGGGCAAGTCCCACAGCATTCTGATACGCGACGACGGCCAAGACGACGAGTGGGATAGCCTGGATGATAAAGAGCACAAAGACGCGCCGCCGAATGGTCATTCGGAAGGCCTGTATCCGACTTATCTCTCTGTCCGGAAAGAAAAGCGGAATTTCGGGCTGCCAGATGCGCTCGGTGATAAAGTATACCAGCGTTGCCGAGATCGTGCCAGAGATACCGGTCAGGTTCAGGAACGTCATTGTGAATATGGATCGGTTGACAACGAGACGTTCGCCATGCATCGAGATCGCGCTACTGATGCCGTAGAACAGACCCGCTAACACCCACATTCCCCAACTCATCAACGCCGTGTGCATAGGGTTATTGAGGATATTTCTCTGAACTTTTTCCGATGGCGGTTCGTGCATCGATTTCGGATCGAGGTACCAATTTTTGACCTCTCGATCCCACTTATCGCCCAGTATTTTCCCTAGCGCGAGGAGTACCGCGATGGCGATGATTGTCACGATTATGATCTGGTTGCGGATCGTGGGAGGGATGTCTGAGATCGATCCGACGCTGCCATTGATAACAAAGTAGAGTTGAGCCAGAATGCCCCCGATCGCATTTGCGCCCAAAACTGCCAGATCGCTATAAAAGCGGACGCGCCGGCGCCGCTCGTGCTCTTTGTCCCAATCTGTCCCGGTGTCGATCTTAGTCTCTCTCGGCGTTGAGGTCACAGTCCTACTCCGTTGAGGTGATTGACGTCGTCATCTGTTCGGACGCTCGAAGCTCGTAGTTATCGAAGATAAAAACGGCCGTTTCCTCGGTTGCGGCGGTGGACACGGAAAGGCCCGTCTCACCTGAGGGCAATTGGTCGTTCTCTGCCGTGGCGATAAACGCGTCGTTGATATAAAACTCGAAGCTCTTCCCGCGCCCGATGACCGAGAGCCGGTTTGTCTCGCCGGGCAGAATCTCCTCCGTCTGCGTCCAATCGATTGTCGGTCGCCACTCGTACTCATACCACAAGCTAAATTGGTAATAGCCATCGTCCCGAACGCTGAACAGGTAGTAGTTGCCCACGGTCTGACGGAATATCAGACCATACGCGGCGGCCTCCGGCCCAGTTACGCGCTGCGCGTCGACGGCCAGATAGAAATCCTCGACGACTCCATCGCTCCCCGGAAGGTCGGGCGTGCACCATCGTCCGACGGCTTGATCCGCCCGAATCTCCCAACGATAGGTGCCGTCAACAACCGAGCGGGAGACCGTGCCCCAGTCGTCGCTGGCTTCGCTCTCAATCCAACCACTCTCATTGTTCTCGAAAGGGTCGCTGATCACTGCTGTCCATTGTTCGGGCGCACGAGCGGCGAGTGCGGTGGGCGTGGCGGGACTGGTAGGGCTCGATCGCTCCGATGTGGACGAGGATAAGGTTGGGGTAGGTGTCAGGGGTGGCGGGGTCGACGTTGAAGGTGCCTCTGCCATCGGCGCATCCGCCATTGGCGCATCCGCCGATGGTGAAGAAGTAGGCGATCTTTGAGGTGACGCTACCCAAAAGCTCGTGGGCATTCCTCTCTGGCTGATCAAGACACCACCGAGACCGAGCAGGATAACGACAACGACTGCCAGTACCCAGACGCGCAGGTTGCCCCGTCGCGGGCCACGATGCGGCTTAGGCGAAAACGGCGCTGGCTTGACCTGAATATCGATATGTGAGTCTCTGTGTTTGAGATCCTCGATCATCGCTTCTGCGGTTGGATAGCGCTTGTCCTGTGGCAACTCCATCGCCTTCATCAGGACGGCCCGCGTTGGAGCGGTCACTCTCCGCGTCAGAGACTTGACCTGGAGGAACCGGTAGGGGTTTGATGTGCGCTCGTTGGCAGTCATCGGCTGCTCGCCGGTCAGGGCGTGGTAGAGCGTCGCCCCCAGACTGTAGAGGTCGCTCCGGGCGTCGACCAGACGCATGCGCATTCCCCAGCGCTCCGGCGGCGCGTATTGCGGCGTGCCCATCACCCGTTTTGCGGTCCAGGTTCTCGGATCGTTGGCATCCCATAGTCCGGTGATCTCGAAGTGGGTTAACATCGCCTGCTCGTCGGAGGTGATAAAGACGTTCTGCGGCTGGATATCGCGATGTAGAACGTCGCGGTGATGACAATACGCCAGGGCGTCGAGCAACTGGCGTGCCCATCGTATCACGCGCTCTTCGCTCAATCGCCGCTCGCGATTCAAGAGCTCCGCCAACGACTGCCCGTTTGGATGATCCGTGATCAGGTAAGCATGGGCGGCTTCTGAAGCCGCAGAGCGGGAGGGTGATTCCGCAGATAAGGTCAACGTGAAGCAATCCCGGATATTGACGATGTGGGGGTGCTGTAACTCTGTCAGGATCTCTGCTTCTCGGAGAAAGGCATCCTTCAGTGCCCCAAGGACACTCGGTTCCATATCCGTCTGGGGGAGAATTTCTCTGATGATGACAGGTTGACCGGCTTTTAGATCCCATCCTCGGTAAGTCGCTTCAAGTGCCCCCATTTCCAGCATGCGATCGACGCGATAATGCTCTTTAAGCACCTCACCAAGACTCACCATTGAAGTCTCCGCCCTGTCACGAGTTTCAAAAAAGACGGCCCTGATCTGCCCGTTGATCCGGGATATTCAGATGCTCATACGCCAGGGTCGTGGCAACTCTGCCACGGGGCGTTCGATCGATGAAGCCCAACTGAAGCAGGTAAGGTTCGACGACATCCATAATGGTATCCGCTGCCTCGCCGACCGACGCCGCTATCGTGTCCAGCCCCACCGGGCCTCCTCCGAATTTCTCGATGATCGTTCGCAGAACGCGCCGATCCAGGTCATCCAATCCCCGCGCATCGATCTCCAGGAGCGCTAAAGCCTCATCGGAGATCTCGCTGGTGATTACCCCATCCCCACGGACCTGCGCGTAATCACGGACCCGGCGGAGTAACCGGAGGGCCACCCTGGGGGTGCCTCGGCCTCTCCGGGCGATTTCCGCGCGTCCATCCGGTTCCAAGGGCACGCGAAGGGCGTTGGCGGCTCGATCCACGATTGTCTCCAGTGCCTCCTGCTCATAAAAATCCAGCCGGTGAATCGCGCCAAACCGGGTCCTCAGCGGAGCCGACAGCAGGGCAAGCCGGGTTGTTGCGCCCACGACCGTGAAGTGGGGCAGGCTTAACCGCACTGTTCTCGCTCCGGGACCCTGACCTATGACCAGGTCGAGCGCGAAGTCCTCCATGGCAGGGTAGAGCACCTCTTCGACCGCCTTGCCCAGCCGGTGACACTCGTCGATAAAGAGGATCTCCTTCTCGTGGAGGTTGCTCAGAATCGCCGCCAGGTCGCCTGCCCGCTCGATCGAGGGGCCCGAGGTCACCCGAATCTTAGTGCCCATCTCTCGGGCAATGATGTGGGCGAGGGTTGTCTTCCCCAGGCCGGGCGGCCCGTAGAAGAGGATGTGCTCGATAGCCTCATCGCGGCCTTTGGCAGCCTCAATCAGGATATTCAGGTTTTCCCTGACCCGGTCCTGACCGACAAAATCGTCAAGCTGCGTAGGCCGAAGGGCTCGATCCAGAATCACATCCTCGGGCTCCGCTTGAGGGGAGATGGTACGATTTTCATTCATTGAGATGTCGATCTCCGTGTGTGATAAACAGCGGGAAGTAGCTCCATAAAGTTTCTTTATCTGGCTTGCGGTCCGCCCCCGAGACAGGGACTCCGAGCAAACGTTAAGATACTTTTCCTCATCTACTCATGAATAATTCAAGTGTTTCTGTGCTTCCTGGGTATTATGAAAGAATTCTATGTTTATATCCGGATCTACAACGTGATAGCATATCTATCTCGCCCACACGACCCTAACGTTAACCGATTTCTGCCGGATTGACAATCCCAGAATACATCTGACATCCCGCGCGGCAAAGGCGCCGTGGCGCTTGCAGCGAGTTCGGAGAGCGATCAGGGCTGGAGCTGATCGCGTTGTCCGTCGACGGTGATCTCCACCTCGTCCACGGTAGAGAATTGGAGTAAGGTCTTCTCAATCTGTTGATGGATCAGGGCTGTTTCTATCGCTCCACCGGCGATGGCTGTGATCTCCGGCGAGAAGTCGGCATGCGCCACCCCATCGACGATGGTCAGGCTGTTGAGCTTGACCCGCTCCCCCCAATCCGCGCCTCTTCCGGCATAGTTGAGCACCTCCTCCGAGGTGGGAATAGCTGTCTGAAATCCCGATGCATTCTGAGGAACCGGTCCCCAGAGCAGAGCTTCCAAGGAGGCTTTCCCGATACCAAGCGTTCGAGGGATTCGAATCTGTTGAGGAACTGTCTCTTCTCCAACAACCCAATAGACGTTGGTCCCCATTGTGCCGGGGTCGTTGGGGCTGAGGATGCGGACCGGCTGCCATGCCAGTCGGCGTCCTTCAAGGGTATGGATCTCGACAGCGCCGGATTGGGTCGGGGGATGTGGAGAAGAGGCCCCTATGTGATCGAGCGCGACGATGAGGAGCCCCCGCTCGTCCAAGCCCTGAAGTGCGGTGAAGACCCGTGCGAACTGCGATCCGTCCTCCCACGAGACCGTCACGTTGAGATCCTCGCCGGGTTTACCGACCCGAGCCAAGAGCAGAATCGGGAGCGTGACGTCGGCCTGGGGCTGCGGTGACTCGATGACGCCCCCTCCCGGAAATCCCTGGAGGAACACAGAGGTACTGGTTTTCGCGATCACGGAGCCATCCCGCGCGCTGAACTCCACGACCTCGATCCGTCCCGGACCCGACGAGCCGCCATAGAGAATCTGCTCTTCGAAACTCACCGGTCCTTCCATCGGGCCCTCTGTGATCGTCGGCTTTTCCGCTAAGAGGTTGCCCGCTTGATCCACGACCCGTATGACCAAGGTGCCCTCAAAGGGAAAGAGCTCTGCTTGTCCCCGCACGGTTACAGGATTGCCCACCTGCATATCCTCGCGCGGCGACGTGATCGTCAGCATCTGAGCCGGTTCCGTGGGGGTAGGAGACGGTGTGCTTGTAGGCGCAGGGGTAGGGGAGGAGGGGGGCATTGTCGAGGTTGGTTCCCCCGTCGGGGTCTGCAGACTCTGGGGGGTGCCTGCCGTATTCGGCGTGCCGGTGGGGGTCCAAGGCAGTGGGGTGGGGGTATTCTTGAAAAGTGTGCACGAGCCAAGAGAGATAAGCGCGCTAAGAATGAGGATTGTCCGCATTAAGCGCGCCAGTGTGAGCCTGAGCGGTGGCATATCTCCTCCTTCGCATTCTCGGTTGCGTTCGATGGGGCATGGGGAACGGACATTGACATGTCTCGAATGACAACAGCGTTCGTGGCGGTCAGCGCGCCAAAGCAAAGCCTACCCCAAGATCCGCTTGACGGGGGGCGTTCAACCCGGACCTTGGGGTAGCAAGAGAGGCTATTTATCTGTCTGTGTGTCAGTACCTTCAAGACACCGGTAACCTCTTGTTAACTATCTTCAGTATACCATAGTTCCAAAAAAAGCCAAACTGACGAATTTCGACAGATGTAGGACGCGAGCGCCCAACGCGCAGGGGGCTTGGTTTGGCGTTATTGTCGCTTGGATTCTCACCTCTGCGCATCCCGAAGCGCATCTTGAGCCAGGGCTATGGCCCCGAGAACCCCCGCACGGTTCCCCAGTTTCGGGGACACGATGTAGTCATCGATCTCCTGATTCACGGCAGGGGATTGGATATAGCCGTTGAGCACATGCTTGACCTCCTGTCTAATCAAGGGCAAAAGAGTCGGTTGATCCATCACTCCTCCCCCCAGAATGATGCGTTGTGGCGAGAGAATGGCGATCGTGTTGATCAAACCCAAGGCAAGATAGTGTGCCTCCAGCGTCCATGCGAAGTGATCGGGTGGTAACGTCTCTCCCGGTTGGCCCCAGCGCTCCTCGATCGCAGGGCCACATGCTAACCCCTCCAAGCAGTCTCCATGATAGGGGCAGCAGCCGTCATAGGGGTCGGTCTCGCGATCGTGAGGAACCTGCATATGTCCCATCTCCGGATGCATAAGCCCGTGAAGCATACGACCTTCGACAACCGCACCTCCGCCGATGCCCGTTCCCACGGTAAGATAGAGACAGGAATTCAGATCTCGGGCGGCTCCCCAACGGTATTCGCCCAAGGCTGCTGCGTTAACGTCGGTGTCAAAGCCGACCGGGACGCCGAGTTCTCTCTCGACCAATGGCGCGAATTCGGTATGAGCCCAGCCCGGCTTGGGGGTCGTGGTGACGTGGCCCCACGTAGGGGAGTCGGGGTCGGGATCCAACGGGCCGAAACATGCGATACCCACAGCTGCCAGGTCATCGAATCCTCGAAAGAAATCCAGCGCTTCCCCAATGGACTCTTCCGGGGTCGTGGTAGGATATCGAATCTCATCACGAATATCGTCCGGTCCGGTTCCCACGGCACAGACGAATTTGGTACCTCCACCCTCAATGCCGCCAAAAAGTGTCACGGTTTCCTCTCTTTCTCCGAATCCAGTCAAGAACGAGTAAGCTCCGGATACCTATCGGTTTTAACGACAGCTTCAGGGGACGATAACTCTATCCGAGAGCATAACCCGGTTGATTTTGGCACAATGCATGCCATTGTAACATGCTTCTAAGTGGGGGCAATTCATCATCATCGCAAATCGTCCACTTGCTCGGGCGTTGTGGATCTATGGATCTGATCATCAATAACTAAAACGTTTCTGCATTTCCATGGATATTGTGGATATACCTAATGATTTTTGCCCGATCTTCGGTTGCCATTCTACCTGCCTCGCTTATACTAGAGACTGATAAGGATCGATTATGGATTTGACCATGAATAACTCAAACGCTTCTGCGTTGCCATGGGCATCATGGAAAGGTTTAGTGATTCGTGTCCGGATCTGTAACAATAACCGCGTCAAAGTATTATTATGGATGGGGTCATACATACCTAAACGGAACTTCGTTTCCCTGGATGTAGCGAAGGTATTGAGGGGGCTATGTCCGGATCTGTAGAAGGAGAGGAACCTTATGAAAATCCGCAGGGAATTAGATCAGGTTTTGCATCATCTTCAGGACGATTTGGTCAAAATGCAGGGTCTGGTTGTCGAGGGATTGCAAGATGCGATGAGATCTTTGAAGAACCAGAATATCGATTTGGCCGAACACGTTGTGCAGGGAGACGAAGCCATTAACGTCCTTCGCTATGAGGTCGAGCATTTCTGCGTCAACGCGATCGCGACCCAACAACCCGTCGCATCGGATCTGCGCATTATTATGGCGGCGCTGCACATCGTCGTTGAGCTCGAGCGGATGGGCGATCATGCAGCGGGTGTTGCCAAGGCGACGCTGAAAATCGGCAACGAGCCACTCATCAAGCCGCTGATCGATCTGCCCCGAATGAGTACGATTGCGATTGAGATGTCGAGATCGGCGCTGGAGGCCTTCTTCGAGCGTGATGAAGATGCGGCCCAGAGGGTCGTCGATCGCGATGATGAGGTCGATGATCTCTATGATCAGATTCTCCGCGAACTTCTGACCTATATGATCGAGGAACCCAAGAAAATTCGCCAGGGCACTCAGTTGCTCTGGGCTGCGCATGCCGTGGAGCGGATCGCCGACCGCGCGACTAACATCGCGGAACGGGTGATCTTTGTTCAGACCGGTGAGCTGGATGACCTGACGTCCGAGTCGACCGAGATCAGGGAGCCGTAAGTCGCGCTGCTTTTCTTCGGAGTGTGAGCCTAGGTGTCGTTGCCGGCATTCTGGGCTCCTCAAAGTCAGCTTGTCGACGCGTGCGGGACCGTGGAATTTTCTCCAGGGTCCCGCACTTTAAATACTTGCCTCAGGATTCGTAGCGCAGCCACACCTGCATCGGGCCAGTTTCTCGGTTCCCCCATGCGTAATATGGCACGGCTCTCAACGTAAGCCTTTGAACTGCTGCCGGCTCAGGTGGGTTCGTCTCGACTGAGTGATAGAGTCGATCATCCCACACTGCAGCGGGCGGTTGGATCTTCCCCGTCGTCTGGATCACCTCTACGCCTTCCAGGAGGTCCTTTTCAAATACGCTCGAATATGCCTCTGGATCGAGAGAGATGACGACGTCACGTAAATCGATGCCCGGATGGTCGACCCCTTCCAAGCAGTAGAGGAGGGGGCCCCGCATCAGCGCGACACGGTCGGTGTTCTCCAGTGCATAGGGATGCGACGCGACCGTTCGGACGGGCATCGGCAAGTCGAGACAGACGGAGTCACCGACGGCCCACGTACGCCGAATTCTCACGTATTGGCCCGGAATTACGGGGCCGGGCCTAGGATCGCCGTTGATGCGGATCTCGGGCCGCTGCTGACCTTCTGACGTGCACCATCCCGGAACGCGAAGATTCAGTGTGAACGGACCGGGTGTGAGAATCTCCATCGTGATGTGCCCACTCCATGGATAGCGAGTTCGCATCAGGTATTTGAACATCTCACCATTGCTCAAAGGTATTTCAGCGCGATGCGTGGCGTAAAGATGGACCCAGAGGGTATCATCCCGGTCCAGACTGGTCAGATAGCCTTGGACCTTCGCTAGGGTTCTGGCGATGTTGGGAGGGCAGCACGCGCACCGATACCAGTCCTTTCGTTCCGCGACATCTCCGGGGGCCAGATCGTTAACCGCGAGGGGGTTCACATAGAAATAGTGCCCGCCATCCAAGGAAACGCCGGGAAGAACCGCATTGTAAAGCGCGAGTTCAAGCATATCCGCGTATCTGGGTTTGCCCTCAAGATTGAGAAGACGCCAATTCCACATGACGTTGGCGATTCCGCCACAGGTCTCTGCGTAAGCTCGGGCATTGGGTAGTTCGTAGTCGGCACCGACCGATTCTCCACTATGGCGTGCGCCCATACCCCCGGTCACGTAGACCTGCCGGTCTGCCATACGCTCCCAGATCCGATTAAGCGTCCTCTGCAGCTCGCGGTCCCCATCCTCAGCGACCCAATCGGTCACCCCGGCGCTCAGGTAGAGGGCCCGGACCGCGTGTCCTGTGAGCCTCTTCCAATCCGCGACCGGTTGATGATCCTGGTGATAGGGGCGACCGCCGATCAAGCCCCGTCCCCGGGCTTTTATGAAATAGGCCGCTTGATCCAGGTATCGAACGTCTCCCGTTGTTCGACCCAACTCAATCAGGGCCATTTCGATCTCGGGATGTCCTGGGACGCCCTGCACCTGATCGTCCTCGGGTCCAAAGGTCTCGCATATGAGATCTGCGAATCGGCGTGCAACGTCGAGCAGTTCCGTCCCCCCGGTCGCTCTGTAATGTGCAACCGCTGCCTGAAAGAGATGCCCGGCGCAGTAGAGCTCGTGAAGATCACGGAGGTTGGACCAGCGTTCGACGGTATGCTCTCTCACGAAGTAAGTGTTCAGATACCCATCATCATCCTGGGCACGTTTGATAAGGTCGATGAGATCCTCGACCTGATCGCTCAGACTTTGATCGTCCTCGTACGCCAGCGTCCAACACGCGGCCTCCAACCATTTATAGATGTCGCTATCCCGGAAGACGAGGCCATCGTCAGGCTGATCGAGGTCCTCAGCGACTCTCCGAAAGTTCTCGAGGTACCGGTGCTCAACAAGCTTCTGGTATTGATCGCGGAGGGTGATGGTATGGTTGCGGTCCAAGCGGTCTTTCCAAAAAGGGTCCTCGGTCAGGTCTATGCTGTCCAACGGCACCGATCTCAGCTTCGCGTTAGGGCTTTGGGTGGTGTCGATAACTACCGGTTTCCGCTCACATAAGTCTTTCTTCAAGATGTTACCTCCTCGTCTGAGTTGCTGTTCTCTATATCTATTTGTCATATGCCACAGTTGATAGATGAAAAAAAGTGCTAAGAATTGGTGATTATT
>CAYMAQ010000048.1:17777-19060 GCA_964388385.1 uncultured Anaerolineales bacterium | reverse complement strand
ACATCCCTCCGCTTACAAGGCGGATGCTCCGCCGATTGAGCTACGTCGGCGTAGCACGATTATACCACGCCCGAGGTGTGGGTCAAGGTTTCCCCAACCGCAGCGGAAGTAAGTATACCTGGCTCGGCGGATTTGTCAACCATAAATCAAGTCCCTCTTTGTGCGCGCCAGGTGGGCCCGTGACCCAGGAGCGCTTCCCATGTTTCCGTCTATCCGAACCGCTTCTTGATCGCGACCCGGCGGTTCAGGTAGAGCTCCAGCGCCTCCGGCGAGTCGACGGTGATGGGATCGTAGCGGATGCCCGGATAGTGGTCGCGAAAGAACCCCTCGAGGCTTTGCCCCCACCACTCCGGATTGACCGCCGTCACCGCCCGTTGCTTGAGGCCGGGCCCGAATCCCGCGTCGTCGGCGCTGCCCCCGATGGTGATGCGGAACGTCTCCCAGTACCGGCGGCAAGCCGCGATCCAGCGCCAGTCGGCATCCGGCGGCAGGAGCAGATAGTGGCGCTCGTACGGCACGCGCGGGGTGTCATCCGGCTCCGGGATAATCGGCTCTTCGTCCTCGTCCGGTGGCGCAGGTTCCTCATCGTCGGTCGGCTCGGGCCACGACGGGTTCTCGGTGTCTTTGATCTCGATCATATGATCGCGGAGCGCCGGCAGGTGGCGGGCGAAATCGAAATTATCCCACGATCCCGCTCCGCCCAGGGTAAAGAGGTGGGCGCCGACGACGTAGTAGTCCTCTCGCATCCGTGCGTCGTACCAGGCCATCTGGGCCGCCCAGTCACTCGCGGAGATCAGGGGCATCTCCCGGGCTACGTTGAACTCGGTGATGAAAAGAGGCACGACCTCATCCCGGGGGATGAGGAAGTCCTCATACCAGTAGCGATACCGGCACGCCAGCGGACCCCGGTCCGGCTCTGCCGGGCGCCCCGGCAGCGGCTCTCCGAACCACTTGTCGATTGGATAGGCGTATTCGTGGAGCGCGAGCGCGTGCCCTCCGGCTTTGGCCTTTTGAAAGACCCCGGTCTCCACCACGGTCTTCATCTCCTCCCACTCCGGGACCCCCAGGCTGTAGGAGAATAGGCCCAGGTGATAGCCCTCGGCGTCGGCGATTTCCATACAGTGGATCATCAGTTCGGACAGGCGGCGGTGACCGTCGGGGCCGGGGGGATCCTGCTCGTTGATGATCTCCCAGTAGTCGACGTACTCGCGGTGCGGCTCCCAGAGGGGCAGCAGGTTGTCCATAACATCCCGGGCGACCTCCTGCAGATCCTCATCGAGCGG
>CAYMAQ010000048.1:13094-17677 GCA_964388385.1 uncultured Anaerolineales bacterium | reverse complement strand
CATCTGGGGTAACCGCGGGGCTTTGAGCCCTCATGCTCCGAGGGATGGCAGCGGCGGGATTTTCTCTGCGCCCCCCTCGGAGCACGGGGCAAACGCATCGGGCCTATTCGACCGGGTACGTTAATCTGCTACGCCAGGTCCTCCGCCCAGTAGTACTGGTCGAAGAGATGAATCAAGTTCTTGGGATTGTCCGCCAGCAGATCACCGAAGGTCACGGCGGTGATCTCACGGGGGCCGCCAGGTGCGTCCTCCAGATAGGCCGCGGATTGAGCCTCGCGTTCGGTGGGGAAAGCGATCCACTGGTCCAGATCATCCCGGAATGCGTAGACCGTCTCGCTGGTGATGGCGTGGGCCTCTGCCTCGCCCGCCGCGAAGGGCCGGATGCGATCTTCGGAGGCATCGTGGTCGCGCATAAAGTCCAGGAACGCCTCCTGCATCCGTGCGGCGACGTCGGGATGGTCCTCAATCACGTTATTGCACTGCTCCGGATCCTCCTTCAGGTTGTACAGCTCGGAGGGCAAGCCCTGCGGTGCGAAGATCAACGTCCAGGTCTCGTCGGTGATCGTCGCGGGCTCGATGACGCGGTCGGAGCCGACCCAACCGTCGAAGGGAGCGCCGCCGCTCTGACCCGAGACTGTCGGGAAGCGGTTGGAGAAAGCGACGTCGCGCCCGGCGCTCTCGTCGCCCGCGACCAGGGGCCAGAAGGAGCGTCCTTCGACGTCACCCGGCACCGGCGCGCCCATAAACTCCATCACCGAGGGCAGGATATCCGGCGGTTGGACGATGCCGGCGACGTGTTGCCCGGCACCCGCGCCGTCCGGGTGGCGCACCAGCAGCGGAATCCGGGTGGTAACCTCGTAGAGCCGGCCCATCTCGGCGCCCGGCTTGCCTTGCAGATCGTGCTCGCCGAAGATATGTCCGTGATCGGTCGTCCAGAGGATCAGCGCATCTTTGAAGAGGCCCAGACGCTCGGCCATCTCCAGGAACCGCCCCACCCAGCGGTCGACCAGGGTGACGCACCCTGCGTAGAGCGCTTTGACGTTTTCGTGCTCCTCTGGCGTCATATAGGTCGTGCGCCCGTACTGGGGGTAGCTGATCTGGTCGCCCTCATACTCGGGATCGGCATAGCGCTCGTAATCGTACCACGGGCTGTCGAAGGGCTCGTGCGGATCCCACATATCTACGTACAGGAAGAAATCATCGTGGCTGTGGTTGGTCTGCAGCCAGTCCATCGCGGCGGACATGGTGCGGGCGACACAATACTCACGTTCGTACCGGCGCCCGTAATGATTGCGCAGGTATCCGTCCAGACTCTTAACCGACTTGATCTTGTGAGGCTGGGCGGGGAAGCGGATCGGAAGGTCCGGTGCGGTGATCCAGGGATCCCCCTTCTGTCCGTGGACGAACTCGATGCCGTTGAACCCCCGGGTGTAGTTGTAATCGTGCATCGCCAGCATCGGGGTATCCCATATCATCTGGGTGTGGACCCCACGTCCGCTGAGCATCTGGGCCAACGTCCGGTCCCCGGGCTCCAGGGGCTCCCAGCCGTGCGTGGGGAACCCGAACTTTCCGACGGCCATGTCCCAACGGTTGGGCACCGTGGGATACGAGCCGAGGTAATATCGGTCGAAGATTGCCGCCTCGCGCGCAAACGCGTCGAGATACGGGGTGTCGATCTCGGTGCCGTTGTAGCATCCCAGGGCATCGCGACGGAAGGTGTCGTTGACGATCATAATGACGTTCATCGTGGGTAACCTCCTTTAAGCCAGCCACTCCCGCATCTTGCGGACGTATTGGGGGAAGGCAACCTCTGGCCCCGGAAGATCCGGGATCCAGCGCTTCTCCCACTCCAGGATCGCGTAGCCGTCATAGCCGCCCTCGACCAACAGATTGAGCATCGCTTTCAGCGGAACGTCGCCCTCGCCGAGTAGCACGTACTGGTGCCCGCCGTCCTCGGTCGGCACCGAGTCCTTGACGTGGGTGCTGACGGTGAACGGACCGAGGTTGTCATAGGTCTCCTGCGGCAGCTCGCCGTTCGTCCGGTAGGGGTGGTGGAGGTCCCAGAGCACGCGAACGCGGGGGTGGTCGACTTCGCGCATCAGCCGGGCGAAGACGCTCGAATCGGTCCAGTCGTCGTGGGTCTCCAGTGCCAGGGTGACGCCGAACTGTTCCGCTTCCTCACCGGCTGCGCGTAGATTTTCGACGATCGTGGGCATAATCGAGTCAACGGTGTGACCGTCCGGCACCCGCCCGCCGTATACCCGCAGTACGGGGGCGTTCAGCTCCGCGGCCAACGTGAGGTTCCGACGCGCCTCGTCCATATTGGCCTGCAGCGCCCCTTCATCGACCACGCCAAAGCGGGCCGACGTGGCGATGCCGGAGATGGCGAGGTTATGATCCGCGAAGAGATGCTTGGTCTCGGTCAGGTTTTCATTGAACGCCGGGTTCTCGGTGATGTCCAGGGTGTCCTGCAGCCCCCGGAAATCGACGGCGTCAAACCCCATCTCGGCGGCGTTCTCCACGATCTCGCGTAGGCTCCAGTTCGGGCAACCCAGGGTCGTAAATGAAAGGGGTAACATCGATTGTCTCCTTTTTCTGATTGCGTGCTTGATTCTATCTCACCGGTTCAGGTATTCGTCTCGAAAACCTTAAGGGCCGCATCCGGCGCATCGATCTCACGGAGCCAGTCGAGCAGCGCCGCGTGGAGCGTATCCGCCTCGTCGGGATAGTGCTCGATCACGTTGCGCGTCGCGTAGGGATCGGCGTCCAGGTCGTAGAGCTCCCGCTGACCGTCCGAGCCGATGGGTGCGTAGGCCCACCGCTCGGTGTAGACGACCGGTGTGACCGCGGTCTCGTCGATCTCGCCGTCCTGTTTCCGAAGGTGGGTGGCGCAGATGGCGATGTCGTGGATCTGCGGCTGTGCCAAGCCCCGCAGGCTGGCGGCAAAGGACTGTCCGTGGAACGGGTCCGGCGTCTCCATCTCCAGACCGGTCAACTCAATGAGCGTGGGAAGGATGTCGGCGGGCTGGGCCAGCAGGTCGACGGTCGCGCCCTGCTTCAGTCCCGGGCCGGCGATGAGGAAGGGGATGTGGGCGATCTCCGGATAGAGGGGCCACCGGCGGTTGTCCTTGTCGTTGATGTTGCTCTTCCCGGTCCGGTTGTGCTCGCCCAGGCTCATGCCGTGATCGGTGGTGAAGATTACGAGGGTGCAATCCCAGAGATCCAGGTCGTCGATCTTCTGGAGGATTCGGCCCACCCAGCGATCGACCAGCTCAGCCTCGGCGCAGTAGTGCGCCCGCAGGTTCCGCAGCTCCTCGGGGGTCAGGTCGTCGGCCTTGCCGTAGTTCGGATGGAGCATGGGTGTGCCCTCGTAGTCCGGATCGTAGGGCTCGACCATGTACTCCGGCGGATCCCACGGCTCGTGGGGGTCGAAGAAGTCCACCCAGAGGAGGAAGGGCAGGTATTCGTAGTTCTCCTCCAGCCAGCGGACCACGTGACCGGCGGTACGGGGTGGGAACGTCTCCTCCTCGTATTGATAGTAACGGTTGGTCCACCGGTGCAGATCGACCAGGTTCCGTCCCTGGAAATGGCTGCCGGTCCGGGTCTTCTCCGGGTCCATCACCTGCTGGATCGGGTCGTTCATATGGGTCACGGGGATATCGCCCTCCTGCCCTCGGATGGCATAGGCGCCGTTGAAGACCCGATGGAATCCAAAGTTGAAGAGGTGGGGGCAGTCGCAGATGAGTTGGGTGACGTAGCCGTGGGGATTGAGCAACTGGGGCATCTTATTCGCTTCGGCCAGTTCTTGCCACGGATACCAGGGCCATCCGTAGCGTCCGGAGATCAGATCGGTGCGCTCGGGGATGGTGGGAAAGCTGCCGGCATAGAACCGGGACATACTCACCGCCCGCTCGGAGAACGCGTCCAGGTTCGGGGTTTCCACCGGGACGGCGGCTCGATCGAAGAGGTTATCGTAGCGGTAGGTATCGCTGTTGATAATGACGATATTGAGAGGGCCCGAGGGTGCAAAGGGCTCGACGTTCGACGCTCGGGTGTCCTCATACTCGGGTCCGGTCATCTGTGGATTCATGGTTGTCTCCTTTACGTTTTAAGGGATCGTCGATCGATCAAAGCGCTCAAAGGTCTCGGTCGCGTTCAATAGGACTCGTCTTGACTGCGCGAGGTCTTGGGGCGCCGGGCGCGTGGGGGCATGTCGCGGCTGGTGACGACGTCGATCCCGGTGCCCAGTGCGTCGGCCAGCACGACCTGGTGGATGGCGACCGGCGCGTCGACCTCGACTTCGCGCAGGGCATCCAGCAGCTCGAAGATCCTGGGTTTGGGAAAGGGCTCCGCCGTGTAGACGGGCACCAGCGGATGGAGCCCCTCGTTGACGCGCACGGTGGTGGCGACCATCCGACGCGGATCGGTGAGCTCGCGCTTCACGTACTTGAGTCCGCGCGGGCACGTGTTGCCGTCGACGTTCAGCACGGTCTCGTTTTCGTGGGTGACCTGGAGGGTGCATCCCACCGGGCACGTGATGCAGATCATTTCCTCGGTTGTCGGCATAGGTATCAGCTCCTTAT
>CAYMAQ010000048.1:0-12994 GCA_964388385.1 uncultured Anaerolineales bacterium | reverse complement strand
CAGTCCCCGGCACTCGCGCACTTCGCGAGTGCCGGGGACTGAACGGTTAACGCGGCTTGACGTGCACGGTCAGGGCCTCCGCAGCCCGGACCTGGTCGTAGTCACGCTCTCGGAGTGGGACGCTCAGCATCTCGCCGGGGCGCGCGTAGCGGGCGCCGCGCCGGGTGATGAGGGTCTCACCGTCGCGCACCTCAACCCAAACCGGCTGTTCCAGGGGCTCGGTGACGCGCATTTCCAGCCGGATCCGATCCTGCTTGAGGGTCTCCGGGTCGACCCGGTGCGGGACCACGTAGCGGACCCGCTCGCCGGCTGCGATGGGGACGGGGGGCGCGTCCGGCGCGACCCGTTCCCGTGCGTGATGTGCGGCCCGCGTCCCGGCGGTGAACCCGGCCTGGGTCACCCAATCGACCAGGTCGTAGACGTGGACGACGTTGCCGGCGGCGAAGATGCCCGGTACGTTGGTCTGGAATCCGTCGTCGACCCTCGGACCGCCGGTGATGGGGTCCAGGACGACTCCCGCTTTCATGGACAGCTCGTTCTCCGGGATCAGGCCGACCGAGAGGAGCAGGGTATCGCATGGGATGCGCTCCTCGGTGCCGGGCACCGGATTCCACGACTCGTCCACCGCGACGGCCTCCACAGCCTCGATCCGCTCGTTGCCGATAATGCGGTTGACCGTATGCCGGAGCTGGAGCTCGATGTCAAAGTCGAGAAGGCATTGGACGTAGTTCCGGCTCAGGCCAGTCAGATAGGGCATCACCTCCAGCACGCGCGCGACGTGGGCGCCCTCGAACGTGAGGCGGCGGGCCATGATCATGCCGATATCGCCGGAGCCCAGGATCACCACCTGCTCGCCGGGAACATATCCCTCGATGTTGGTCCACCGCTGGGCCGTGCCTGCCGTGTAGACGCCCGCCGGGCGCGGGCCGGGAATCCTGATCTGCGCCCGCGTCCGCTCCCGGCACCCCATAGCCAGCACCACCGAGGTCGCCTGGAGCTCCAGGAAGCCGTATCCCGGGCTGGTAGCGAAGATGTGCCGATCCGGCGTGACGTCGAGCACCAAGGTATCCAGCAAAACGTCGATCCCCAGGTCGCGCACCCGATCGATGTACCGCTGGGCGTATGTGGGGCCCGCCAGATCCTCCTCGAAGATCTCAACGCCGAACCCGTTGTGGATGCACTGGAGCAGAATGCCACCCAACTCGATGTCGCGTTCGATGATCAGCACATCCTCGGCACCGGCCTCGCTGGCAGCGATAGCGGCAGCCAAGCCGCCGGGGCCCGAACCGATCACGATAACCTCGTACGTCTCTTTTTTCGGATTCATCGTTATGCAGTCCCCTCGACGCTCTTTGGGCGCTTGGTCTTGCGCGATAACAGCTCTGTGCCCGGCCCCTTCTTGCTGATCTCGGAGGGGTCCATATCCAACTCGCGGGCGAGGATTTCGACCACGCGCGGCATATCGAAGGCCCCCTGACACCGCCCGGTGCCCAGCCATGTCCGCCGCTTGATGGCGTCATAACTCTGGGCCGGGATGGGCGCGTGGATCTCGGCCACGATCTCACCCTCGGTGACGTACTCACAGCGGCAGATAATCCGTCCATACCGGGGATCCTCGGCGACCAGATCGGCCTGCTCCTGATGGGACAGGTGGCGGAAGACCGGGCGAGCGCGCCGAAGGGGGTCCCACTCCGGTCGTTCCTGCAGCGTCTCCCCGGCCTCCTCCAGCAGCTCCACGGTGCGCGCCGCAATAGCCGGCGCCGAGGTCAGGCCCGGCGACTCAATGCCCGCCAGGTTGATCAATCCGTCGACTTCCTCAGCGACCTCGACGACGAAGTCCTTATGGTAGTCGACCTCGGGGTTGAGGCAGGGCGCGTTGCCACCGGGCCGCAGGCCGGCGAAGACGGCGATGACCTCGTTACCCCTCAGGGCGGGCACCAGCTTGACGGCCCCCTCCCATATCGCCTCCATCCCGTCGGCGGTCACCGAGGGATCCGTCTTGTCCTCGATCTCCTCGGCGTTCGGGCCGACCAGGGCGTTCTCGTGGACCGTGGTGGTGACGAGGATGCCCTTGCTGACCTTGGTGGGAACCGGGAAGAGCACGTTGTTGATTTCGATGAGCTCGCGGTCGAGGACGAAATACTCGCCACGCCGGGGGGTGATCGTGAATTCGGACCGGACGCCCGCCTTATGCATGATCTCGTCGGCGTAAAGCCCGGCAGCGTTGATGACCCAGCGGGCTGTGAACGGCCCCCGGCTCGTCTCAACGCCCGCGACCGTCCGCTTGGACAAACCCTCCGCCCATAGGAAATCCTGGAACGCCGTGGCGCGCAGCAGCGTGACGCCGTTGATCACGGCGTTCTCCGCCGCTGCCAGGGTCGCGCCCCAGGGATCGCAGATACCGCCGGAGGGGCAGTAGAGCGCACCGCTCACCTCGGGATTGATCTGGGGTTCGCGGGCCTTCATTGCCTCGCCGGAGATGATCTCGACGGGCACGCCGTTGGCCTCGGCGCGTATCTCCAGGTCGTGAAGCGCCTCCCGTTCCTCCTCACCGATCGCCACCACATAGGTACCGGAGCGCTCGAAGCTGAACTGGAGCTCCTCGGCCAATGAGTCCCACATTGGATTGGCCCGCACGTTCATCTCAGCCTTGAGCGTACCGGGCACGGCAGCATACCCGCCGTGAATCAGCGCCGAGTTGGCGGCGGTGGCCCCGGTACAGATGTCCTCTTCCTTCTCGATCCACAGGATGTCAAGATCGTACCTGGAGAGGGTCCGTGCCACCATCGCACCGACGATGCCGGCTCCGACGATGATGACGTCATAATCGTAGCGTTGGGCGTTGGATCCCATTCAGTCCTCCATCTTTGTGGCCGTGCTCCTCATCCTCACTCGCAGGTCTCCGGCTCCTGGAACGGTTGGCTCATCTGAACCGGCAGCCGCCTCACGGTGTCCCCCTCGCGGTCGGTGAAATAGAGGAAGGAGGCGGAGGGGCGCCGGGCGTCGCCGTCGGCCCAGAAGGCGTGGAACGCCGGGTTCGCGTTGAGGGGGCGCCGGACGTAGGTGTGATTGCGCGGGCTGTCGTGCGTGAGCTGCTTGACCTTGCGCCAGCTCGACCCGCGGTCGTCGGACCGCCACATCGCGATCTCACCGCCCGGATTGTAGGGCTGCGGGCCCGGCTCGGTGGGCGCGATCAAGGTCCAGCGGTCCTTCTCGATAGTCAGTGGTCCCATATCGTAGTTGTTGTCGCTCGTGGGGCCGCGCGTGATCCGCCATCCAGCCCCGGCCCATCGGGCGAAGCGCCAGACGCGGGGGCCGTTCTGGGGACCCGGCTCGTATCCCTCACCGGTCACGCAGACCACGACCGGGCGACCCGCTGCATCGAAGACCAGGTCCTTCATATAGACCTTGAGTCCGGCCTCCTCGGTCTCCCAGATCAGCGCCGGGTTATGCGGCGCGGTCAGGGGCAGGGACAGGGGCTCTCCGAGGATGTTCGTCCAGGTGCGCCCCCAGTCGGCGGTCTGGGCGTAGTAGAGGTTGGTACGGGCTTCCAGCCCTCCCGCCTCAGGATGATAGTTGAAGGCGGTGGCGACGACGCCGTGCTCCGGGTCGTAGGCCGTGACCTGGTAGTGACCCTGGGCAATGTGCGCCAGCTTCTGCCCCTTGGACCACTCCACCCCGTCGGGGCTGGTCGCCACGTAGAGCGCGCGTCCGTTTTCGTAGCGGGTGTGCATCAGGATGAACCCGTGCTCCGGATCGTACCAGGGCTGCGGGTAGGCGTAGCGCGGTCCGTCGTAGACGGTCTCCCAGCGGTCGATGGTATAGGGCTCGAGACTGCGGTGGATGAAGCTCCGCGTCGTCCCATGTCCGTGCGAGGGCGAAAAAAGCCAGAGCGTGCCGTCCGCATCGATCTGCAGCACCGGATTGTCGTGGGGATCGCCGCACCACTTGTCGAAGACGATGACCGGCCTGGGGACCATGCCCGTCTCGTGGTCGTAGTAGGAGACCATATGAAGGAGGTTGCCGGGCTGGTTGTCGACGTAGCGGTCGCGCAGGTGGTTGCCCTTGGTGGTCCCACCCCAGCAGAAGAAGGTCTTGTTGACTTCGGGGGCGTAGACGGCTAAGGGGCGGTGCTTGGCGTTGTAGGTGCCGAGGCCGCCGCCGTATTTCGGGCCGTACCCGGGAAAGAAGGCGCCCTGCTTGTACCACATCCCGATGTAGCTGTCGAACCGCGTGCAGAAGACCTCCTGATCCTCGGGATCCGGCATCGGCGCCGGATCCGGGTTTCGGGGGAAGGGCTCCATACTGACGACCTCCCCGTGGGTCCCGTTTTTATTTGATGATTCTGTCATTCATCCCTCCTCGACCCAATCGAGCGTCCGCTCGACGGCTTTTTTCCATCCGGCATAGAGCATCTCGCGACGCTCCCCTTCCATCCGCGGCTCGAACGTCCGGTCGACGCCCCAGTTACGGCGCAGGGCCTCGGTGTCCTCCCAGAAGCCGACCGCGAGCCCGGCGGCGTAGGCGGCGCCCAGGGCCGTGGTCTCGGTGACCGTGGGGCGGACCACCGGCGCGTCGAGAATGTCGGCCTGGAACTGCATCAGCAGCTCGTTGGCGACCATGCCGCCGTCGACCTTCAGGGTCTTGAGCTCTACACCGGCGTCCTTTTCCATGGCCTCAGCCACGTCACGGGTCTGGTAGGCGGTGGCTTCCAGGGCGGCGCGGCAGATGTGATGCTTCGTGATAAAGCGGGTCAGCCCCACCATCACACCGCGGGCGTCGCTCCGCCAGTAGGGTGCGAAGAGCCCGGAGAACGCGGGGACGATGTACATTCCACCGGCATCGTCGACCTCGCGGGCCATCTCCTCGATCTGGGGGGCGCGGGTGAAGAAGCCCAGGTTGTCGCGCAGCCACTGGACCAGCGCGCCGGTGATGGCGATCGAGCCTTCCAAGGCGTAGACCGCCGGTTCGCCGCCGAACTGATATCCGAGTGTCGTCAGCAGCCCCCGCTCGGAGTCGACGATCTCGGTGCCGGTGTTGAGCAGCATAAAGCAGCCGGTGCCGTACGTGTTCTTCCCCTCGCCCTGCATGAAGCAGGTCTGTCCGACCAGCGCTGCCTGTTGATCCCCCAGGGCCCCAGCAACGGGCAGGCGCTCACCGAACGGGCCGTCGGCCTCCGTGTACCCATAGGGGCGGGGTGCGCTGGAAGGGCGGATGTCGGGGAGCATACTTGCGGGGATGCCCATTGTCTCTACGATCTCCTCGTCCCACGCCAACGTGCGCAGATCCATCAGCATCGTGCGGCTGGCGTTGGTGACGTCGGTGATGTGGGCGCCTCCCTGCGGGCCGCCGGTCAGCCACCAGGTGATCCAGGTATCGATCGTGCCGAAGAGGGCGTTGCCGTCGGCTGCGGCCTCCTGCACGGCGGGCACGTTATCCAGCAACCATTTGAGCTTCGGCCCGGCAAAGTAGGTGGAGAGGGGTAATCCGACCCTGGCCCGGAAGCGATCCTGCCCACCCTCGCGCGCCAGCGCATCGCAGATAGCCTTGGTGCGGGTATCCTGCCAGACGATGGCATTGTAGAGGGGCTCGCCGCTCCGGCGATCCCACACGAGGGTCGTCTCCCGCTGGTTGGTGATGCCTACAGCCGCAATTTCACCGCTGGGGACGTTGCCCTCCGTCAGCGTCTTCCGGATAACCTTCCGCGTCTTCTCCCATATCTCCAGGGGATCGTGCTCCACCCAGCCGGGCTGCGGGGTGATCTGACGGTGCTCCTCGTAGGAGCCGGTGACGATCTGACCCTGGTGGTTGAAGAGGATACAGCGGGTACCGGTGGTACCCTGGTCGATGGCAGCGACATAGGTTGTCATAGGGTGAACCTCCTGAGCCAATGGACGGGCGGGGCGAGCGTACGGGCGACCCGATGCTCGCCCCGCAGATGGGACGACCTGGTATGCTCTTGGGCTCGATTATACAGGAATTCGCCCCTTATCAAACCCCCTGGCCCTGCTTTAGCGCGTGACGAGCGGGAGATAGATGAAGTCCGGAACGACGACGGACCGCGCTGCGCTCCAGGGGCTCTTCTGATCCGTCGCAGTGAATAGTGCCATCGGCCGATCGGCTGTCCGGCAACCTCGTAGGTCGCCAGGCTGCCCCGGTAGACCTCGACGGGCGCGTCGAAATAGGCGCGTGGGCTCTCCTCCAGGACGTACGCTGTGGCCGTCGGTACCCCGCTCCACGAGATCTCGTAATCCCCATCGTCATCGTCGTTGTCGATCGGCGCGATATCGGGTGCGGGCACGGGATCAGCGGTCGCCGGGGTGTTCCGGATGTCGCTCGGCGGGCTGAATCCGACCACCCCACCCGCCTCCACCCGATAATACCAGGTGCCGGAGGGCTGCCCGGTGACCGTATAGGCCTGAGACGGACCTAGATAGCGGGTGACGGCGCCGGTGAAGGCGAGGTTGTCCGCCTCTGTGAGGCGGTACGTCTGCGCGCCGTGCGCATGGGTCCAGGAGAGACGGTAAGCGTCCGGTGCCAGGGTCTGGACCTCATCGAGCGTGGGCGCGACGGGGACGACGCCCACGCTCGCCACGTTGCTCCACGGCCCGCTGCCGCTGGCGTTGACCGCCCGCACGCGATAGGCCCAGAACCCGGGCAGCTGATTCTGGACGCTGAAGCTGCTGGTGGCGGTATTGGCAATGATCATGGGGGAGCTGAATCCCTCGTGATCGTCCTCCTCCAGCACATACGTGACGGCTCGATCCACGTCGTTCCAGTCAACGAGATAATCCCCATCGCTGCCGGGATTGGTGATGTCGGCGAGGGCCGGCGCGTCGGGCAGATTGACGAGATCCAGGGCGGCGCGTGCGTCGATACGACCGTGGCCGAATTGGACGTCCCATCCCAGGATACCTATGTCGACCGCCGTCTCCTTGATCGCCTGCTGGACCTCATTCTGCGTCAGCGTGTCGTCGATCGACCGGATCAGAGCCGCCAACCCGGCGACGAATGGGGTCGCCTGGGACGTGCCCTGGAGGTAGTCGTAGTGCGGCAGGTATCCGTATTGGGTGTGGAGGTAGAAGCCGGTGTTGGTGGGCAGCGTGCTGTAAATGCCACGGGTGAAATTGTCAACAAAAAGTTCCCCACCGGGCGCGGCGACGTCGCAGTGGCTGCCGTAGTTGGAGTAATAGGCCAGGTTATCGTCATAGTCCGTGGCCGAGACCGCCAGCGTGTCCGGATAGGCCGCCGGGTAAAAGGGGGCGTCCGTGCTGTAGTTGCCCATCGCGGCGACCAACAGGGCTCCCGCATTATGAGCGTTTTCCACGGCGTCACGCACCGTCCGGGAGTCGCTCTCGCTGCCCAGGCTGAGATTGATCACGTCCGCGCCGCGCTGGTATGCCCACGTGATGCCGCTCGCGATGTCCGAGGTCCAGCCGGTTCCCTGCTCCCCGAGCACACGGACCGGCATGATCCTCGCTCCCCACGACATCCCGGCAATGCCGATGCCGTTGTCCGTGACCGCAGCCGCGATGCCCGCCACGTGTGTGCCGTGCCCGTTCCAATCGACGGGGTTACTGTCCTCGTGCGCCCCCTGGTTCAGGAACGTGTGACCGGGGACCACCTTCGCGGCCAGGTCGGGGTGGGTGCTGTCGATGCCCGTGTCGATCACGGCGATTGTGATGTCGGTGTCGCCCGTGGTCAGGTCCCAGGCCGACCCCGATTCAATCCGGGAGTGGGCCCACTGCTGCCCGTAGTACGGGTCGCCGGGGAATGCCTCCGCCTCCGTGGGATGGACTGGCAGTTCGGCGGGCCGGACGGCGGGTCGGGCTCCGACCGCCTCCCAGAGGATATCCGGTTCGGCGAAGAGGACGTTAGGTTCGGAAGCCAGCATCCGGCTCACCGTCCATTCCTCACCCTCCGGAACCCGCAGGACGAGCACACCGGTGTTTAATCTGCGCTCGACGGTCGCCCCGTATCGGGCCATGCGCGCCGCCGCGGACGCCGTCCCTGCATCGGCTTTGAGCTTGACCAGAACAGCGCCCGGTTTGACTGTCACCCCGGGGGGCTGCGCTCCGACGGCGCTCCCTTGGGCGGGATCCGAGGGGAGCTGGACGCCGACCAACCCCGTGACTATCACCAACGCCAGCAGCCATCGCCGGAACGGATTGCGTTTCATCGGTCACTCCTTGGGTCAGACGATGTGAGGCTGACCTTTGCTGTCTTCGTGTAGAGGGCGGTGCCGGATCTGGTTCAGAGCCGGCTGCCGATCTGGGATTCGTACTCGGGAAAGTATCGCTGGATCGTCATCAGGTTAAACGAACGGAGGATCGACTCCTTCGGCTCGCGCTCGAGCAGAAACTCGAAGGAGGCCTCGACCAGCCGCTCCGGCGGGACCCTGCCGTCGGTGAGACGTTGGTAGTCGGGCTTATTGACCGTGACACGATGGATGGTCGAACCGCCGCCCTCCGTCACCGTCACTGTGCACAGATAGGCCTGCGACTCCACGTCGATCTTGATCTCTGCCATCGCTCGCATCCTTTCGTTGGGTGACTACATTCCGGTGCCTCCCAAGTATAGCTGCGGGTGGGGCGGAAGCAACTCCTTTTCGCGCCCCTCTGACTCCCCCCGGGGGAGGCCCTGGAGATCCCCAATCCCGGCCAAGGGACGGAGCCTCATAGGGGTTCGGCGCAGATCTTCGCTTGAAGTTTCGCGCAGGCGGACGTACAATCGAGATAGGGATGACATACCCGTTATGAGCATGAATCCATCGCCCGAACGCCGAGGGCGATGCTATCCTACGAAGGAGCCTGTGATGAACGATTTCCTTTTTCGTAACGCCTTGGCCGAGGCCGATCCCGAACTCGAGCGGTTGATCGGCTACGAGACCGAGCGCCAGGCGCGAAAGCTGGTGATGATTCCGTCCGAGTCCATCGCTCCCATCGCCGTCCACGAGGCCGTCGCCTCGTCCTTCTCTCACATCTATGCCGAGGGCTATCCCGACAACCGCACCCGTACGATGAGCCAGGAGAGGATTCTGGACTACGCCTCGGAGCTGGGACATTACCGGCGCTACGCGGATCCCCGTTACTACAAAGGGGTGGAATACGCCGACATCCTGGAGTCGCTGGCCCGGCGGCGGGTTGCGGAGCTCTTCGCGACCGGCGAGGTTTCGGCCGACGACCTCTACGTCAACGTGCAGCCGCTCTCGGGCGCGCCCGCCAATACGGCGATTCAATACGCCCTGATGGAGCCCGGCGACACGATGATGTCCATGGCTCTTCACGTCGGCGGGCATTTGAGCCACGGCAGCAAAGTGGCGTACTCGGGCAAGACCTTTAACGTGGTGCATTATTCCGTGGACGACGAGACCGAGCGCCTGGATTACGACGCGATCCGCGACCTGGCGCGGGAGACCCAGCCCAAGATGATCATTGCGGGCTACACCTCCTATCCTTGGGCGCCGGACTGGGGGGCCTTCCGACAGATCGCCGACGAGGTGGGCGCCTATCTCCTCGCCGACATCGCTCACGTCGCCGGGTTGACCGTCGCCGGGGACTATCCCAGCCCGGTGGGCATCGCGGACGTGGTGATGTTCACCACCCACAAGACCTTCAACGGCCCGCGCGGTGCGGTGATCCTCACTCACAACCGCACCCTGGGCCGGAAGTTCGACCGGATGGTCTTTCCGGGCTTCCAGGGCGGTCCGCATATGGAGACGGTCGCGGGGATCGCGGCGGCGGCTAAAGTGGCGGCGACGGAGCAGTTCCGCACCCTTCAGCACCAGACCGTCAAAAACGCGGTCGCGCTGGCGGAGGCGCTGGATGCCGAGGGCGTCCGCGTAGCCTACGGCGGTACCGACACACATATGGTCCTGATCGACTGCAAGACGGTGGCGGGACCGTACGGAACGGCGCTGATGGGCGATCCCGCGGTCCGGATCCTGGACATCGCAGGCATTGTGACGAACCGCAACACGATCCCCGGGGACAGCACGGCACTTTACCCCTCCGGCGTGCGGTTGGGCACCCCGTGGGTCACCCAGCGCGGGCTGGATGAGGCGGATATGGCGCAGATCGCCGGGGCTATCGCCCGGCTCTTCAATCACATGCAGCCGTACGTGGTGGAGCGCCGGCGCCCCCGTTACGACTACCGCGCGCGGGTCGACTTCGACGTCCTGGAGGAGGTCAAGCTGGAGATGGCCGAGTTGGCGGATCGTGCGTCCACGCCGCCGGACCTGGTCGTGGATTCCGCCGGGGCGGAGGGCAGATCCGGGTATCCCCATTTTTACTACCTCACCGACGAGCCCAGGGGGGAGGGCGCGTACGAGCGGTTGCGCCTGAAGGGCGACCTGGTGAAATCCTTCGTCGATTGGCTGACGCCGTCGAACACCGCCGCGATGGCGGACGGCGAGAGCCGGCCGATCACGCTGCTGGAGGCGGACGGTTCGGTGATGACGGCGGGATTGCTGACCCGCGAGGGCGCGACGGTCTACACGCTGGACGTGCCCCACGATAAGGCCGGGCGGGTGATGACCTGGCTGCGCGCGCTGGTGGACGGCTACGTCGCCACCGACGACGTCTATGGGCGCTTGACCTTCCTGGACGCCGTGCGCGACTTGGGGGCCGCCCCGATGCCGGATCCCGAGCCGGAGCCGGAGACCGGGCCGTACGCGAAGCCCTATTTCGTGGGCGCCTGGTCCCATAAGGAACCCGCCGGCGAGCCGCTGCCCCGATTCGAGTGGCAACCGCCCGAGGGCGAGCCGGATCGGGAGACCCTGCTCCACGAGACCCACAAAGCGATGGGCGCGCGGATGGTACCCTTCGGGGGATGGGACATGCCGGTCTGGTATTCCGGCAATCTGGACGAGCACCTTGCGGTGCGCGAGGCGGCGGGGCTCTTCGACGTGAGTCACATGGGCTGCTGGGACGTGCGCGGACCCGAGGCGGCGACCTTCCTCAATATGGTCATGGTCAACGACGTCGACTATCTGGACGTGGGCGACTCCCAGTACTCGGCGCTCTTCGACGTGGATGGGGTGCCGTTGGACGATCTTCTGGTCTACCGCCTTGACGAGGCCCACTACCTGGTGGCGGTCAACGCCGCGAACAACGACAAGGACTGGGCGTGGGTGAACGGCGTGCTGAAAGGCGAGGTGATGATCGATCCGCAGCGCCCCTGGGTCCGCTGGGGTGGACCGGAGGACAGTGTCAAACTGCGGGATCTGCGCGTCCCCTCATCCGGGGAGGCCCGCCGCCACGAGCTCGCGCTCCAGGGGCCGGCGTCGCAGGATATTCTGCTGGCGCTGGGCGGATCGTCCGAGGATCTCGCCAAGGTCCGCGGCTTGCCGTGGGCCGGCATCGTTCAGGTGGTGCTGGGCGACTTCGATCTGCTGGTGAGCCGCACCGGGTACACCGGCGAGCGGACGGCGTACGAGCTCTTCGTCCATCCGGACCGGTTGGTGGATCTCTGGCACGCATTGCTCGAGGTCGGGGAGCCGTTCGGCCTGAAACCTTGCGGCCTGGCGGCCCGGGACAGCCTGCGGATCGAGGCCGGGCTGCCGCTCTACGGTCACGAGATGGCCGGCCCGCTGAACCTGACGATGGGGGATGCGGGGTTCCGCACCTACGTGAAACTCTACAAGCCGTTCTTCGTCGGACGGGAGGCCTTCGCGGCGAGCGAGCAGGACCGCGACGCCGAGGTGGTGCGGTTCCGCGTGACCGAGAAGGGTCAGCCGCGCCCGCAGTCGCTCGATCCGGTGGTCGACGATCGGGGCAAGGTCGTCGGGCGGGTCACGAGCTGTGCGATCGACTCCGAGGGGTACCTGCTGGGACAGGCATACGTGCGCACGCGTGCGGGGACGCGGGGTACGAGGCTCTCGGTGATGGTCTCGCCGCGCAGGAAGCCCAAGCCACGGGAGGAACTGGGGATGGGCGACCGGGTGACGCTGTCGGTGGCGATCGAGGTACTGCGGCGGTTCCCGCGGTAACGGCGGGGCGTTTTGATCAATGAGAGGACCGGACGTCAGTCCGGTCCTTTTTCGTTCAAGGATGGTGGGGGCAAGGTTATCCCGTTCTCCGGTTTGCCGGTTGTTCGGTTGGGGTATGGAGGGCGTTCAGCTAGGCTCTAACTCTCCAGCCAACTTCAACACCCGCTTCTGCACTGTTTTGGATAGCCACATACCAGAAGATTCTAAACGCTTCAGAAAGGGGCCGATCCGTTCTGTGAACCCAGCCTCTTTTGCCGCCAGTAGCACCCGCAATGTTCCCCACACATCCAGATTGGCAGCCTTTGCTATCTTCCGCGCCAATCCATCATCCAGTACCACGATGTGTTTTGGATACTCCAGAGCTAACGCGATCGTCTCCAATTCTCCTCGTCCCAGATCGGATGTCAGCCACTCGGAGGGCACACTTTCGGGGGACACAATATGTAACCATGTGTAGTCGGTTAGTTCAGGAACATCATACCCTTTTTCACGCCCCACCTGCAGTTCCATCTGGACAGCAGGTGGCGTCCAGACCTCCCCAAACAACCGGTGAAGCCACTCAATCACATCTATGCGGTAAAGATACAGAAGGGGTGATGTATTGCTAATCACGGGGGGCATACGTCTCTTCCAAATCTTGAAGCTCGGCCTCCAGCGGGAAGACCCGGTACCGCTGCAAATTAAGCAGAAACCCCACCCGCGACATGTCTGCCAGCTCCGCAGCTCGCCCCGACGATAGCCGCCCCAGTTCATAGAGTTTGACTGCCGCTAACACCCGTAGTTCGCGCCCAAACGTGGTCGCATCCTGTTTTTCTGCCAGTAAGACCTTCTCCGGGATATCTAACACGATCTGTCTGCTCGCCATATATCCTCCCAGGATTGAATCTAAGATGTCTATGATCATTATAGCATACCTTATTCAAGGGTGTGCCAACGGATGGAAATCCCTAGATTTTTAACCCTCAATCACGGGCATCCCCTCGAGTTGCCCACGGACAGGATGGC
>CAYMAQ010000047.1:0-19235 GCA_964388385.1 uncultured Anaerolineales bacterium | reverse complement strand
CGGCCCCGAAGATAAGGTTGACGTCCGGGTGCGCGGTCTCACGGATGATGGAGGCAGCCTCGTTGACCTCGAAGAGCGTCATACTCTCGCCGCCGGTGATGTTGAAGAGGATACCCCGCGCCCCATCGATCGTGATGTCGAGCAGACGGCTGGAGATGGCCTGCTGCACCGCTTCCACCGCCCGGTTCTCACCCGTAGCGCGACCGACCGCCATCAGCGCGGCGCCGCCCTCGAGCATAATCGACCGCACGTCGGCGAAGTCCAGGTTGATGAGACCGGGAACCGTGATCACTTCGGTGATTCCCTGGATGCCCTGTCGCAGCACGTCATCGGCGACCTTGAACGCCTGCTTGAGGCTGACGCGCTTCTCGGTGATCTCCAACAACCGGTCGTTGGGAATGACGATCAACGTGTCGACCACCTGCTTGAGCGCCTCGATGCCCTCATCGGCCACGCGGCCCCGCTTGGCCCCCTCAAACGTGAAGGGCCGGGTCACCACGCCGATGGTCAGCGCCTTGACCTCCTCCTTGGAGATCTCGGCGATCACCGGCGCCGCACCGGTTCCGGTCCCGCCGCCCATACCGGCGGTCACGAAAACCATATCAGAGCCCTGCAGCACCTCGCGAATCTCATCCTGAGACTCCTCGGCTGCCTTGCGCCCCTCCTCGGGATTTCCGCCGGCGCCGAGGCCCCGGGTCACGGAGTCCCCAAGCCGAAGCCCGGTGGGCGCCTGGGAAAGCATCAGAGCCTGCGCGTCCGTATTGACAGCGACAAACTCCACCCCCTGCAATCCCTCCGTAATCATACGGTTGACCGCATTGCTGCCGCCACCACCAACGCCTACTACACGAATCTGAGCAAAATTCTCCGCCACATTACTCATTAGAAAGCCTCCTTGACTCTGGATACGAAACATGCCATACTTGCCTCAGCGTTATAAGACCTGGGTTCCGTGATGCCTGATGACTCTTTGTCTTTTGTACTCCAAACCAACCTCCTTCTATGTCGGGCTATGTCGGGAGCGAAGGACCTCAAGGGAGCAAGTTCTTCAACCACTCCATCACCGGCTTGAACCAAGCACGTCGTGGGGGTCGCCATCCCCGGCCCTCCTCCCACATCGGCGTCCACCGCACCAAGCCGACGCCCACCGCCGCATCCGGCCCGTTCACCTTGTCGGTCAACCCGGAGATGCCGGTGGGGCGACCGATTTGGACCGGAAGATCGAAAATGTTACGCGCCAGATCGCGCATCCCCGGCAGGTGGGCCGTGCCCCCACAGAGCACAACACCCGCCGGCAACAGCCCATCATAACCGGAGCGCTTGATATCCTGCTGAACCGCCTCCAGGATCTCCTCACAGCGCGCCTGGATGATCTCCGCCAGTTTCCAACGCGGCACCGTCACCGGGCTCCCCTCGCCGTAGGGCGATACCGAGAACCGCTCGTCCTCGGCCACCTGGGTGGCGACGCAGTGACCGTGACGGAGTTTGACCTGCTCGGCTGCGCGGGAGGGCAGGCGCAGGCCGATCGCAACGTCATTCGTGAGGTACTCACCGCCCAGCGCCAGGGACTTGGTATGCCACACGGTGCCCTCGATGAAGATAGCCAGATCCGTCGTGCCCTCGCCGATATCAACGAGCAGGACGCCCATATCCTTCTCGTTCTCCGCGAGGACTGCCTTGCCGGCTGCCAGGCTTGTCAGTACCAGCTCACTGATCTCGATGCCGGCTGCCGCCACGCACTTGCGCAGGTTCTGGATCGCGGTCGTCGCGCCCATAACGACGTGGGCCTCGACCTCGAGGCGGAACCCGTGCATCCCCAGGGGGTCCCGCACGCCCTCCTGCCCATCGACGGTATAGCTCCGCGGCACGATGTGGACCAGCTCGCGATTCTGGGGGAGCACGATGGCTCCTGCGGCCTCCAGGACGCGGTCCACGTCATCGACGGTGATGCCGCGATCGCGCCGCGAGACCCCCACCACGCCCGTACTGTTGCGGGAGGTGATGTGCGCACCGGTGATACCCACGTACCCACGCTCGATCTGATACCCGGAACTCTGCTCCGCGAGGTTCACAGCCTCCGCAATAGCGGCGGTGGCCTGCGCCACGTTGACCACGACGCCTTTCTTGATCCCCCGAGCCTGGGCCCGCCCAACGCCGACGATACGCAGTTCCTCCTGCTCGTCGATCTCTCCCACCAATACCCGAATCGTGTGAGATCCCACATCAATACCCACCACGGATCTTTCCACGTAGACCTCCCTCTACCAGGAACGCTCCATCGCATACGTCACGCCGTCAGGAAAACGCACATCGATCACACCCGGTGTAATCCCCCGGCCTTCCAGATGCGAGCAGAGCCATTGGTACCTCTCCCACCGGGGCTGCATGTCCGAGCCGATCCCGAAAGCAACCCGACGCCCCGCCTCATCAGTCCAAATCAAACCTCTTTGCGGACTATACTCCAAATTATCCGCGGGTAAACCCAACTCACGCAACGCAGCGACGCCCCGCATGATCGGCATCAGAGCCTCCGCGTCATCGGTCGCCGGCATCGCACCCCGGATGACCGGTAAGTCCGCACGTGCTCCCTGGGCGGGGAAGATCGCCCCCTCGCTGTCGACCCAGTACGTCGACGCCCCGGCGATCCAGATCAGGATCGGCTTACGTTCGTCGGCGTGAAAATCGCAGGAGGCCGGAAAGAGACGGCAGCGGATCTCCAGATCCCTCAACTCCGGGCACGCCTCCAGGACACTCTCCTCAGATTGCGCGGGATTGAGTCGAAAACTGTGCCAGCCCAGCATATCCGCCGTGACGATGATCTCCTTCTTCAACTCAAAGCTCGATACACCGTGAACCCGCACGTCCTCGACCATCAAATACCAGGGATCACCGATCCAAACCCATACACCTGCCGCGATAAGCGCGATCGAGATAACGACTGCCGTCCACGGAATGCGGATCGGTTTTCTCGGTGTTCGCAGATGCCGTGCTTCGGTCTGAGCACCCAACAGAGCCGCCGTACGGTGATAATCTCTCTTTTTAGTCATCGATCCCCCTTACGCTATGAGCCGACACCGTCTCCATTCGGATCCTCTACCGTCCGGGCCGAAAAACCCGCTCGGAACGGCTGTTCTCCTGATGACGATCGAGCGCCAGATCGACGAGCCAGTCCAGGAGCCGCTCGTAAGGCACGCCGGACGCCTCCCACAGCTTCGGATACATACTGATCGAGGTGAAGCCCGGAATGGTGTTGACCTCGTTGACGTAGATAGCGTCATTCTCGCCGTTCACCAGGAAATCCACCCGGGCCATGCCGGCACCGTCAATCGCCCGGTAGGTCTCGACGGCCAAATCCTGGATAACCCGGGTCCGGTCCTCATCCAGAGGCGCCGGTATCAACAGGCCCGACGCGTTCTCCCCCACATCGAGGTACTTGGCCGCATAATCATAGAACTCGCGGCTGGGCACGACCTCGCCCGGCACCGAAGCGCTGGGCTCCTCGTTGCCCAGAACGCTCACCTCGATCTCCCGGGCAGCAGGTACCGCCCATTCCGCCAGGATACGCCGGTCGTACCGTGCGGCCTCGTCCAGCCCCCGTTTCAAACCCACCCGATCCTTGCACTTGGAGATACCCACGCTGGAGCCAAGGTTAGCCGGTTTCGTGAAGACCGGAAAACCGAGCCGCTCCTCGATGCGGTCCAGCCACCTTTCAGGCTCCGCCTCCCAGGCCCGGCGCGTCATCCACACGTAATCGGGCGTCGGCAGATCGTGCGACTTGACCACATCCTTGAAAGCGATCTTGTCCATCGCCAGGGCGGAACAGAGCACCCCGGCCCCCACGTAGGGCACGCCGGTCAGCTCCAGAAGCCCCTGCACCGTCCCATCCTCGCCGAACGTGCCGTGAAGCACCGGAAAGACGACGTCCACGCGGGAGAGGGCCGCGAGTTTTCGCTCGTCCCGCGCCCGCTCGCTCAGCTCGGACGATTCGGACTCTCGCGGCGACGCCCACAGCCCCTTTTCCGAGGGGTCCGCAAACATCGCGGCGGCGCGGGTCTGGGTGAAGTCCTCCTCCGCCAGCGCATGCATCGGGTCCGCGCCCACAATCCAGGCACCCTCCCGGGTGATCCCCACCGGGATGATCTCGTATTTATCGTGATCGAGCGCCGACATGACCGACTGCGCCGAGGCCAGGCTGACCTCGTGTTCGCCGGAACGTCCACCAAAGAGTATTGCAATCTTGAGTTTCGACATAGAATGACGTTTATTCCTTTTCAAGCCATCGCATTGTATTCCGCAGCGCCACCCGGGGCTCCTCCGACAGGATCTCGATTTCGGGCTCCAACCACACATCGAACTCCCGTGCCACCGTCTCCCGCACGTGCTCGATAAGCGCCCGAAAATCCGCGGCGGAACCCTCACCCTCGTTGATCAGAAAATTCGCGTGATGATGCGAGACAACGACCTCCCCCCGACGCGTTCCCTTCAATCCAGCCGCTTCAATCAAACGACCGGCGTAATCGTCCGGCGGATTCTTGAACGTCGACCCCAACGTCAGGCCCGGGGGCTGCGTTCGGCGGCGGCGGGCCGTATATTCGGACGCCTTGGCCTCCAGGTTCGACCGATCCCTCGCCTTGAGCTGGAAGACGGCGTTCAGCACGATCCATTGGGCGCCCGCCCCTTTGAGCTTGCTGCATCGATACCGAAAATCGAACCAGTCCGCAGAGACCCGACACACCCCACCGTCGGCGTCCACAATCTCTGCGGAGAGAAGGGTATCGGCGACCTCCCCGCCAAACGCGCCGGCGTTGTTGACGACCGCGCCGCCAATCGTGCCCGGAAGCCCCACGGCCCACGTCAATCCTCCCCAGCCCCGGCGCACGGCCTCACGCGCGACCTGGATCACGACCGCCCCGGATTCCGCCTCCACCCGCAGCAGCCTCTCATCGAATGAGACGTGTCGGGCCTGGTTGAGAATGACGGCACCCCGCAACCCCGAATCCGGCAGCAGGATGTTGGTCAATCCGCCGTAAATGCGCCACGGAACACCCGCCGACGCCACGAGCCGGACCGCCTCGATCAACTCATCCCGGCTCTTCGCCACGATCAGCAGATCTGCAGGGCCGCCGATCCCGGCCCGCGAATAGGAAGCCAGGGGCGCATCGAGCCTCGCCGTCCCGGAGAAGGCATCGGCAACCTCGGCGAGTTTCAAACCGGATTCAAGCGCCAACCCGATCCTCCCGCTTTTTCACCTCAGACCGACGCTTGATCTGCTCAAGCCGCCGATAGAGAGCGGCCGAGGACGGCGATTGGCTCAGATTCTTTCGGTCCCGGACCGCGCGCAGGCGCTTCAGGTGCTGCTTCAAACGGGTCATCCTCGATCTGCTCCCTTCAATCGCGTCCGCAGCTTGTCCAATAACGTCTCCCCCGCGAGGGTCTCGTTGCCGGCTCCCAGCATAAGCACCACGTCCCCCTCACGAACGGACGCCGACAGATGGGTGACGACCTCATCCAACGTCGCGCCGCCCCACACCGAGGGGTGCTCGACCCGGTCGGCCAAAAGCGCCGACGTCAGAGACCCATCATCCGGCTCTCGTGCTGCGTAAATCGGCATGATAACCACCCGGTCGGCATCGTCAAACGCCCCCATAAAGTCATCGTATAACGCCCGGATACGGGTGAACGTATGCGGCTCCCACACGGCGATCAGGCGTCGATCGCCGTAGCGGTCCCGGGCAGCTTCAAGAATGCCCCGGATCTGCGTCGGGTGGTGTGCGTAGTCGTCGACGACGGTCACACCGGCAGCCTCACCCAGGACCTCGAAACGGCGCGCCGTACCCTGGAACTGTGCCAGGGCCTTCCGGGCGACGGGCCAATCCACGCCTAGCACCGAGGCCACGGTCAGGGCCGCCGAGGCATTGACCGCGTTAAAGCTGCCCGGCACCTGGAGGGAGACCGATCCCATCATCTCACCCCGATACATCGCATTGAACCGAACCCCACCCGCATCATTGGGCTCGATATCACAGGCACGCCAGACGTAGTCCGCGTTCGCGTTCCGTCCGTAGAACATAACCCGGCCCCCGGAGGCGTGCCGCGAGACTGCCAGCGCGTGGGCGATCTCATCGTCACCGCACGCGACGACCACCCCGTCATCCTGCACCTGATCGACGAAATTCCCAAAGGCAAAACGCACGTGCCGGAGCGCCGGATAGCAGTCGGGATGGTCGAACTCGACGTTGGTGACCACCGCGATACTCGGTTCGAGCGCCAGGAAGGTCTGCCGGTACTCATCCGCCTCAATCACAAAATAGGGGCTCTGCCCGGCACCCGCATTGGTGCCCAAATTCGTCATCACCCCACCCACAATATAGGTGGGGTCGAGGCCGGCAGCCAGCATAATCTGGGTGATCATCGCCGTCACTGTCGTCTTTCCGTGGGCACCGGCCACCGCGATCACCTGATACCCCTCGGTCAGCGGCGCCAGGAAGTCCGGGCGGCGCCTCACCGGGATCCCCCGGGCGCCCGCCGCGCGGAGCTCGACGTTATCCTCCGGCACCGCAGAGGATGCCAGGACCAGGTCCGCGCCATCGACGTGCTCCGGCGCGTGGCCGATCCACACCTCGATGCCTTCGGCCTGTAACGCGGCGGTCAGGGAGGAAACGCGGCGGTCGGACCCCTGCACCGCAACGCCCCAGCCGTGAAGCACCCGGGCAATGGCGGACATCCCGGCCCCACCGATGCCGACAATGTGGACGCGCTCGATCCCAGCAAGATTTCTCAACACGCCCTCCCCTCAGACAAAGACGATGAGCACAAAAGCAAACGACACCGCGACCGCAATAAAGAGCACCACCTGGCCCTCCGCTTCGAGCCAAGCGCGAGGAAGATACTTGAGCATATTACGGACCGCATCCGATTGAGGTCCGGTGATACCCCAGATCTTATAGCCAAGCTCGTCGATGAATCCCCACAGATAGCCCGTGATCAAATAACCGTTGATTCCCCCCAGGAAGACGCCCAACAACGTATCCTGGAGCTTTTCCTTCCGCGCCCGCCCTCCCAGTTTGGCTGAAAGCGCCGTGGTCGCGTATCCGGCGGAGACGATGGCCCCAAAGATCACAAGGCGCAAGAAAAACCAGGCCCGGGGTTCGGAGTCCCGCATCGAACCCAAGGAGACGCTCAGCACCGGCACGTACAACAGACTGACATACTCGATAAACCGGGCCAGCACGACGCTGAACGTCACCAACAGCTCCTTGGCCCATCCACGCAGCGCACCCACAATCGCGAAAAGAATGACAAAAGCGAAAAAGACCGTGCTAAGAGGTACCAATCCGCCCTCCTTTTTGAGCCAGGCTGAGCAGGTGCTCGGCGACCCGTTTCGCTGCATCGGGCCGCGCAAGCGACCGTGCCGACTCACGCATCTCGTTCAGCCGAACATTCTCCTCGAAGAGCCGACGCACTGTCGGGAGCATTCGAGCTTCGAGGTCCGCATCCTCGACGAGTACAGCCGCCCCGCGATCGACCAACCACTGAGCGTTGACCTTCTGGTAACGCCAGGCGTAGGGATACGGAACCAGGATCGCAGGGAGTCCGAAATAGGGAAACTCCCCCAACGTGCCCGCGCCCGACCGGGAGATAACCAGATCGGCGGCAGCCAGGGCCGCCCCCATCCGATCGTGCAGGTACGAGAACGCCCGATACCGTTCCAACGTCGCGTCCGAAAACGTCTCGCGGGCCGCCTCAATCTCGGGCCAGTCCAGCGTGCCGGTGATATGAACGACGTAAGCCCACGCAACCAGTGATTCCACGTTAGCCATCAGCGCCCGATTGATCGACCGTGCGCCCCGGCTGCCGCCAAAGACGAGCAGAACCCGGGCGTCGGCGGGGACGTTCAACGCCGCCCGCCCTTGCTCGCGGGTCCATTTCGTCACGCGGGATCCCAACGGATATCCGGTAGCAACCGCTTTGCCCTCGGCAAAGTACGAGGTCGAATCCTCGACCGTCGTAGCGACCCGCTGTGCCATCCGGCCCACGAATCGGACCGACTGCGCGGGCTCCACGTCCGGCAAAAAGACCATCAACGGCACGCCGACCCACCGGGCGGCAAGCGCCACCGGGCCGCTCACGTATCCCCCGGTCGTCAGAATCGCAGCCGGTCGCTCCCGTTTGAGGTGTCGTTGAGCGACAAAGGCCGCCCGGGCGAGACCCCAACCGTTGCGCACGGCGTTGAGCAACCGGACGCCGTGAAGTCCGCCGCCCGGAAGCCCGATGAACGCAATGTCGTGCCGGCTCACCAGCTCGGCCTCCATGCCGTCATCGGTGCCGACCCAGGTCAGCGCGGTCTCAGGCGCGATAGCCTGTAAGGCCTGTGCGGCGGATAAGGCGGGATAAACGTGTCCGCCCGTTCCGCCACCAACGATCCAGAACCTCATCGAATTCTCCCCCAGGACGTCCCCGTGAGACGCCCAAAAGCAATCCAACACCCGCCAGTGTCACCACCATCTGCGTGCCGCCGTAGCTGAAAAAGGGCAACGCAGTCCCCGTGAAGGGGATAAGCCCGACCATCACCAACATGTTCAACATCGCCTCGATCACGATCATCGTCGTCACGCCGAACGCCACCAACGACCCAAACGGATCCGACGTACTCAGGGCCACCCGGTAACCTCGGTAGGCCAACAATCCAAAGAGAGCGATCACGATGAGACAGCCGAGGAGCCCCCCCTCTTCACCGATGACGGCGAAGATACTGTCCGTGTGCGGGTACGGAAGATAACCGAATTTAAGGCGCCCCTCCCCGAATCCAGAACCAAAGATCCCGCCCTCGCCAATCGCCCACATGGCCATCCGCAGATGGTGCCCGGCCTGCGCCGGATCTCGCAGCGAGGCCACATAGTTGATGAGCCGCTGACGCTCGTAACCTGCCTGCCAGACCAAAAATCCCGAGACACTGCCTACAATACTGGAAACCAGAAAGATCTGAACAGGATCCCCGCCGGCATAGAAAAACATCGCCAGCCCGGTGACAATAATCAACAAGGCCGTACTCAGATCCGGCTGCAGGACCACCAGGCCGGCAACGACGCCCAGGATAATGCCGAATGGAAACATGCCGTACGAGAACCTATTGAGCTGTTCACCCCGGGACGTCAGCCACGTGGCGATGTAGATAACCGCCGCCAACCGGGCGAAAACTCCCGGCTGAACAGAATCATCGAACAGGGCGCGAACAACCCCCCGTTGAGGCGTCCCGATGATAAACACCAAAGCTAACAATATCAGGGTTGCGGCCATCATCAACAGGGCCGTTCTCTGCCAGATTGTATAGGGCACGAGATACATAATGAGCATCACCCCAAGACTCAATCCCACCCAACCCAGCTGCTTCCCGAAGAAATTTTCGTCGTACTTCAGATCGATCCAGAAAGTAGCGCTGTAGAGCACAATCAGACCCGAGACCAGCAGCGCGATCACGATGGCGAGCACCGCCTGGTCTATACCGGCGCTCTGACGTTTCCTCTGACGCTTACGCTTGGTGCGTTTTGACATCGTCGCCCTCATCCCCTTCTTCCGCGTCGTCGAGCTATCCAATCTGCGTCCCTACATCCGATGGACCAGCGTGCGAAAATGCTCGCCGCGTTCGGCAAAGTCCTGATATGCGTCGAAACTCGTGCCACCGGGCGACAACAGCACCACGTCGCCGGAACTGGCGAGTTCGGAGGCCCGCTGCACTGCCGAACCCAGGGACCCTGCCTCCACCATCGTCTCCAGAGCATCGGGGCCGTCGGCCACCCGATCGCGAACCTCGCGGACCTTGGACGCGATAAGCGGAGCGGCCTCCCCAAACACGATCAGCACCCGCACCCGTTCGAGGACCCGCCGCGCCAACGACTCCCACGGCAGATCCTTGTCCCGTCCTCCCGCCAGAAGCACGATGGGCTCCGAAAAGGCGTCCAGTGCAGCGATCACACGCTCCGGCGCCGTCGCGATCGAATCGTTGACCCAGAGCACTCCATCCCGCTCCCCCACCTCCTCCAGCCGGTGGACAACGCCCGTGAAATCGCGGATGGCGGACCGCATCCCCTCAACGGACGCACCGGCGGCGTCGGCCAACGTGATGGCAGCCAGGACGTTGAGCACGTTGTGAAAACCCCGCAGATTGACGTCGTCCCGTGCCCCTATATCAATGCGGCAGCCGCCCCTTTCGAGCACCAACCGGTCGCCAGCCAGGAACGCGCCCGAGGCCATCTCCTCGGTCCCGCTGAAATACCGCACGTCGGCAAGGGTCGCGCGGGCCAAGCTCCGCGCGTTGGGCTCATCATAGCCCAGAACGGCGACGTCCCCGGGCCGCTGATAGGCCACAATGTTCCGCTTAGCCGCAAAATAGGCAGCCATCGTGCCGTGCCGATCGAGATGGTTCGGCGTGATGTTGAGCACGCCGGCGACCTGGGGGCTGCAGGTCATCAGTTCAAGCTGGAAACTCGAAAGCTCCACCACCACCCGGTCGGTCGGTGCAATCCGATCGACCTCACCGATCAGCGGATTGCCGATGTTCCCGCCCACCCACGTCCGGTGCCCGGAAGCGGCGAGCATCCGCCCCACGAGTGTCGTGGTCGTGGTTTTGCCGGCCGAACCCGTGATCCCCACCACCTTCGCCGGACAGCGTTGAATAAAGACCTGGGCATCGCTGCTCAGACGGATCCCTCTGCGCAGCGCGCCCTTGACGATCGGGATGTCGAGTGGAATCCCACCGCTCAAGCATAGGAGATCACACCCATCCAGGAGCGCCGGAGGATGCTCGCCCAGCACATACTCAACCTCGTAGGCTCGCAGTGCGTCCATCGCGGACTGGAGCTCAGCCCCCCTGCGCAGGTCGGAGACGATCACACGCACGCCCCGGGACGCGAAATAGCGCGCCAAGGCCGTGCCCTGGCGGGCTAAACCCAGGATCACAACGGTATTGACGTCCTGGTTGATCACGAATCCCCATCCTTACGCAGCGCGTCTACGATCTCGTCCATACCCACGTCGCGCGAGCCCTTCACCAGCACCACGTCCTCCGGCTCCAATATCCGGCGCAGGATTCCGACGGCCGTCTTCCCTTCGGACGCGAAATGAATCCGGGCCGGATCAAGGCCACCACGGCGCGCACTCTCTCCGATAAGCTTACCCAACTGTCCCACAGCGACCAACTCGAAGACGACCTCGGCAGCCCGCCGTCCCACTTCCTCGTGTCCCGCCCGCTCGTAATCACCGAGTTCCAGCATGTCACCCAGCACGGCAACTTTACGCCCCTCCAGGTCGTCCAGCAGCGCCAGCGCCGCCAACGCCGAAGGCGGACTCGAATTATACGTGTCATCGAGAATCAGCACATCGTTCGAGCCCTCGACCGTCACCAGCCGTAACTGCGGCCCCGGCACACGCAAACCCGCGACGATCTCCTCCCAATCGAGGCCCTCGTTCAGCGCGACGGCAGCGGCTCGAAGGACCGTGTAGACGTTGTGCCGACCCAGCAAGGGCACGGTGACCTCTCGCGTTATCCCCTGGTGGTGAAGCCGCACCCGGAGGCCCTCCAAGCCCAGGCCCCGGATCCCGTCAGCCCACAGATCGGCTTCCTGCGAGAGGCCGTAAAAGAAGGACCGGGCTTCCGTATGCTCGGCCATCGCCCGCACGCGGGGATCATCATCGTTCAAGATCGCCACACCGTCCGGGGCCGGAGGAAGCCCTTCCACCAACTCACGCTTTCCCCGGGCGATGGTCTCCAATCCCCCGGCGCGTTCGGCGTGGACCGGCTCCACGTTGGTCACCACGCCGACGTGCGGCCTCGCAATGTCCGCGAGGAACCGGATGTCCCCCGGCACGTACATACCCATCTCGAGCACCAGGCGCTCACACGCGCCGTCGGCCGTCAGCAGGGTCAGGGGAAGCCCGATCTCATTGTTGAACGACCCAGGATTGCGGAGCACCCGGTAACGATGCCCCAGCACCCGCGCGGTCACCTCTTTCGTGGTCGTCTTGCCGACACTCCCTGTCACGGCAATCACCCGCACGTCGAGTTGATCGCGCCACCACCGCGCAGCATCCTGTAGAGCCGCGAGCACTGCGGGCACCCGAATCAAAAGCGGGGGGGTCCATGTCCTCTCGACCGGCTCCCGATCCGTCACATCGATGCAATCCGCGCCGACCTCGACGTCGCGCTCGATCACCGCAGCAAGCGCGCCGCGGTCGAAGGCATCGCCCACGTAATCGTGCCCGTCCACGTTCTCGCCCTTGAAGGCGAAGAAGACGCTGCCCGATTGGGCGTTCCGCGAATCAATGATCGGGTGAACCGGCATCTCCCATTCCGGAAAATGCCAGCCGCTCAGTCCCTCCATAAGATCTTTCAGCGTCAACTGCTTGACCATCAGAACCCGTGCCCTTACTCGACCTGCACATCAACGGGTGGAATACCCAGGAGCCGAAACACGCGCGACGCCACCGTTCCAAAGACCGGTGCGGCGGTCGTCGTGCCCCACCGCACCTCGCGGCTGACCTGGGGTTTCTCAAACTTAACCAGGATAAGCACCTTGGGATCGGGCATCGGCCCGAACCCCACAAACGAGGTGATCACATCCTCGTAATCATAGCCGCCGGTCACCGGAATCTGAGAGGTGCCGGTTTTTCCAGCTACCGGGTAACCCGGCACCTGGGCCGCCTCGACCTTATGATCCACGACGTGCTGCATCATCCTCGCCACCGTGTTCGCCGTCTCGGCGGAGATCGGCTGCTTCATCTCCCGGATAGAGGCTGGAACGACGCGCCCATCGGCGTAGCGGCGCTCCGCCACCACGTAGGGATACATCATCACCCCGTCGTTCGCGATCGAGGACACAGCCACCGCAAGCTGCAGCGGTGTCACCGAGATCCCCTGACCGTAGGCGTTGGTCGCCAGATAGCTGTCCGACCACTGGGGATCGTGCGGAAGATTCACGATGCCAGCCACCTCGTTTTTCAGGCCGATGCGGGTCTTCTGTCCAAAGTTAAACCGGCGCACGTAATCGTAGAAGACCTCTGCGCCCATATGCTGCGTGGTCAACCGGGCCACACCGGTGTTCAGGGAGTTGTCCAACACGCCCTGAAGATCCTGGTGGCCGTAGTTGTTATGAATCGCGTTATTGACCGGAATCCCCCCATATTCGTACGGGCCGTTGTCGACGTAGGACCAGCTCAGATCAACGCTGCCGGAGTCCAACGCGGCGGCGACCGTCAGGACCTTGAAGACCGACCCAGGCTCGTAATCCACGCTGATCATCGGATCCCTGAAGACCTCCGGATTCCCGGCCTCAAAATACGTCTCGTAGAGACCCGGTTTGTAGTTGGGCCGGCTGGCCGAAGCCAGAATGGCCCCGGTCTCCGGATTCATCACCAGAATGGTGCCCCCTGAGGCCTGATACTCAACCAATGCGCGGTCCAGCTCGTCTTCGATAAAAGCCTGGATCGTCCGATCGATGGTCAGCCGGATGTCGGTGCCCGGATAGGCGTGAAGGGGTTCCTCGAGCCACGCATCCGGCACCGGGATGAACCCATCCATCGATTCGCCGCTGGCCTCGACAGGTTGAGGGCGCAAGAACCGCTGCTGGTAGGCCTCGAGTCCCACGCCCTCCCCATCGCGGTTGACAAAGCCCAGGAGATGCCCCGCAAGATATCCCTCTGGATAACTGCGCTTCCAACTCTCAGAGATGTTCAGCCACGTCCATCTCTCTTCCTTTATCACGGCCTCCAGGGCCGCTTTGCCCTCCGCGCTCAGCGACGCGGTCAATTCGTGCCAGGGTACGAAATAAGGATACTCGATCATCTTCGCCTTTTCCTCTTCAGTGGGCACCAGCACCCGGGCGAGCACCTCCGGCGGCCTACCGAGAATGGGGGCAAGCACCTCACTGGCATGGGAAATACCGGTGACGAGATCCACCCGCGCATCGACCTTGAAGACCGGCTGATTGCCGACCAGCAGGTCGCCGTTGCGGTCGGTGACAACCCCCCAGGGAGGCACCGGAAATTCATAGGGACGATTGACCTGCAGATCGGCGTTCCGGGTATGGGCCTCGTGCTCCAGAACCTGAAGGCGAACGAGCTGGACCACCAGCATGGACGTAAACGCGACGAACAGCGCTGTCACCAGACGCAGACGGACATCGGGCCCCCTTAACATCTACCGGACCTCCACCGTCATATACTCAAACGCCGCCGCGGGTTGATATCCCAATTCAATCGAGCGCACCTTCAACGCCTCGATGGAGCCCAAACGGGCCGCCTCAAGCTGTAACGCCGCATTCTCGCGCCGGATCTCACCCAACTCGTCGTGCAAGGTCCATATCTGCCTGGAAAGCGAAATGTTGGAGGCGATCAGCGCCAGGTAAATAGCCCCCAGCAGGCTGACGACGCCGACCAGGATGTACAGGGTCCGAGCGAAGACGCGATCCGTCTGCTCGTGCCGTTTCGGCATACCATGGGTGCGTTGCTGCCAGATCACGCTCATCGCGGTACGTTCCCCCTTTCACGTTCGTCTGCTGCGTGGACATCCAATTTTTCAACAATCCGCAGGCGGCCACTTCGCGCCCTTGGATTTGCCTCGATCTCACGCTCCGAGGGCATAATCGGCTTCCGGGTCAACCGGCGCACCGTTCGCCGGTGATCGCACCGGCAGACCGGCAGCTCGGGCGGGCAGATACAATCGCGCGACTCCCTGCGAAAGTACCGCTTGACAATGCGGTCTTCGAGCGAGTGAAATGCGATCACCGCCAGACGCCCCCCCGGGCGAAGCGCCTGAATCGCCTGGGGCAACGCGACCTCGATCCCCTCGAGCTCTCGATTCACCGCAATCCGCAACGCCTGAAACGTGAGCGTCGCCGGATGCAGACGACCGCGCCGGTGCCCCACCGCATCGATGATAACCTGGACAAGTTCCTGGGTCGACGCAATGGGCCGCGCCGAGACGATAGCAGCAGCAATACGCCGGCTCTGTGTCTCCTCTCCATACTCATAGAGGACGTCGGCGAGTTCAGAGGCCGGCAATTGGTTCACCAGCTCTGCAGCCGTCACGCCGCTACTCGTCGGATCGAAACGCATGTCCAGCGGTCCGTCGGCGCTGAACGAAAACCCACGCGCCGGGTCCTCGATCTGCCACGAGGAAAACCCTAAGTCAAAGAGCACACCGTCCAGGGGAAGAAGCCCCCGCTTGTCTGCGACGGTCAACAGATCCACATAAGAGGCATGGACCACAGTCGCACGATCCCCATAGGTGGAGAGGCGCCGCGCCGCTCGCTTGACAGCCTCGGGATCACGATCCAGGCCGAGCAACCGACCGCTGGGCCGGCTGGCCTCGAGGATCGCAGAGGCGTGTCCCCCTCCTCCCACGGTCGCATCGAGATAAAGGCCCCCGGATTCGACAGCCAACCCATTCACGACCTCATCGAGGAGAACCGGAATATGTCGCGATCCGCCCGAGTGGGTCACGTCAGATATCCAGATCTTCCCACAACGCGGGATTCTCTTCTGCGACCTCCAGTTGATTCGCGCTCGTGGACGCCCAAAGGGATGGGTTCCACAGTTCGATAAAACTATCGAGCCCGATAATCGTCACTTCTGATGATAATTCCAAATCACCGATGGCCCGTAATCGATCCGGGATAAGAATTCGCCCCTGACCGTCCAACTCCGCATCGATCGCATCGGCAAAGAAAATACGGCGCAGCGAGCGCCCCCGTGGATTCGTGATCGGCAACGCCGTCACCTTCTGAGCGATCTCACGCCATACGTCGGTGGGGTAAACAGTCAGACACCGGTCGAGCCCCCGGGTCACAACGACACGGCCCGACAATTCCTCGCGAAATCGAGAGGGAATCGTCAGCCGTCCCTTATTATCCAATGTGTAGGTGTATTGACCGAGAAACATAGGTCCCTTTGAATGCCGTTGGTGCCCGATAATAGGGAATACGGCCTGATTTTATGCCACTTTTCCCCACTTTACCCCACTCCCACCCACATTATATATCATATTCCCAAGTGATGCAACAGTAAATCCCAAATTTTTAGATTACACGTCCCATATTTTTGGGATACCTTATATCGTGGGCACCCACCATTCGTTCACAATTAAATATGTTTACCCGGCATTGGTCCGGCACCGCAGAGGACGAAAAAGCCCGCCCCGGTCGACCGGGGCGGGCATAGAGCACTAACGATATCGAGTATACGTCAGGCCGCGCGACCTTTTTTCACCTCGTCGATGAGGGTCGACGCCCGCCGCGTGAGCGCGTCCATATCGCCAGCCTCCAGCACGGCCCGGTTGACCAACGCGCTGCCGACGCCCAGGGCCGCCGCACCGCTGCGGATGAACGCCGCCGCGGTGTCCAGCCCCACCCCCCCGACCGGCACAATCTCTAACTGCGGAAGCGGGGCCAGGATCGCCTTGACCAGGCGGGGGCCGCCGACGCCGGCGGGGAAGAGTTTGACCATATCGGCTCCCGCCTCCCAGGCCGTGAGTGCCTCTGTGGGCGTGAAAATGCCGGGCACCACCGGGACACTGTAGCGGTTACAGAGCTCCACCATCGCGACCTTCAGCGTAGGCGCGACGACAAAATCGGCCCCGGCAAGGATCGCAGCTCGCGCCGTCTCGTTATCGAGCACCGAACCGGCCCCAAAAAGAACCGCTTCCCCGTACCGCGCCTTCGCCTCCTCGATCACGGTCAGCGCGCCCGGGGTGGTCATCGTGACCTCGATCACCTGCACGCCGCCCGCCTTGATCGCATCGGCCGCCGCGATGAGTTGATCCGAGCTCTCAGCCCGCATAATCGCGATCACGCCCGTGCTGCGTATCAGATCCAGTTTCTCAGCCTTGTTCATCGTATGTTTTCTCCTCACGTATGCATGCAACAGCTCACCCTCTCGATCACCGGGAGGTGCGCTTGCCTCCACCCAAGACGTCCGCCCGCATCAGCGCCTGCACCTCGTCCTTGTCAATCACCGGCAGGTCGAACATCAGGGTCTGCTTGATGCGCGTCGCGGCATCACCGACCCGAACCCCCTTCTCAAGACCGTCGGCACCGAATCCGACGGTTAAAAGGCCGTAGTAAAAACCGGCGTTCCACGTATCCCCCCCGCCGAGCCGATCCCACAGCGTGATCGGCTTGACCGACAACGAACGGAAGAAATTCCCCTCGGCATCGGCGGCGGCGGACTCCCAACGGTGCTGCTCGAAGCTGTCGGGGTACCGGATGGTGACCGCCACGACCTGGGTGGCGAACCGCTCGTGGATCTCAGCGGCAAAGGCGCGGATGTCGTCGTCCTCAATGGGACCGATGTCGCCCTTCACGATCTGTTCCGCCGAGTACTGCCCGCAGCCCATGCCGTAAATCTCGGCCATATCCTCGATCGAGGTGATCAGAAGATCGACGTGCTCGATCAGGATAGGCGTCATCACCTCGCGGGCCTCCTCCACGCTCCACAGGGTCGAACGGTAGTTGTAGTCCAGCCCCACCAGGCAGTCGGTGGGCCGAGCCACCATCGCATCCTCGAACGCGGCGAGCACGGTATTCCGTTCGTATCCGCTGTGCCGCGCAAGCCCAAAGCTGATCCCCGAGGTGTGGAAGAGCCGGCAGTCGGCCAACGCCGCCTGCCAGTCCACCATCCCTGCATCGAGCCGCGAGGCCGCGGAGTACATGCGCTGGTAGACGCCCTTATTCTTGCGGGGCGTACGGCCGATCTCGTAGATAAAGCGCCCCATCGGCTCGGTCTTCGGCGCCCAGACGATGTGATCGGTGTTGATTCCCTGCGCCCGGGCGATATTCCGCAGCGCCCGCCCGTACGGGTTGTCGGGCACCCGGGTGATATATCCCGAGGGGATGCCCAGGCGGGAGAGCCCCATCGCCAGCGTGTACTCACTCCCCGCCATTGAGAGATGGACCAGGCGGGTCCGCTCCGGACGCTCCTTGTCCGCGGGCGTGTCCCGCACCATCACCTCCCCAAAGGTGACAAAGACCGGACCGCCGGTCGTCAGGTCCGTCAGGTCATCCTGGGTGATATCGTACTCAAGTCCTTGGGTTGCCATACGTTAACCTCCTACTATTTTTGTCAATCGAGGGATCAGTGCCGGGGACTGATCCCCGTCCCCGGCACTGATCCCGCGTCAATATCGCCCCACCCGTTCCATGCCCTCATCCACAGCCAACATAACCGCGTCAAAGAGCTGCTTGATCAGGGCGTGCTTCGTTTTCTCCATCGCCGGATCATCCCACAGATTGTGAAACTCGTCCGGGTCGTTCTCCAGGTCGTAGAGCTCACCGACCTCGTGTCCGTGATAGACGACCAACTTGTAGCGGTCGGTGCGCAGCATATTCGCGTGGCTGGCATAGGGCCGATCGAGCGTGTCGTGATACTCACACCGCACAAAATCACGGTGCCGGCCCGCGTCCGAGTCCGCGTCCGAGTCCGCGGTCAAGATCGGCATCAGAGACCGCCCCTGGACATGCTCCGAAATCGGCAGATCCAGCGCGTCCAACAGCGTCGGCACCAGATCGGTGAGCTCCACCAACGCGTCGCTTACCAGACCGGACTGAAAGTGCCCGGGCCATGAGAGAATCAGTGGCACGCGCACAGCGCCCTCGTAGAAACGGCATCCCTTCCATAGTAACCCGTGGTCACCCAACATCTCACCGTGGTCGCTCGTAAAGATGATCACGGTGTTCTCGCGCTGCCCGGTTTCCTCCAGCGCATCCAGCATCCGCCCCAGCTGATCGTCAATCAGTTCGATCTGCGCGTAGTAGGCGGCGACCATCCGTTGAGCCGGATAATCCTCCGGCGGGCGGGGCACCTCCGTCTGATGGTCGATACCCCGGAAGCGGCGCTGGTCCGTCAGCTCCTCCTCACGGAAGAGAGGCATCGGCATCGCATCGACATCCATACGCTCGAGATAGCTCAACGGCGGATCTAACGCCGGGTGGGGATCGAAGGGATTGACACTCATCAACCACGGGCCCTCCCGATCCTCCGCCATAAACGCGATGGCCTTCTCCGCACACCAGGTGGTCTGGTGATACTCGGCCGCGATCCCCGGGCGGCAGACCTCGGTCGTCCACTCACTCTCCAGGTCCGCATCGTGAGCTTCGTCCCAGACAACACCCTGATCCTGGAGCCACTGCTGGTAGTCGTGCTGCTCGGTGGGCCAGAAGTCCTCGGGCTGCGGATGGTGGCTCCAT
>CAYMAQ010000046.1:14116-19316 GCA_964388385.1 uncultured Anaerolineales bacterium | reverse complement strand
TGTAAACCGCGATCAACTCCTCAAAAGCCAGATCCTCCAGGAACCGTACGGTTCCGCTTAAATTCAATGATTCAATCGTGTCGAAGATCTCCCGGTAGAGCCAACCGGGTCGGCCTACAACGACTAAAGAACGCTCGTACCCCCGATCGCGCAGAAGGGTCAGCGCCTTAAAAAGACCGGGCAGGTTTTTTCGAGGCTCCCAGACACCAACGAAAAGAAAATAGTTTGGATCGAGGCCGTGACGCTCGAGGACTGTGCGGACACGGTCCTCCGGCAGGGGAGCAAATGCCTCATCGGCCGCAAGGTGAGCCACCGTCACGCGCTCTGAGGGAACCCCGAGGAGAGCATGGAGATCCTTGCGAGTCGCATAGGAATCGGCAAGAATCGCGTCGGCATGCTGCACAGCCCACATAATCTGCGCGTTGTAGTAACGGCGTGCCTCGGTCGTCAGATATTGAGGATAATAGAGAAAGTTGAGATCGTGGATGGTGATCACGTGGCGTTTAGCCCCCCACCGCGGGGGGATAAAATCCGTGCTGTGCAGGAGATCCAGCCCCAAAGGCAAAAGCTCCAGCCCGAGGGCCCACCGCTCCAGGGGATGGTGAGGTGGGGTCCACGCCGCATAGGTGCGCACGCCTCGAAGAGAAAGCGGATCGGATTCCCGACGGTGCGGGATCAGCGTCAGCCGCTCCCGTGGAAGAATATGCGCCATCTCCTTTGCCAAACGCCGGGCATACCGGGAGATGCCACCGGAGGCATACGCGTGCAGCCTCAGATCGATACCGATATCCACGCGGGTCAGAACAGTCGCCCCCCTTCAGTCAGCACCGTCAAGCCGCGGCTTGACGGTGCGGTCGTCCGGCCTGCTATCGCGGTCATCCATGAGATCGCCGAGAACTTCACGCGCGTTCCGTTCGCCGAGCCGAAACAACCGAACGTGGTTATCGCGCTGGTAAAGCGTCATGTTTCCCGTCGGAAGCGGCACCTGCGGAGCCACAAACCGGATCCACTGCAGATTCGGATATTTCCCGTTTCCCCGCTCCTCTTGGAGAAGCTGATAATCCTTCCAGGCGATTTCGCTCAGGAGCATATCCAGCGCCGGTTCAAAGGCACACCAGAGAGCCTGCGGTATCTTCAGCAGTTCGTCATCGAGGGGACTCAACGATCGTCCGGATAACCACGACTGCGCGGACCGGTCGGGCCACGGGACCATCATCACCACCACGATCTCGGCAGCACCTAACTCCAGGGCCTTGCGGAACGGGGTGTTGGCGCGGGTCCCCCCGTCCAGGTAGGTATGCATCCCAATGCGGGTGGGTTCGTACCAGAGAGGGATGCTGCAGCTCGCCCGAACCATCTCGACGTTGATACCGCGCCCGTCCTGGTTGTGAAAATAAACGAGCTTTCGGGACTCCGCCTCGACTGCGGTGATCCACACATCATAGGGAGAGCCATCGTCGTTGAGAATATCGGGGTCGATCCAGGGTCGATCCTGCCACTTGGGCACTCGACCTGCAAGCGTGTCCGCCAATGGGTCGGTGTCAAAGATGTGCGTACGCCGCATAATGAGATTATCGACAAAAACATCGTCGGCGCGCATCTTCTGAACGTCACCGGTTTCCAGATCAAGCCACCGGTCACGAAGGCCTTCCAAGGAGATACCCGAGCCCAGGGCCGCCGCGTTGACGGCGCCGATGGACGTCCCCACAATCGTATCAGGCTGCCAACCCGCGTTCTGCAAGTAGGTCAGGACGCCGATGTGGTAGGCGCCGCGTCCACCTCCACCGGAGAGTACCAAAGCACGACGGCGTTTCTCAGTGTTCATACTCACCCCTTCCATATTATTCCCCAGTTCCAGGCCACTTTATAGCATCGATTCCGGGGATCACAAACGAAGCGGGATTTTCAATTGCAGTTAGGGCTCAAAACCCCTTTTTAGCGATACTAGCCTTTGCTAAGAGGGTATTTGGCACCGAAACTACCCCTAAAACGCGGGGACGAAGATGCCCGTTAGGGTACTTTGAGCCTTTTTGGCCAACTGCAATCGCCCTACGTGACAGAGAGCGCGCACTTGACGTCCGTTCAAACCTCCCTTATACTGAGAATACATTTCGTCAAAAAGCACTCCAACGCGCAATTCTAATCAGGAGGCGACCTATGTCCAAAGCAAGCCGACGATGGTGGTTAGTAGGGTTATGTTTTCTGGCATTCTTGTCCATTGCAGCGCATCCTGCATACGGCGAGAACGAGGGCTCAATCCGTGGAGCCGCTTTCCTCGACATGAACCGGAATGGGGTGCAAGACCCCGATGAAAAGGGCGTAGGATGGGTCTACTTCACCATCTCACAGGGAGATTACAGCGAAACCTATTTCTCCGAATGGCGAACGACGGACTCCGCGGGCAACGAATACGCGACCGGAACCTTTGGACCGGCCCCCCTTAAATCAGGCACGTGGACAGTCACCTTCAACGTGCCAGAAGGATATGCAGCAACGACGCCGGTCCAGCAGAATGTGTATGTGCCCAGCAAGGGCATTGGAGAAGTCTATCTTGGACTCTACCCCGGTGCGGGCACGCTCTCAGGGGCCTCGGTGCTGCCTGCCAGCGGGTTCGAACAGGCGGGCTTGCTCCTGGCAATGCTGACGGTCACAACCGTCGGTGGGGGATCCGCCGTCGCATTGGGGTTGATGCACCGCCGCGAGGAGTAAGTCGGCCTTCTCCTATACAAAGTGGATGTTATCATTCAGACCCGGAGCCGCGGCTCCGGGTCTTTGACGTCAACGACGGGCTCCCGCGCGACCATCAATAGCCCCTTGTAGGATCGATCCGGTTGCGCAGCGGCGCATCACGGAGGTAACGACCTAGATTATCCAAAAAAAGCTCCGCCTCGCGCTGCTTAAGATAAGGGGTACTCCAGCTATTATGGGGGGTGACCACAACGTTGGTCATATCCCAGAAAGGAGAATCCGGCGGAAGCGGTTCCTCCTCAAAGACGTCGAGCGCTGCGCCGGCAATCCAATCCTCCTCCAGCGCTTGGATCAAGGCCGATTGGTTGACAATCTCCCCACGTGCGATGTTGATAAGCCTGGCGTCCTCCCGCATCCGGCGCAGTTGCTTTTCACCCATCATCCCCCGGGTCTCCTCGGTAAGGGGCGCGGCGATGACGACAAAATGGGCCGCGGTCAGGAGGGAACTCAAATCCTGGGGCGCAAAGACCTCGTCCACGAGATCGCTCGATTTCTCGGGATGGCGACGGGTGGCGATCACCCGCATGCCGAAACCCCGCGCTCGTTTCGCAATCTCCTTACCAATACTGCCCAGGCCTATGATGCCCACGGTCAATCCCCGGACCTCGCGCAAACGCAGCGGATTCCACATCCGCGCGTCCTGCTGCGCACGGAATTCGGGCAGCCGCTTGGTCGCCGATAGAATGTAAGCCATCACCATCTCTGCGATAGGGACGTCAAAGATACCGCGGGCGTTGGTAAGGCGTATATCGCTTGAGGAGGGAAGCGCGTCCAATGCGTGATCAATACCCGCGGTGACCGTATGCACCCAGCGCACCGAAGGGAGGTGAAGCAGCCTCTCGACCTGGGATTGCGAGAGCCCCCAGGGCAGCATCACGACCTCGGCGCCCGTCGGATCCTCATCGAGTGCCCCTTCCCGATCCACGGTCACAAACTCGCATCGATCCAACCATGTACAGGCTTGCGGCTGAATGTAATCCACTACAAAATCAGGCATAACGATCTTCATTTTACACCTCTCATGGCAGTATGATAGCCACATCGATTGTATTCTCAATGATGTGCTTCGAATGTCAATCGGACTTCTTCATCAAATCAGGAAAATAGAAACTCGACCTTTTCCGGATAGGTGGGTGTGCTATGATCCAACCCTGGAGGTTTTATGACACTGACTTACATCGTGCACTATGGAGAGATCGCGCTCAAAGGGCGCAATCGCCTTCAATTTGAGAACGCACTGATCAACAACATCCGAAAAGCCCTGGAAGATCTCGGCGAGCCGGACGTACGCCGCTATTACAGCTACTTTCTTGTGGAGCTGGGGGACGCTGTTCCGGCGGAGGACGTTGAGGCTAGGCTGCGGCGGGTTTTCGGGATTGCTTATTTCGCTCCGGTTGTGACGGCCTCCTGGGATATCGAAGAGATCGGGGACGCCGCGGTCGAGATGGCGGAAGGACTGATCACACCGGAGACGACGTTCCGCATCGATACAACGCGGGGAGATAAGCGTTTTCCAATCAAATCGTTCGAGGTCGACCGCATTGTAGGTGCGCGGGTGGTGAATGCGACGCACGCCCCGGTGGATCTCACCCATCCGGACGTGACCCTGTCTATCCAGATCTACGAGGATGCCGCGTATCTCTTCATCCGCCGGATCTCCGGGCCGAACGGGCTGCCCCTGGGCTCGAGCGGTCGGGTACTCTCCCTCTTTTCCGGTGGAATCGACTCGCCGGTCGCCGCGCACCTGCTGATGAAACGCGGATGCCGACCCGACTTCGTGCACTTTCACCTGCTCGCGAACGAACAGCAGATCCGCCAATCCAAAATCGTACGGATGGCCCAACGGGTGATGGCCCCCCACCGGACATCCGCAGGCCTCTTCATGGTCTCATCCGCCCCTTTTGAGGCAGCGATGGCCACGATCCAGGCTAAGGAGACGACGGTAGTCTTCCGGCGCTTCATCATGCGTATCGCAAACGTCATCGCGCAGAGGCAACATGCCACGGCGCTGGTCACCGGGGAGAGTGTAGGGCAGGTCGCATCCCAGACCCTGCAAAATATCAACGTCATCGCCCGGGCCTCCGAGCTTCCTGTCCTCCGTCCCCTGGTCGGTATGAACAAACAGGAAATCATCGCGCATGCCAAGGCAATCGGCACCTACGAGATCTCGATCGAACCCTATCGCGACCCCTGCTCAATCCACGCCCGAAATCCTGCGACGTGGGCGAAATTGGAGGACGTGCTCGCGGTCGAAGAGACAGTGGATATCGACGCGTTAATCGACGAGACGCTGAGAGATCACATTGACGAGATGCGCATCAGATTCGAGCGATGAGAACGCAACGACAACTCCATCCTGCGATCCGCATAGAATAGCGATGCGAGCAGAATGGCGAGCGCATAGAATGGTGCCGCCAAAAGATGCATTGCGAAGGAAAGCCCTTCTGATATA
>CAYMAQ010000046.1:0-14016 GCA_964388385.1 uncultured Anaerolineales bacterium | reverse complement strand
CGCATAGAATGGTGCCGCCAAAAGATGCATTGCGAAGGAAAGCCCTTCTGATATACTATGATTGGATATGAACATGCTTGAATCCAGGATGCTTATCGGTATACGCATATCTCCCTTAGAGGGCATCTCCCAGCGCTGCTGAATTGCTCAAGACCCGAGGTCACGATGATGGATTTACGCTCGTTTCTCAACGAACTCGACAAAGCCGGTGAACTTCTTCATATCACCGATCCGGTCTCACCGGAGTTCGAGGTTGCTGCTATCGCGGCGCAACATGACGGGGAGCCGCTGCTCTTCGAGACGTTGGAGGGTTATCCGGATTGGCGATTGGCTTCCGGCTACGTGGCCCAACGATCGCACTTTGCCCAAGCGCTCTCATGTGACGTACCTGAGCTGATACCCCGGTTAGCCAATGCACTGGCAAATCCGCTGGAGTCGCCCGAGATCAAGACAGCCCCGTGCCAGGAAGTGATCGAATCAGAGGTCGACCTCCGGCGCATTCCTATTCCCCGATATCACCCGGAGGATGGAGGGCCCTACATCACGGCCGGGGTCGCGGTCATCACCGACCCCGATCACGGTCGGAACCTCTCTTTCCATCGATTGATGCGGATCGGCCGCGATCGACTGGTCGGGCGCATTGTCGAACGAAGAGGCACCGACACTGCCTGGCGGAAGTTTCCCAACGGACTTCCTATGGCGGTCTGCATCGGCCTGCCCCCCCAGATCCTGCTCGCCGCGGCAATGTCACCGGAAAAAGGCATTGATGAGATGGGCATCGCGCAGGCCATGGCCCCCACCCCCACGGTGGAGGCCGTCTCCGTACCCTTGAAGATCCCCGCCGCGGCGGAGCTCGTGCTGGAGGGCACGCTGACCCACGAGTTCGCCACGGAGGGTCCCTTTCCGGATCTGACAGGCACCATGGACGGTATGCGAGAACAGCCGGTTTTCAAGGTCACGACGGTAACGCACCGGCGGTCGCCCATCTTCCACGCCCTGCTGCCCGCCGGTCGTGAGCACAAGAACCTGATGGGTATGCCTCGCGAGCCGTCGATCTTCGCCGAGGTCAATCGCGTGACGCGTTGTACCGGCGTGAGCATCACCCCCGGTGGATGTTCCTGGCTCCACGCGGTGATCCAGATCGTCCCCCAGGGTCCCGATGATGCCAAAAAGGCCATCGAAGCTACCTTTCGCGGACACAGCTCCTGTAAGCACGTCGTGGTTGTCGATACAGACGTGAACCTTTACGATCCGTATGACGTAGAATGGGCCATCGCGACGCGTTTTCGCGCAGATCGCGATCTGATTATCCTGAATGATCAGCCCAGTTCCAGCCTGGATCCCTCAGCACGTCAGGTCCCGGGCGAAAAGGCTTGGACGACCAAAATGGGATTGGATGCGACCATCCCCTGGGGGGCGTCCCGGGAGGGATATCTCCGTGTCCGATATGAAACCGATCGTTAAAGCTCAGATCCATAGGAGGGAACTATGAACTTTCTCAATACCGTCAATCGGGTGTTCATTGTCATTCTGTGTCTGGTGCTGATGGTGGTCCTGACCGCTCTCTTCCTGATCCCTCACGAGGTGCTGATCAGCTTGGGAGAGTGGATGGCACAATGGGGTCGCTATTTCCTCAGCCGGTCCCCCTGGACGCGCCTGGGCATTGGGGTGGTTCTGGCGCTGATCGTCGACCTGGGGTTAGCATTTGTGATTTTCCTGGAGGTCAAGCGCCCACGCAAGCGCGACATCCGCGTCCAGCAAGCCACGGGCGGGATGGTCACCATCAGCATCGACAGCGTGGTCGAGCAGCTGAAGTACGCATTGGACCCCATGGAGGGCGTCATCGAGGTTGATCCTCACATCAAAGCCAAGGGTGACAAAGTCCAGGCGGTGGTGGATGTCACCGTCACCAAAGGGCGTAATATCCCGACGATGGCCCAGCAGTTGGTACGGGAGGTCAAAAACGCCCTGACGCAGGATCTGGGACTGGAGGTCGCCGGCGACCCGGAGGTCCGCATTCGGGTTCATCCGAAAGCGGAGAGCGCACCGGCAACATCCGTTCGCTCCCACGATGTGCTCCCGGCGGAAGCCAGGGCCACCACAGAGAGCGGGCCGCCCCCCCTACCCAGCGCCACACCGGAAGCCCCCGAGCAACCCGATCGTTCAATCGAGGATGAGAACAGTTCGTGACGGAGACAACCGAACTGACACCGGAGGCGCTGATGGAAGCGCTGATCTTTGCCTCGCCCCGTCCGGTGCCCGTCGAGGAATTGGCTGAGGCCGTCGGTCTCACGGATGAAGAGACCCAAGCGGCGCTCGCCCAATTAGAGACCCAATTACAGAGTCGGGGGTTGCGTCTGCAGCGGACGCGGGGACGGATTCAACTCGTCTCCGCACCAGAGGCTGCGCCGTATGTTGAGGCGCTGCTGGGACTGAACGTGGACCTCCGGTTATCCCAGGCCGCGATGGAGACGCTGGCGATTGTTGCTTATGCACAGCCGGTAACCCGTCCCCAGGTCGAGTCTATCCGCGGGGTAGGCAGCGACAGTACGCTCCGCACCCTGCTCTCCGCCGGACTCATTGAAGATCTGGGACGGGCTGACGCGCTGGGGCGGCCCATTCTTTACGGAACGACGTTTGAATTTCTGCAGCAGTTCGGCTTGAAGGAACCCGGAGATCTCCCTCCCTTGGAGCCCGTCGGGGATCCAGCCTGAACGCGTCAAAACGATACCCGAACGCGGCCTAGCCTCAAAGACCGATAAGGAGAGCCCGCCGAATAATACGCGGGCTTTCTGCACTTGTGGAACAGAGATCGAGGAATAACAGGATGGCAGGCACCGATCAGCAGACATCGCAGCGACCGCGACGGATCCTCATCGCGCTCCTTGGCGTGGCCTTACTTGCGGCTACTCTCACGCCGTGGGTTTGGGCACAGGTATCCCCGAGCGCGATCGGTGTCTACTATATCGGTCCGGAAGATCAGATCGCGGTTTCGATCAATGAATCGCGACCCTATCTGGTCCGGGTGGATCAACCCGAGTTAGCCCAGGTACTGGTTATCAATAACGTCCCGCTCACAGAGGAGACCGCAACCTACTTCGGTCAAAGGGTTCAAGAGGGCGCCATCGGACTGGTGCTTTTCTGCGGCCCACTCTTTCCCCAGCGTCCTGAGGATCTGCGACCGCTCTTGGGGATGAGTTCGTTCGGCCTCAGCACGACGGAGCGCAGTACCGACTTGAGCATCAGTGACGAGGCCGATCCCCTGCAGGGAGCGCTCGCGTGGGGCTCCGCGCCCGAACTACAGGCGCGAACTGTCATCTCAAACCCCAATCTTTTGAAACCCATCATCGTATCCGGGAATAGGCCCCCTGTATTGAGCCGGCTGCGCGGACGCGATACGGGGCAAGTTCTCATTGTCGGTCCCTGGTTGGAATCCTCGACAAATAGGGCGTGGACCCAATGGCCCTATTTTCGTTACCTGGTCTACCGCCTGATCGTGGACGCAGCCGACGCTGCACGTCCACTCTCCTTTGCCGACTATCCGCTCTCCCCCGTACCACGCCCCCAGGTCCGATGGATAATCGCCGGAATCGGGGGAACGCTCATAATCGGGGTCGCTTGGCTCTTCTATCTGGCACGGCGGCGTCTTTTCCTCAAGCCGCTCTCCGCGCCCGATTCTGCGCGACCGGAGACCGAGACTTCGTCACGTTGGCAACGCGCCGGTTTTCACCGACCTCTCGCCGGCCTTCTCACACTCTTCCCGCTCGGTTTGATGCTCTTTCTGCCTTTGGCAGTTTTCAACGCAAGGACGGTGCCGGAGTTCCTGCTCCCCAACGAACAGACACTGACAAACTGGCAGCACGTCGGAGAGTGGATATCCATCGTCGGTTTGTGCTTTGACGCCAGTGTAGGCGTAGCCGTCGTCTATTACTTCAGCACCCACCGCATCCATTACCCGGAACGTTCGCTGCGGTTTTTCCAATTCTATGTATGGTGGCAGCTTCTGAGTGGTGTCGTGCTGGCAGGCCTGATCGTTTTAGGGGTCACAACAATCCTCCACCGCACGAGCATCGCGCACTTGACGTATCATATCCTGGTCTGGACGGTACTCCAAGTCCCCGGCTTTTTCGGCGTCTTCAACTTTTTCTTCCGGGCGAGCCAGCGCTTCGACCGGGAACAAATTCTGCGTCTGGCGGAGACGGTGGGCGTCGTCGGATGCCAGATGATTTTCGCGCCCCTCTTTGGCGCGTGGGGAGCCACACAACCGGCCGTCGGGCGCGCATTGGGCAGTGCGATGGGCCTCGGCATAGGGCTCTATGCAGCACGCGCCTTGACGTTCGCGCTGGGGTTGGGGTTCTTGATCCAGGAAGATAACCCGCTAACTGCGCTCCTCCGTCCTGCCTATCGTGGAGATGTGGTCAGACAGGCCTTAAGCTTCGGGCTCCGCCGGATGGTAGGCACCCTGGCAGTTGCGCTGAGTTCGCTTTTTACGATCCGGTGGCTTGCGAGCCAACTCAGCGAGCAGGCTGTCACGTACACACACTGGACGGCGCTCTTTACAGCGCTGTCGATCTACGATCTTCTCCTCTGGGGACTGGGGCACCCCCTGGTACCGACGATGGCCCAGGCCGCAGCTCTGGGTTACCGCACCCTGCTCCGATATTACATCAACCAGGCAATGCGTTACGGAATAGGATTAGGGCTCTTCTTGACGGCTGTATTGGCTGCGATCGGTCCCACGATCTGGTTGGAGCTTCTAGGGTTGCCGCCCGCAGCAGGACAATGGCTTCTCCCCCTACTGGGACTTGGAGCCGCTCGTTGGTTGGCCTGGCTACCCCACCGTGTCCTGGAAGCAGGGGGGCGTCCCGGCTTGAGCTCGCTCGTTATGATCATCGCCCATGCCCTACGGGTGGTTGGAACTCTCATAGCAACACCGCGCCTCGGACTTCAGACAGTCTTCATCGCCAACGCAGCGGGACTCGGTCTGGAGGCTCTGCTTGCGTGGATCCTGATGCGGCGTTTTGTCATACGGGTCAAGATCAACATCTGGCAACTCTGGATTGCACCGCTGGGCAGCGCTTTTCTGCTGTATCAGGGGTTAAATCTCCTGACGGGTGAGGTAGGGGGCGCGTCATTGTGGATAAACGTCGCAGGATACGCCGTGATGATGACCCTGGCGCTACCGGTCTTCACGGCCTTGACAGCGCTGCTGGGCGGCTGGGATCGGGGCAGCCTGAAAGAGTTGGAACGAGCCGTCCAACTCTGCCGGCTGAGCTATCCGCTGAGTTGGCTCGTCCTGCAACTCACCCGTCTCAGTGCCACGATCTCACCGCTTCACGGACGTTTCCCCGTCTCTCTCTATACATTGGCTCAGGAGGAGGCAGAGGCACTCACATATGCCCACATATCGACAGAATAAAAACACAGCCATTCGTTCCCAATATACATAAAGGACATCATCATCTAATTTCAAGGAGGTAGGAGATGCGAAATCGAGCAATATGGATCGGAATAGTCTTGGCACTTATGATATCGAGTTTAGGATGTGGGCTTGTGAACCTTGCCGGGCAGTTAACCTCCCCGACGGAAACGGCAGTGCCTGCGGATACAGCCACACCCTTGGCAGTCGAGACCCAAGAAGAGGAATCTCCCCCCACGGCGACGAGCACACCCGAAGCATCGGAAGAGGACAAGATACCCGCCAAAAAGGCTACATCGACACCCGAATCAGCCTCTGGAGCAGCAGCCCTGCAGGTGACCAATGCCTCGGGCCTGGATGTCTGGTACCTCTTTGTCGCCCCGAGTGATGTGGATATGTGGGGTGACGACCGCCTGGGGGACGAGATCCTGATGGCGGGGGAAGCGACCCGGGTGGACGGATTGACACCGGGAACCTACGATGTCCAGGCGCTCGACGAGAACGAAAACGTCATCGAGACGATTTGGGAGATCGACGTCGCGGGGGAATCCAACCTGACCCTGGTGGGAGACGCAGCGATCGAGGTCAACAACCTGTCGGAGGACATGATTGGCGAGCTTTATATCTCGCCCGTGGAGTCCGATACGTGGGGAGATAACCTCCTTTCGGAATCTATTCCTGTCGGGGACTCGACAATCATCGAAAGTATATCCCCCGGATGGTACGATCTCAAGACGGCTGACACCACCGGAGAGACCATCGAGGCTATCTATCAGGTCGAATTGACCGGGGATAGCTTCTGGGATGTGGTGGGAAAGGCCACGCTCCCGGATAATGCCACGCTCCGGTTTGAGGATGCCTTTGAGGACAACCGCAATGACTGGGGAGGTGTTGACAACGAGGAGACTAACTATCAGGCGCCTGCAGATGGAACTTACTGCATAGAGATCAAAGTCGACCAACTGACCGCTTGGGAGTGGTACGAGCCCTTTAGAACGGATGAGTTCGTCGCAGAGGTCGCCTGTCAGATCGAGGAAGAGACCGATGCCACGTGTGGCCTGGGGTTCGGACCCGATGGCGACAACCTCTACTGGTTTGAGGTCTCACCGTACGAACAGACATACGCGCTCTTTTTCCTGCTCAATGACGAATGGCAGGCCCCGCTCATCGAGTGGACGACCTCCAGGAATATCTCAGACATCGGCTGGAACATGCTCAGCATGGAACGCATCGACGATACCGTCTCCATCTACGTCAACGGAATATGGCTGGCTGACGTGGAAGAGCCATCGCTCGACACGGGACGCATTGGCATTGGCGGGGCGACGTATGAGAAGCCCGGCGTCACCGTCTGCCTGGATGATCTGAAAGTCTGGGAACTCGATTGACGTTTCGCGACGGTTAGCCAATCACGGCTGATCGATCGATGAGGTCCGGCGTTGGACGGTGACCCGTTCGCCGTCCAACCGGACCCAATCACCGGTCCGAATCTGGTCGATCGGTATGCGATCGACCATCGGCACCTCGCCGATAATGGCACCGACCGCGACGATCGGCTCGCTGTCGGCGTTGAGAATCGCCGCCGGAGCCAATCCGTTGACGGCCAATTGGTAGAGTACGTAGGAACCCACGGTGCTTCCTTTACCTGTAGGAAAGACCAGCACCTTGCCCGCCACACATTCTCCCTCCAGCGGATGACCGACCTCGATGACCCGCCCGGTCTCACCGTCAACACCTCCCAGGAAGCCGACAGCCTCCGAGGTCACCAGGGCCTCCGCCTCCGCCTTCCCGGCCTTGATCACCCGGCCTTCCAAGACCGCAATCGTCTTCCCCATCCTACCACCGTCCCTTACGCGCGGCCTCGACGCACTGAGAAAACGGCCCAAAACGCACACTGACGCCAGCCAGGTTTCGCAGGTAGTACGCTCCCTTCGCTGAAGGCGTCGCGACCTGTTGGAACCCCAATGCCCGCACCGGGGCGATAGCCATACAGGCATCGGTGAACACCCGCCCCCCGGCTGCCTCTATCAGCTCAATCCATCCCCGGTCGGCGGCGGCCTCGGCGACCGGTCGGGCGCAGGTGACCCACAGCGGAATCCGCAGCGTCGCTCCTACAACAGCTCTGGCAACACCCTCGATCTCCGTCAAGGATGCGTGGGGACACCCAATCCACACGAGATCCGGCGTCCCCTCGTCGTCGCTGAGCCTCGCATAGCCAGGCGCCAGATCCGCGACCGTGAGCGTCGTATCGAGGCCTCCCAGCGTCGCCGGTGCTTCAGGCGTGATGCCTGGCACGTGGTAAAGGGCCACGGCACCGGTGGCTGCCATCGCAGCGCCCAACGCTTTGAGCTTCTCCTCAAGGAATTCATCCCCCTTTTCGAGAGGCAACCCGACAAAATAGGGGATGACCCTGCTGCCGCCAACGAGCCGGCCGGCCTCCCGCCCCACAATCGCCCCCAGTGCGCTGTAGTCTGCAGGGGCGTTCAGCCCGGCTTCTACGTCCACCCGCAAAGTCGGGATACGATTGGCATCCAGGTGGAGCCCATACATCCCCGTGCGCCCGGTGATCGCCGCCGCGATAGCGCCAGGGCCACCCTCCCGATTGGTTCGAGCACCCAGGACACTGTTGGCAAAGGAGACCGCAGACGACTCAGCCCAGGCCAGGTGGTCGCCAAGCGCAGGACGGTTGCCGATGAGATAGGGAGTACACGTCGGAATGGGCACACCGCCCCCCACACCCATCTGGGCGAAAGTCTCGACCACAGCACGCTGCTTCTCCGCGAACGCCGGGTCGAACCCCTGATCCTGCCACGCTTTCATATCCATCGCGGTAGGATTGAGGGTCGTCGGCACACGCACGGACGCGCCTTCGGCACGCCATTGGCGCAGGAACTTGAGACCCGCCGCACCGATGTTCCGGTAGGAGACGCCGGAAATCTGGACACTCCGGACAGGCACCAGACGCTCAGCCCCGTAGATGCGTGCCAACGCCACCACGATCTCCATGGCCCGCCGGGTAGCCGGACCGTCAGTCCCGTTAAGCCATCCACGCTCTTGAGCGGTGAGGTGCATATCAATCACAATCCGGATCGCAAGCACGGGGAGCGAGGGGCATCCGCCGCCAAGCGCTTCGAACCTGGGATCGGGTCTGAGCAAGCGTCCCGCCCGTCTGAATGACGACATCGGCCTGTTCGAGCTTCAGAATCTGGGGCGTCTGTGCGCGTAAGCGGGCCTCCGCATCGTCAGGGCTCAGGCCGCGAAGACTCATCAGCCGCGAGCGTTGGATGGACTCAGCACACGTCGTCACCCAGATGGCGTCGTAACGGACAGCCATCCCACTCTCCAGCAGCTTGATCGCTTCGACGACGACCACCGGAGCGTTCGACGCCTCAATCAACGCATCGATCTTTCGGATGACGGGGGGATGAACGAGAGCCTCCAACCTTCGCAGCGCTTCCTCGTCGTTGAAGACGATACGCCCTAACCGGCGTCGATCGATCATCCCATCCCCGCGCAAAATCTCCGTGCCAAACGCCTCAACCACGTCCTCGTAAGCCGGCCCCTCCGGTTCCATAACCTGGTGAGCGATCCGATCCGCATCGATAAGTTCGGCCCCCCGGTCCTCTAGCATCCGCCCCACTGTCGTTTTGCCCGTCGCGATGTTGCCGGTCAAACCAATCGTGTAGGAGGCCAAACCCGAAGGCAGATCCCGGCTCCCCATCAGACCCCCTGTCCTTCTACAGCCTCAGAGAGTTCTGGCAAGCGGTCCGCCACCTCTGCCCACCTCTCCAACATTCGATCGACCTTAGTCTCCACTTCTTGATACTCAGCGCCCAGCTCCGAGACTTTTCGCACGTCCTGCTCGCGTCCGGCAGCTTCCAGGGCAGCGGTCAACGTCTCCATCCGCGCCTCGTATTCATGAATCTCCGCCTCCAGACGTCGGAGTTCCTCCTGCTGCCGTGCCAGACGGCGCTCCCGCTCACGTTCGGCCCGGCGTTCTGTCTCGCGCCGGATACGGGCCTCCGCCTGCTTGCGCTCCGCGACGACCGTAGGCCGCTCGGACCGGTGCCAGGCGTGATACTCGGCATATCCCTGATTGAAGCGATGCAAGGTTGTGTCGTCAATGGCCCATACCTTGTCGGCGACCGCCCGAATCAGGTAGCGGTCGTGGCTGACCATCAAGATCGAGCCGTTGAAATCCTGGAGGACATCCTGGAGAATCTCCTGAGAATCCACGTCGAGGTGGTTAGTCGGCTCGTCCAGCATCAGGAAATTCGCCTTTCGGAGCGTGAGCAGGGCCAGGGCGACCCGGGCGCGCTCGCCTCCCGACAGGACGCTGACGTCCTTGAACACCGTATCCCCCCGGAATCCATATCGAGCCAGAAAGTTGCGGGTCTCGGCAATGGAGACCATCCCGCCATCAAGCAGCGTCTGCAAGACCGTCCGGCCCGGTTGGAGATGATCCTGGATCTGGGAGAAGTAACCGATCCGCACCGCAGCGCCGATCCGGACCTGCCCCGCCAGGGGTTCGATCTCCTGAAGCACCGTCCGCAACAGACTCGTCTTACCCGAGCCGTTCGGGCCTACCAACGCCACGCACTCACCGCGGCGAATCTCCGCTTCCCCCACGGCGACCAGTGGATCGTCAGACTCGTACCCAATCTGGACGTCGTAAAGCCCGAGTACCAGATCCCCGCTCCGCATGGTCGTCTGCAGATCGACGTGGATCTGCGGATTATCCCGCACCGGATCGATCACATCCAGATGCTCAAGCCGTTTGAGCCTTCCCTTGGCCTGAGAGGAACGCTCCCCCGCCATATAGCGGCGGACGTAATCCTCCGTCTCCTCGATCAAAGCCTGCTGAGCCTCGTATTGCGCCTGCCGCTGCGCGCGCCGCGCCTGCCGCTGCTGATGGTAAGCGTCGTAGTTACCCCGATACGTCTCAATTCGACCCTGGGTCAACTCCCAGACCCGGGTCGCGATGGTATTCAAGAAGGCACGGTCGTGGGCAACCACAATCATCGCCCCTTCCCAACCTTTGAGCTGATCCTCCAGCCACTCGATCCCCTCGATGTCCAGATGGTTGGTCGGCTCATCCAGAAGCAAAACGTCGGGTCTCTCAAGCAGGAGTCGGGCCAGGAGCGCCCGCGTTCTCTGTCCACCGCTCAGATGCGCAGCCGGCTGGTGAAATTCAGACTCCTCAAAACCCAACCCGCCCAGAACCTGACCAATCCGAGCTTCATAGATGAATCCGCCGGCTTGCTCAAAGGCCTCCAGCTTACGCCCATATTGCGCAATTGCACGCTCCCGCTCTGTCTCATCCGAGGACGCCATCGCCCGTTCCAGCGCTCGAAGCTTGCGCTCCTGCGCCTGGAGGTCAGCGAACACGGCTTCCATAGCCTCCCACAGGGTCCCCCCGGGATCGAAGTCCGGAATCTGGGGCAGATAACCCAAGCGAATATCCCCGGCTTTATGGACCGAACCCGCATCAGGGTATTGTCCGCCGGCCAAGATCTCAAGCAGGGTGGTCTTGCCGCTCCCATTGATGCCCACGAGAGCGACGCGCTCCCCTTCGTAAAGGGTAAAGGAGAGATCGGCGAAGATATCCTCTCCGCCGAAATACTTACTCAAATTCGAAGCCGTTAATAGCACCATACATTGGCATTATACCAGAATTCCGCGCCTGCGTAGATACATAGAGATACGCCGGGAAGGGAGAAGTCGTCTCAGGGAAACAGGCGGGGCTTCTAAGTTAGAATCCTTCCAATCTTGCGCATCGTCGCTTGTCGGCACAAGGTCCCAGAGTATAATGAATCTATGTGTTTAAGGGAGCTTGTGTGCAAAGCAGACGTGGGAATTGGCGAGCCGGGTCGGGCATGGCTTCCTCTCTTTCATAACGAGCAAGTCACCGGGCTTGCTCAACCACGCATTCGCAACTCAAAGCAACGTCAGGATCGTGTGATCACAAACGACAGAGACAGGACCCGTTGTGAGTAGCGTAAACTATCTCATCGACAAGACAATCGGCCGATACAGGATCCTTGAACATATAGGCCACGGCGGGATGTCCGAGGTTTACAAAGGCAAACAAAGCCAACTCGACCGGTGGGTTGCCGTGAAGGTCCTCCACCCATTTCTCGCCGACGACGAGGGGTTCGTCGTGCGCTTTCGCCGTGAAGCGCGCATCGTGGCCACGCTCCGCCACTCCAACATCGTCCAAGTCTTCGATTTTGATTACCACGAGGATTTGGATATCTACTATATGGTGATGGAGTACATCGACGGCCCGACGTTGAAATCCCTGATGTCCGAGAAGCCTCTTCGGCCTGAACGAGCAGCCAGCATCGGCGCGGCGATTGCCGACGCCCTCGATTACGCGCACGCCAGGGAGATGATCCACCGGGACATCAAACCGGCGAACGTGATGTTCATCGACGATGAACAGCCGGTGCTCACCGACTTCGGCATCGCCAAAATGCTCAACCTGACAGGCTTGACCGCTAGCGGCGCGATGGTGGGCACGCCGGCGTATATGGCGCCGGAGGTGGGCATTGGCAAGCCCGGCACGGCTCAATCGGACATGTACTCCCTGAGCGTGATGCTTTACCAGATGTTGACAGGACGGCTGCCGTTCGATTCCGAGACGCCGATGGGGATGGTGATGCAGCACATCAACGACCCTCCGCCGCCCCTCACAGACTTCGAAGACGCGATTCCGCCGGCCCTGGAATCCGTGATCCTCCGTGCGCTGGAGAAAGATCCTGCGAATCGTTACGTACGGGCCGGGGGCTTCGCGTCCGCCCTTCGCGAGGCTGCCGGATTACAAGGGGGCACGCCATCGGCGAAGACATCCATTCCCGAGGTGAAGGAGATCCTGCCGATCCCCCAGGAGATCGAACCCCCAACCGATACACCTTCACGTTGGGTCGCAAGGGGCCAGGGTGACGCCGCCACTCCTCCTCCGGATGCCCCGGACCGTGAAGCCAACCGCCTCCAAGACGACGCCCTCGACGCAGCCCAATTGGAAGCGCGCGATCCGATTGGGGAGCTTCTCACACCCAGCGATGAGCTCGCGCAACCGCGATCCGGTGTGTTGAGCTGGATCGGAAGCGGGCTAGCTGCCCTCCTGATTCTATCGGTCATAACGTTTGCAGTCTGGCTGGGCTTTGGCGGAAGGTTACCCGCGTCTTTAGCCGCCGTGATGTCGAATGCAGCGGGTATGGCCGCGCGGGAAACGACCGCAGTTCCCACTGCGAGCCCAACCCTAACGGCAACCCCGGTCGCAACCGCAACCTCCACGCCAACAGCCACGACCTCGGCGATGGTTGTGCTGCCCACCGCTACCCCGAGAGTCATCCCGACCTTGACCCCGACCCCGATATGCAATCCCCTGGTCAGAGTCAACAAAATATGGACCGTGCCGAATGAGACCGTCCCTCCGGAAACCGCCGTGACCGCCTATGTGACGCTGGAGAACTCGGGATCCTGTGCGTGGCCCGAGGGTTCTGAGCTCGTGCTGTCATCCGGAAAAGCCTTGGGGGCGCCCTCATCCTACGTCATTGGAGCCCTGGCACCCGAAGAGATGATCCAAGTGGTACTTCCGATGCAAGCACCGGAAGCGTCAGGGACGTACACCTCGGTGTGGAAGATCCGAAGAGCCGACGGCCCCCCGTTTGGGGATAACGCGATCATAGAACTCAGCGTTGAGGATCTCCCGGCGTTTACCCCCACCCCCGTCGTAGAGAACGAAATCGTGACGAACACCCCGACGCCGCTGGACATTCAGGAGCCTGAGATCGTGCGATGGTCGGAGGATAAGGAGCAGAATCTCTGGTCCGGCATCCTGAAGCTCCAAGCCACGGGAGGGACGGGCGAGTATCGCTTCTACTACGAGATCATACGGGCGGACACACAGATTAAGGATGGCGTGTTGAGTTTCGAGGAGACACGCTGCAAACCCATCCGGCTCGACATCTGGATCCTCTCCGGTTCGGAGACGATAAATTGGCAGGCTGAAATCGCGTATCCTGATCCGGAAGCGTGCCCATAATTATTGCTCAGCTGTTATTGGAAGGAGAACCCAATGTCAGAACGACGGCAGGAAATGGTGGACCTTATCAGACGGCGTGGGATCAAGGATGAACGGATACTCGAAGCCATGCGGAAGGTTCCCCGGCATGAGTTCGTACCGGATCGGCGCAGCGACCGGGCTTATGGGGACTTCCCAATATCCATCGGAGAAGGACAGACGATCTCCCAACCCTATATTGTGGCGATGATGACCGAAGCTCTGGACGTAGGGCCCGGGGATCGCGTACTCGAGATTGGCACGGGCTCCGGATATCAAGCGGCGGTCCTGGACGAGATGGGTGTCGAGGTTTACTCCATCGAACGGGTCCCGGAGCTTTACGAACGCACGCGCAGCTTGCTCGACCGTTTGGGCTACGACGTGCATATGAAACTCGCCGACGGCTATGAGGGCTGGCCCGAGCACGGACCCTACAACGGGATCATTGTGACGGCAGCGCCCCAACAAGTTCCACCTCCGCTGATCGACCAGCTCCACCCCGAGGGGGGATGCCTGGTTATCCCCGTGG
>CAYMAQ010000045.1:6539-19590 GCA_964388385.1 uncultured Anaerolineales bacterium | reverse complement strand
ATACTTATAAGCTAACGCTGCGCGAAGCCCGGATTACTCCTCAACAGCCACGTACTCGTGCTGGAAGACCAGGTAACGCAGCGCCGGTGCATCGATCTTCTCGACCAGGACGTCATCAACCTCTTGCAGACGGACCGCTTCGACGGGACCCAGCGTACGCCAGGCGATGTCGATCTCACCGGTCTCAACCGCGTTGCTCATGGTCGTCGGGTCGGCGAAGTAGCGGATAATCACGTTCTCGATATTGGGTGCCTCGCCAAAGTAGTTCGGGTTGGCCTGCAGCTCCATCTGCTCACCCTGAGTCAGGGAGACCATTTGATAGGGTCCCACACCACCGATGGCTTCAGGGAAGAAGACTAACTCATCGGTCGGATACTGATCGGGATGCTGTGCGATGAAAGGCGCCGTCGCGGACAGGGCCGGGAAGAAGCCGTAAGCATCGTTCAGATCGTAGACCACGGTCCGCTCATCGGGGGCCGTCACGTCGGAGACGTAAAGCTGCACCAAACCGGAAACGTCGCCCTCGAGCCCGATACGTTCCCAGGCCCGGACATAGTCCTCGGCGGTCACAGGCGTGCCGTCGGCGAAGGTCAGACCCTCACGCAGCGTGAACGTATAGGTCGTGCCGTCGTCGCTGACTTCAGGCATGGATTCTGCCGCGCCGGGGATCAATTCCGCGGTGCCCGGCTCATAGGTCAAAAGCGCCGTGCCGGTGTTCCGCAAGACCTCCCAGTCGTGGACCGAGTAAGCATCCTGCGCGTCCAGACTGTGGATCTCGTCGGTGGTGCCGATGATGATGGTATCGGTGCTGCCGGATGCGGGCTGCGCATCAGCGGTGAAACTCAGTTCCTTGTAGTTGAACTCCAGCGTGGACCCGATCTTGATGCCTTCCACACCGCTGCGATAGACGATAAACTCGGGTTCCCAGAAGAGCGGGATCGTGGGTATATCCTCGGCCCACAACTCGCCGATATCCTGATAGAGATCCTCACGAACGTCGGGATCTGCGGATGCGGCCGCTCCCTGCAGCATCACGTCCATTTCCTCGTTGCAGTAGAAGACGCCCAGATCCGGGGACTGCAGGCATGACCCGAAGGGGGACAGCCAGTTCTCGGGGTCGGCGAAGTCGGGGAACCACCCCAGCACGAAGAAGGGCATCTCGCCGGCGACGAAGCTGTCGACGTACTCGGCCCAGTTCTGGCTCTGAAGGTTCATCTGTACCAGACCGGTCTCCTCAACCTGCTCCTTCAACACCTGCACGACATCCGCCGTGGTGGTGCCGTAATGCTCGGGGGGATACCAGAAGTCGAACACAAAGGGGTTCTCTTCGGTATAGCCCTGACCCTCAAGCAGCTCGATGGCCATATCCAGGTCGCGGGTACCGTACTTGTCCAGGAAAGGCTCCGTGGCGTACGGGTACGCGGGCGGGACCATGTGGTACGCGGGGATATTGCGCCCCTCGAAGACACGGTCGACCAGCGCCTCACGATCGATGGAAGCCGCAATTGCCTGCCGCAGCTCTCGATTCCAGAGCGGTCCGACCTCGACCGGCTCCTCGACCTCTTCTTCAGCGGGAAGTTCGGTCGGCTCAGGCTCCGGGGTTGCCGTTGGGGCTTCCGTCGGCACCTCCGTGGGCTCCTCGGTCGGCGCTTCCGTCGGCTCCTCAGTAGGAGCTTCGGTGGGCGTCGCCGCCGGGCCACAGGCCGTGAGCGCCAGGCTCAGCAGCACGATGACGGAAACTAACGCAGTTAGGGACTTCTTCAACATATTCCTCCTCCTTCAATATTGGTGATGACACTTGAAACATACGGGCATACATACGTGCGTGTGTTTTCGATATGTCACCCCCCTTGGCTTATTATGACAATGGGGACTCCAAACTCACCCCTTTGTCAATCTGGCAATTATAGCGGCAGATGAAAAGCAGTCAAGTTCGCCGGAAGTCCGCTCAAGCGCGCCTATTCCAAACACCGCCCTTTACGGATCTATAATGCCAAATCATATTCACGATAACAGAAAAGAAGGCGTCTCGATTCTGGATTACGTTCGGTTAACGTTTGAATTAGGTTGCCGCACGTTGGGATTGTGGTGAGGGCGGCCCGTTGATGATAATCAGAGGCCCTTGCTGTGCGTGGTTTCCACATCTCTCAATATCGTATATGATAGAAGACAAGCCTATACCATGGGTGGTGTAGGCTTGTTTTCGGAGCTAATCATTGATCAACCGTAAGGAGACAGAACTATGACGTCAGGCAAGAGACCTGGGAAACCCCTGAAGATAGGGCTGATTGGAACGGGCGGCATCGCACAGCGGCATATGCGCTCGCTCGTCACAACGGATGAGATCGAGGTCGTCGCCGCGTGTGACATCGAAGTGGAGAAGGCCGAGCGAACGGCCGAGAAGTATGACATTCCCTATATATTCGAGGACTACAACGATGTCTTGGAGATGGACGAGATCGACGCGGTCAGCATCTGCACCTGGAACCAGGCGCACGCTGCGCCCGCGGTCGACGCGCTCCACGCCGGCAAGCACGTGTTGGTCGAGAAACCCATGGCTGCCACGTTGGAGGATGCGACGGCGATGGCGAAGGCTGCCAAAGAGACAGGCCTGGTCCTGATGGTGGGCGTCCAGCCGCGCTTTGGTTTCCGGCGGAAGACCGCCAAAGCCATCGTCGATGCCGGCACCCTCGGCGACATCTACTATGCTGAGGCTGTAGCCTGCCGGCGGGCCGGGATTCCTGGAGGCAGCTTTATCAAGAAGGACAAGGCCGGCATCGGCACGGTCGCCGATATCGGCGTCTATGCCCTGGATGAGGTCCTGCACCTGATGGGTCACCCCACGCCGGTCTCGGTTTCGGGCATCGCCAACAACCTCCTGGGCACGACGCACGAGCCGCCCCAGGGGATCTGGAACTGGGATCCCAATGAGATCGAGGTGGAGGACTTCGGCGTGGCGTCGGTCCGCTTTGAGAACGGCGCCCTGATGACCTTCAAAACCTCGTGGATTATGCATATGGACTCGCTGGGCAGCAACCTCGTCCTGGGCACCAAGGCTGGATTGAGAATGGACCCGCTCACCATCTTCACGCAGGAGTATCGCAGGCTCATCGACATCACGCCGAAGCAGGGCCAAGAGGACGGCGACCTCTTCCTGGCAAAGAATATGGCCTTCGCGGAGGCCGTCTGGGAGGGCAAGCCCTCGCCCATTCCTGCCCATGAGATGTTGATCACCAACGTGATCATCCAGGGCTTGATCGACTCGGCAGCCGCCGGTCGTGAGGTTGAGGTATCCGTCCCGGAGATATAAGTTCGCTCTGACCCAGTGCCCGGAAGGCGCCTATCAAGCCGCCGAGACTGGATGCGGAGACAAGGTTTAGAGCACGGCGCATACCGGGATAGCCTTCACACGCCATCCCGGTATGACGTTCCCCCCAATGCCAACGTCCAACCCCGCACCTCTTGAAATGGCATACCTATAGTTTGTTCTGACATTCAACTTGACAGGATGAAAAACTCCCTTTATAATGTTCATTAACTGGATATGTCCACTTATCCAGCGATCCATATACACAAAAGGGGATCATCGAAATCTTGTCGCCTGCGTTCTGGGCGTCTGTATCTGGGCGTTTGTAAAGGAGATCGTATTGGTGCCGGACTATCAAGTCGACTTTAACAGCCCCGTACCTCGATATTATCAGGTCTACGTTTCGCTTGAGGATCGGATCCGCTCGGGAGAATTCGCACCTGGAGATCCACTGCCCTCCGAGAGACAGCTTGCCAAAGATTACGGCGTCAGCCGCATCACGATCGTCAAGTCTATTGACCTCTTGGTGGACGAGGGTCTGATCGAAAGCCAACACGGACGCGGCAACTTCGTCTTAGATTACTCCGCGATCAATTCCTGTGCCGCGGAGTGTCCGGTGGCATTCTGCGTACCCACCCCCTCGGAGTCCTATATCTTCTCAACCCTGATCGGTGCAACTCGCGTTGCAATGGAACATCAGGTCCGGTTAAACGTGGTCGTGATTGAGGATAGCGAGGATGGCAGCGCAGAAGCCAGACAGCTTCGAAGACTCGTGGATAGTGAAGTAGAAGGCATCATCCTGCTCTCACAGAGCACCGCTCACAACCGGGATGTCTATCAGGAGATCGTGAATCAGCAGTTCCCCTTCGTGATGATCGACCGCTACTGCCCCGGCATTGACGTAGATCATGTGATTTTTGACGATGAGAGAGCAGGATACAATCTCACCAAGCTGCTCATTGAGCGAGGACATCAGCGCATTGCGATCCTACCCGGTACCGAGTACGAAACGACCAGTGTCCAAGCTCGGTTAAAGGGGTATAAAACAGCGCTGTGCGACCATAATCTCCCCTTCAATCAACGTTGGGTGTGCGATAACATTTTTGAGGTCTTGGATCTTCCGATAGATAAAGTTGAAGATCTACGATACGGGTATCTGGATTTCATAAAGGGAGTAAGACGCGACGCACCGACCGCTGTGTTTGCCATTAACAATTACATTGCCGAGCAAATGCATATCGACCTGATGAAGATCCAGATGAAGTTGATGCAGTCCGTGATCGATGATCAGACGCTGAGCGTGGATGTCCGATTGAATATTGATATGACGACGGTCACTCACAAACAGATCGACCTGGACGAGACTTTATTGACCGGCATCGCGCTACAAAATGGAGAAAAATTGGGTAGGGAAGCAATGTCGCTTCTTATCAATCGCATCGACCGGGTGCTGGAGCCAGCCCCCCAACATGTCGAGATCCCTATGCAAATCGCACAAATTCCCAGACAGCGTTAGGCGTAGTCTTACGTGTATTTGAACTCCTTCGAATATCAAGGGGAGTTTGAATTTCTGTTTGTTCCGCCCCTTCTGAGATGGCGAGAGCCATTGAAGGGATAAGCCATAGTGTGTCACACGAAGTCTCTCAAGTGAGCGGAGAGGAAAGGAGGCTTTTTCGTCAATCCCAATGGATGCATAGGAGAATCAGTGAGTTGCAAATGTCCCTGATCAGTGAGCCCAAGCAGCAAGTTCAACTTACAGTTCCTAATCTGGAGGTATATCAAGATGTTACGGAAACTTGCGTACAGTTTCATACTCATCACAGTTGTGATGGGAATGTTGGTAGGCTGTGGCGGCGGCGCGGCAGAGCCCGCCGAACCCACGCCGACCGAAGAGATCATTAACCCGCCCGTCATCAAGGAGGATGATGGCGACGAGGCGGAACCCACCGCGACACCACAACCCACCGAAGCGGCGGAACCCGAGGAGGAGGAAACCGAACCCTCCACGTCCGCAGGAGATGAGACGTTCTCGGTTAACGGCGTAACGATGCCGTTTGGTCGGTCAGAAGCCGTGGTGATGGATCAGACCAACTTCGCGGTCTTCGACAGCTTCAACCCGTTCATTCCGAACGGCGTTCAGTTTGCAGCCGGATGGTGGCAGATATCCAATGAGTATCTCTGGTACACCAACTACGCCACGGGTGATATCATCCCCTGGCTGGCGACCGGCTACGAATACAACGACGACTACACCGAACTCTCCATCTTCATCCGCAAGGGTGTGACGTGGAGCGACGGCGAGGCGTTCACCGCCGATGACGTGGCCTTCACGATGAACATGCTCAAGGAGAACGAGAACCTCTCCGCGCCCAATGACGTCGACTTCTGGGACAACGTCTACGCGCGCGACGACTTCACCGTCGTCTTCGAGATGACCGAGCCGCGTCCCCGTCAGCACCAACTTTGGTGGTGCAAGATCTGCACGGGCCAGGCCATTGTGCCGGAGCATATCTGGAACGACGTCGACCCCACCACCTTCAATAACGCCCCCCCGGTCACCACGGGACCCTACCAGCTTATGGAAGTTTATCCTGAGCAGAAGGTCTTCGTGTGGGAGCGGAATGAGGACTATTGGGGCAAGAGCGAAGGCTACTTCCCCGCAGCCCAATACGTCGTCTACCGCACCGGTCCGGGCGCCGAGCAGACGCTTGCCGAGGCCAGGGACAACAACATGGATATCTTCGGCATGAACTACGACACCTACGTTGAGAACCGGGACGAGATTCCGCAGATCAACCAGGTCGCTTACGTAGACCCCTGCCCCCGCGGTGCGTTCTTCAACACCGCGCAGGAACCCCACCTTTCGCAACCCGCGTTCCGCCGTGCGCTGTCGATGCTGATGAACCGACCGAAGTGGGCCGAGAACATCTGGGCGCCCCCCTCCAAGCTTGTCGATGGGCCGTGGGCCGACTACAAAAACCTCGACAAGTACATCAACGAAGAGGCCAACGAAGAATGGGGCACGCTGGAGTACAACCCCGACCGAGCCCTCTCGATCCTGGAAGAGCTGGGGTACACGCAGAATGGCGATACGCTGCTCGATCCTAACGGCGAAGAGCTGACCTTCGAAGTCAGCACCCCCGTGGCTGTGGGCGGCAACGAGTATCTGATGGCGCAGGACTTCGTCCAGGATCTCAAGGACATCGGCATGAATGCCTCGCTCAAGCACTACGAGGGCGGTGTCTTCTGGGATATGATCGACAACGGCGACTTTGACATCGGCTTCTGGTGGATGTGCGGCGCTACGGTCGATCCGTACGAGCTTTTCAACGGCTACACCTGTGATCGGGTCGTGCCCATTGGAGAGAAGACCCTCCGTGGCAACGCTATGCGCTTCTGCGACCCCGAATTCGACGCCATCGTTAGCGAACTTGGCAAGGTCGATCCCGCACAGCCCGAAGCGATGGACCTGTATATGCAGGCCTACGACCTCTTCATGAAGGGCGCGCCTGGCGTTCCTTTGATCGAGACCTACTACACCGCCTACTTCAACACCACCTACTGGGACAACATGATGTCCAACGACAATCTGTACACGGTTCCCTTCAACTGGTGGGGCCAGATCATGTTTGTCCTCTTCGAGATCGAGCCGAAGTAAGCTTAATTGAGGCTGGAGTTCCCATACCCCTCCTGGGTGTGGGAACTCCGTCATCCTAGACGAGAGAGGTTGGGATTATGTTCAAAAAGTATCCGGTCATCGCCTATTACGCCCGCAAGATCGTGGGATACTTCCTGACGATCTGGGGGGCGCTGACCATTACATTTTTATTATTCCGCTTGATGCCGGCGGATCCGGTTGAAAACTGGGTCCGATCCCTGGAGCAGAATTACTCGGTGAATATTGCAGGAGGGGCAAATATGGCCGAGTATTACAGGGAGCAGTTCGGGCTTAACGGGACCTTGTGGGAGCAGTACTGGCGGTATCTGTATAACGTCGTCATTAAACAGGATCTGGGCCCCTCTTTTATCAACTTCCCCACGCCAGTTCAAGAACTACTGCTGCAACGCTTACCCTGGACCTTAGGGCTGCTATCGGTTTCCATCGCCATCTCCTGGGTGTTGGGCCTGCTTATTGGCGCGGTCGCCGCATGGAATCGTGATACGTGGTTCAGCAATGCGCTGACCAACATATCCATTGCGCTCTCGCAGGTGCCCCCCTACCTCGTGGCGCTTTTCCTGGTCCTCTTCCTGGGATATCAATGGAAGATCCTTCCGACACGGGGGGCCTGGGACGCACAGTATCAGATCGGTTTCACCTGGGACTTTATCCAGAGTGTGCTCACCCACAGTATCCTTCCAGCCCTGTCAATCATTATCGTCTCGCTAGCAGGTTGGATTCTCTCGACCCGTTCGCTGGTCGTCAGCAATCTGGGAGAGGACTATCTGCTCTATGCCGAAGCCAAGGGGCTGAAACCCAGCAAAATTATGGTCGGGTACGCCCTGCGCAACGCGCTGCTGCCGCAGACCACCGGTCTGGCGCTTACCTTGGGGACGATGATGAACGGTCAGTTGCTGATTGAGTTGACTTTTGTCTATCCTGGACTCGGAGAGCTGATGAGCCGCGCGATCACCGTCTTCGATTTCAACACGATGATGGGCATCATCATCCTTTCGGTGGTGAGTGTTATGACGGCGAGCCTTATTGTGGACCTGCTGCTCCCCTTGATCGATCCGCGGGTCCGCACCTCGATGTCCACGTAGGAGGATGGGATGTCATTTCTGAAAAGTTGTTGGCGCACAAGCGGAAAGTTCCGCTTTGGTGTAGTTGTACTAAGCATCATTATCTTGGTCGCATTGAGTGCACCCCTGATTTATCGACCCTTCATTGGGGACGTCTCACCGGCTCGGCCCGGTTCCTTTCGTCGTTGGGAAGATCCCAGCGCCGAACACCCGCTCGGAACCGACGGTCACGGCAGGGACCTCCTGGCCGATTACCTGGCTGGGCTGCGGGCAACGTTGGAGATTGGATTCTTAGCCGGGCTTTTGGCAACCTCCGTCGGAATTTTTGTGGGTTTCCTGGCGGGCTATAAGGGAGGACGGCTCGACTCGTTCCTGGTCGCGATCACCAACATGCTGATCGTGATCCCCTCCTATCCCATCCTGGTGGCCCTGGCGATGGTCACGCCCGAGTTGAACATTCCCTCGATGGCTCTCATTCTGGCGCTCTTCAGTTGGCCGTTTTCCGCCCGAACGATCCGCTCGCAGGTGATCTCGATGAAGCAGCGATCGTACGTTGAGTTGGCTAAGGTCTCGGGTCAGGGCGATTTCTCGATCATCTTCACCGAAATTCTCCCCAACTTGATGCCTTATCTCTTGATGGGCTTTGCCTTCAGCACGGTGGGGGCGATGGTCGCCGAGGTCGGCATTGAGGCTGTGGGTCTTGGCCCGTCGGACATTATCACCCTGGGGCTGATGATCAACTTCGCCAATGGTTGGGCGGTGTTCAGCATAGGGCGGTTTGAGATTCTTTTGATTCCCGTTGGTCTTTTGGTTGTGATCTTCATGGCCATCACGATGATCAACCGGGGTATGGAAGAGTACCTCAACCCGCGTTTGCAGAAGATCACGGAGAGATAGAATGGCAGATCAAAATAACTCGAACGTTTTGTTGGATATCTCCGACCTTCGCATCTGGTACCGGACGACAAAGGGCAATGCGAAGGCCGTGGATGGCGTGAATTTGAAAATCAAGCGCAATGAGGTTATCGGAATCGCAGGCGAGTCAGGATGCGGAAAATCGACGTTAGCTCGAGGCTTGCTGGGATTGACCCGGCTGCCGGCTTACGTCGAGAGCGGTGAGGTACTTTTCTACCGCCAGGTCAATCCTAGTACACGCGTGGGGGAGGATATCGCCAACATCAGCCCGAGCGCCACACGGAAAATGCGCTGGCGTCATATGGCTTATATTCCCCAAAGCGCGATGAACGTCCTGAGCCCGGTGACGAGGGTCAATAAACAGATCCTGGACGCGGTCTACGAGCACAGCGATTGGTCAAAAGAGAAAGCACGGGCACGTATGTACGAGTGCCTGGATATGGTAGGACTTGAGAGGTCGGTCGCCCAGATGTACCCGCATGAGTTAAGCGGCGGGATGAAACAGCGCGTGATCATTGCGGCAGCGATCACCCTGAGCCCTGACTTGATCATCGCGGACGAACCGACGACGGCCTTGGACGTGAACGTCCAGCAGGTCATCCTCCAGGAGTTGATGCAAATTCGTGAGGAATTGGGGCTCACCCTGGTCTACGTCACGCATGATATGGCGGTTCACGCCGAGTTGGCAGATCGCATGGGCATTATGTACTCCGGCCTGATTGTCGAGGTCGCGCCGGTCATCGAAACTTTTAAAGAGCCCCTCCATCCTTATACACAGGGCTTGATTGATTCAATTCCCGTCATTGGCGGCAGCCGGGAGCGTATGAAAGGCCTACCGGGTCGAGCACCCAGCCCCATAGATTGGCCCACCGGTTGTCGATTCCACCCCCGGTGCCCCAAAGCAATGGACGTCTGTCAACAGGAGATGCCGCCGCTGCAAGAAGTGGCCCCGGACCGCCTGGTGGCGTGTCACCTTTATCCCGACCCGATCGCCTAGAAGTAGGAGAGCGAATAACTATGAATGAGAAAAAGCACACTGCGTTCCTAGAAGCCCGTGACGTGACGAAAGAGTTTCGCGTCCCCGGGAGCGGATTCAAACCGAAGCACATCGCCGCCGTTGATGAAGTGAGCTTGGCACTTCCGGAAAAGCCGGCCCGCATCGTCAGCTTGGTGGGAGAGAGCGGTAGCGGCAAGACCACCCTCGCCCGTATGATGATGGGACTGATCCCCGCAACCCGGGGGGAAATCCTCTATAAGGGCAAGGACCTATCGACGATGAGAAAAGCTGAGATACAGCAGTTCCGCCGCGACGTCCAGCCCGTGTTCCAGGATCCGTTCGGCATCTACAATCCGTTCTACAGGGTTGAGCGGGTGCTGGAGATGCTGATCAGGAACTTCAAACTTGCATCGTCCAAGGATGAAGCCCAAATGTTGATCGACGAGGCGCTCCGCGCCGTGGATCTTCGCCCGGATGACATCTTAGGAAGCTATCCTCATCAGTTGAGCGGCGGGCAGTGCCAGCGCGTGATGCTGGCGCGCCTCTACCTGCTGCGCCCCAAGATCATCCTCGCCGATGAGCCGGTCTCGATGATCGACGTCGCCGTGCGCACCCTCTTCCTCAACGTCCTCCTGGACTTCAAGGAACAATACGACATCTCCTGCCTCTTCATCACCCACCACCTGGCGACGGCGTACTATCTGGGCGGTCACATTATGGTGCTCTGTTTCGGTCGGGTGGTCGAGTCAGCAAGCATCGATCAATTGACCGAGAACCCCCAGCATCCGTATACGCGGCAGCTGCTCAAGGCGATCCCCTCTCCCGACCCCACCCAGCGTTGGGACAGCCAGGTGGACGTGGAGATCACCGATCGCCCCCTGACCCATGAGGGTAAAAAATGCGTCTACGCGGAGCGGTGCCCGCATGCGATGGATATCTGCCGCCACCAGCGTCCCCCGTATTTCGAGGTCGACGATGCCCATAACGTCGCATGCTTCCTCTATGACGAGTATCCCATGCGGAAATCCCTGGCTCCGGAGGCCCTGACAGCTGTCGAGGCCTGAGGGCTCGCTGAGGGAAGCTTTCAAAGTTGAGGGGCCCGAGCTTTAAGACTGCCAGAAGCACGAATCCCATTCACGTTTACGAAGACATAGAACACCCATACAAGGAGGACAGATGATCCGCATTGCAATGCTCAGTTTTGCTCATGTCCACGCCAACGGATACGCACAAGAGGTGGTCGACTATCCCGATGCGAAAATTCAGTGCATCTGGGAGGATGACGAGGCTCGGGGGCAGGCCGCATCGGAGCGGTTCGACGTCCCGTACTACGAAGATCTGGACAAGGTGGTCAGCCGGGATGACGTCGACGCCGTGGTGATCAACGCCTACACTTCCCAGCACCCGTGGATTATGAAAACAGCGTTGAAGTATAACAAGCACATCTTCACGGAAAAGGCATTGACCGTCACGACCGAGGAGGCCGATGCCATCGTTGAGGCGGTCAAAACCAGCGACATCAAATTCATGATCTCGCTGCCCAGCCGCACCCGCCCCGAGACGCTCTTCTTCAAGAAGGTTTTGGACGAAGGATGGCTGGGGGATATCACCATGATGCGCGCTCGCGTCGCCCATATGGCCTCGCTCGATCACTGGTTCAAGGGCGGCAGCGCGTGGTTTGCGGACGCCGAGTTGGCAGGCGGCGGCGCGCTCTTCGACCTGGGTTGCCACACAGTCGACGTCATGCGATGGTTCCTGGGCGAGCCGGAGAGCGTTGTCTCCAAGCTCACTGACTACGGAGGCGTCTACGACATCGACGATCACTCGGTAGTCGTGGTGGAATTCAAGAACGGCGCCCTCGGCATCCTCGATACGTCCTGGGTCCACAGGACCGGGCCAAATCCCATGGAGATCTACGGGACAGAGGGATACGTCGGTCGAGATCCCCATGGGGGATTGCTTTTGAAGAGCACCCAGCTTGAACCCGAGGGCGTCGAGGGATATATCAAACCGTCAGACCTTCCGGATCCCCTGCCTATGCCGATGCATCAGTGGTTCGAGGCGATCCTCGAGGACAAACCGATGACCATCACGGTCGAGGACGGTCGCAATCTGACCGAGCTCCTGGAGGGAGCCTACAAAGCCGCAGACACAGGATGCGAATACAAGTTCTAAAACACAGAACGCACCGGGATGGAGACTCAAGGCCATCCCGGTGCGCTTTTACAGATCCGGACACGAATCACTAAACTTCTCAGTGATGCCCATGGCAACACAGAAACGCTTTAGTTATTCATGATCAGATCCATAATGCATGGAAAGGAAGAGGGATGAATCAGGTCAATGTGAAGGATTTTGGCGCGGTGGGCGACGGGGCGCAGGATGACACCCAGGCGATTCAGGGGGCACTCGACAGCGCACAGACTCAGGGACCTATCTGCTATCTACCGCCGGGGCATTACCGGGTAGACGGGGCATTGACCGTGCCGCCCGGCGTCAGTATGCGGGGCGCGTCAGATGGGGTGCCGCACTCCGAACATCCGATCGGCACCGTGCTCCTCGCCTATCACGGGCGGGGAGACCCGGATGGGGATCCCCTCGTCACCCTCAAACCCAATGCCGGCATCCGCAACCTGATCATCCACTATCCGGAACAGGACATTCACGAGGTCGTGCCCTACCCCTGGTCAATCCGGGGCGATGGCGAGCTCTGTCAAGTCACCGACATCATGATGACCAATCCCTACCGCGCACTGGATTTTGGCACCTGCTGGAACGAACTTCACACCGTTCGGAACGTCTTCGCGTGCCCGTTGGACATCGGCGTCTACGTGGACCAGTGTACGGACATCGGACGGCTGGAAAACGTACACTTCAATCCAAACTTCTGGACGCGGATGACCGTAAAGCCCGGACATCCGGCGGATACGGCGGCGGTCAAAGCTTATCTGGAGGCCCACCTGATCGGTTTTAAAATCGGTAAGACCGATTGGGAGTACATCACCAACAGCTTCGTCATCTTTCCCAAGATCGGATTCCACTTCGACGACTTCGGGCATGGTCCCGGCAACGCCGTGGTTACGCAATCGGGC
>CAYMAQ010000045.1:0-6439 GCA_964388385.1 uncultured Anaerolineales bacterium | reverse complement strand
GCCATCCTCAATGAGAGCGATGCCGACGTTCAAATAGGACTTAACACAAAGTAGGGAGATAGGATGCGCAAACATCAACGTTCAGAAGAGAGAACGGCTTTTCAGGAGTCGGGCCCGTATTATCCGGTGACCGACAGCCGGGCCGATGTCGCGATCGTCTATGGCCTCAATGAGACGTTCGAGGCGCGGGTCGCCCGCTGGCGGGAGGCCGGCTATCGCATCCACGTCATGACCGGCGTCGCATGGGGAGGATATCAGGACTACGTCCGGGGCGAATGGGACGGCACACCGCACTACGAAGACGCCCAGGCAGCCGAGGGCGGCTTCAAGCTGGAGCACGGCATCTCACAGGGACACGACTGCTTCTATATGATGCCCAGCGAGAGCTATGCCCGCTACCTCAGTGAAGGGCTGAAGCGCGTCGTCGATGCAGGTGCACGGGCGGTTCACCTGGAGGAGCCCGAGTTCTGGGTACGGGGTGGGTACAGCGAGGGATTTAAGCGGGAATGGCAGGCGTTTTACGACGAACCTTGGCGCGATCCCACCTCCTCCCCCGATGCCCGCTATCGCGCCGCTAAGCTCAAGCAGTACCTCTACGCGCGCACCCTGGCATTTCTCTTCTCCGATCTCAAGGCCTACGCTGCAGAGCAAGGCAACCAGGCGTTCAAATGTTACGTACCGACTCACAGCCTTATCAACTACGCGCACTGGCGCATCGTCAGCCCGGAGAGCCAAATGCTGGAGATCCCCGAGTTTGACGGACTGATCGGGCAGGTATGGACCGGCACATCACGCACCCCCAACGTCTATATGGGCGAGCCCAGGCAGCGCACGTTTGAGGCAGGATACTGCGAGTACGCCGCCTGCGCGGCGATCGTGCGCGGGACCGACCGGCGCTTATGGCAGCTCGCCGACCCTATCGAGGATAACCCAACATACTGTTGGGACGATTACCGCGTGAACTGGGAGTGTACCGTGACGGGTTCGCTCCTCGTACCCGCAAGCGAGCGCTTTGAGATCATGCCCTGGCCCCGTCGGATCTTCCGACAGGCCTATCCTGAGGTCAACCTTATGGATCTGGCGCTCGAGCCTATGCTTACCTCCTATATGGACCGGCTGGAGTCCGCCGGTAAAGACGACCTCCGGGCAGAGACACAACGCGCGTACAGTCTCTTTATGGATTTCTACGACCGCAAGGGAACCGAGAGCCGCCGCGAAACGTTAGGCTTCGCCAATCTAGCAGAGGACAGCGAGACACTGCGCCTCGGCGACGCCCGCGCGACGGTCAACGGCTTCTATAAGGAACTAGCGACATGGGACGGTCAAGAGGACGCCCAGCGGATCCGCGACGCTATCGCCGCTTTCTTACACAATCCCACCGACCGCACGATCCCGATACCCAACGCCTACGCCACGGAGCTGCAGGTCGTTTTCAATGCCCTGCGCGATATGCATTGGCCCGAGGACACAACGTGGGTGCGCGGCGTAACCGGCGTAGGGTTGGCAATCTCAGACACCTTGATGTACCAGCGCGGCGAACCCACGCCCAGCGATCCCGATATGTCCTCACTCTACGGGCTCGCGATGCCGCTGGTGAAGAATGGGACCGCGCTACAGATGGTCCAGATGGAGCGTCTCAGAGACCCCGACTACCTGGAGGATGTCGATGTACTCCTGACAACCTATGAGGGGCAGAAACCGCCGTCACCAGAGACCCATGAGGAACTGGCGTCCTGGATTGACACAGGCAACGTCCTGATCCTCTGGGGATCGGGCGACGCCTACGATACGGTCCGTGAATGGTGGAATCAAGAGGGCGCGGACTATGCTCGACCCCAGGATCACCTGACGGAGCTTGTGATCGGGGAGCGGACCCCGAAGCCCGGCACGTACGCCCGGGGGGCCGGTTATCTCATCGTAGCGCCGCAATCCCCCCGTGAACTGGCTCACAACCCACAAGGAGCAAGCGCTGTGCTCGCTCGGGTGACCTCGGCACTCGGGCTGTTGGACCGGCACCCATCATGGAGCAATCACCTTGTCCTGCGCCGCGGTCCCTACGTTATCGCGGCAGGGATGGACGAATCCTTCGACGAGTCTTTCACGTTGACAGGCGCGTTCGTCAACCTGTTCGACCCCGACCTGAGGGTGGTAGAGAACCCGCAGATCGACCCGGACACACGATGGTTGCTCTATGACCTCTTACAACGTCCCGACCATCCGGCGGTCATCGCAGCCGCCGGCAGGGTGGAGGAGGAGACGTACACGCCATCCACCCTCTCGTTCACCATCGAAGGGATGGCAGAGTCAATCTGTGTGGTTCGGGCAACTCTACCCGAAAAGCCGGTCGAGGTTGAATGCGATGCGGAATCGTGCGACTGGACGTGGGATGATAGATCTCAGACGATCCAGGTGCGTTTCGATAACGAACCCTCTGGGATGCAGATCCAGCTACAATGGTGATCTCGCGTCAAAAGGTCAGACCTCGAAGCAGTACGCCCACAGAGGCAGCAGAGGGGTGCATTCAAAAAACGTTCAGTATGTGGCATAATGCTTGAAGCCACCTGCTTCCTGATTACTTTCAACAGTCAAGGATATAAAAATAGGAGCGAGCCTTGATCCGAAAGCATCGTCACCTTGGGAGCTTCGTACCTCTCATCTCTATGCTCCTCCTTTTCGGGGCAGCATGTAGCCTGGGGGAGATAACATCTCCAGCTATGCCCACCCCACCCCGGGCGACAGCAACAGAAGTTATGGCCGAACCGACGCCGGCGCCAACCGCAACCCCCACCCCGTCGCCCCCCGAGCGCCTGCCCATAGGCGACAACTGGCAGGCAAGTCGGAAGGACGAGATCGGCGAGGCAGAACGCGGGCAGACGCCGGTGAGAATCTACGAACACTATCCCATCGATCATATCCAGTACGATCTTATCGCAGTGATAGGCAAGCTCATCCGCGTGGAGCGCGTCTGTATGGACGGTACGGAGGAGATAACGAGTTCGTTCTCTCCCTTGCCAATAGCAGAAGCCCCCGACTTCTTCATCCAGGCCGAGGGCTTCCAACGTGCCGACCGTTACAAAAGCGGCCCCTTGCAGATCAAACCCGGATGCCACATCGATTTCTTCATAGAATTTGACACACAGGACGTCACCGGGATTCTCATTGAATCACACTGCCCCCTGTGTTTCAGCTACGACGACCCAGAGCCCCTCTCACCGGATTTACAACCAAGCTGTCAACAGAGAAGCCTCATACCGATCCGGATATAAACCACTAGATGTCCCTGCAATAGCCCGTGGAAACGCTTTGTTCATTCACAACCAGATCCATAAAGGAGAAAGCCGCGATGCAAGATTACCAACCGTATACCAAGCAGTACCTCCGCCGCGCCCTCGATCTCATCGGGAAAGCCGTGTACACCGAGGTCGGATCCCTCGACATCGAAGCCTGGCGGACCGCGGAGCCGGTGCCGTTCGAGGAACGCCAGACCGGCACGCACCTCGATCTTGAGGTCGGCGAGCCGTGGGGCGACCTCTTCGACTGCGCCTGGTTCCACTTCACCGGGACCGTCCCCGAGGAAGCGGCCGGTCGAAAAACGGTCCTACTCCTCAACGTCAACGGCGAGATGTGCGTCTTCGACGACGAAGGGGTGCCGCAGCGCGGATTGACCCCCGTCTCCTCCCAGTACGACTACAGCTTAGGCGAGCCGGGCAAACGCGTCCTGATCCTCACCGAGGAGGCGCAGGGCGGCGAGCTGATCGATGTCTGGGCCGACGCCGGGGCCAACGATCTCTTCGGCAACCTCAAAAACGAGGGCCGGGTGGCCCAGGCCGCGATCGCGGTCTGCGATGATACCGTGCGGGATCTCTACTACGATTTCGAGGTGCTCCTCGACTTCCTCGACGTTCTTCCAGAGGAGAGCCCGCGCCACCAGCAGGTGCGCACCGCGCTGAGCAACGTCACCCACGTGCTCTACGACGCACTCGGCGACGATATGGCGGCCCGCGCCGCGGAGGCTCGCGAGCGGCTGGCTCCGCTCCTCGCGCAGCAGGGCGGCGACCCGGCGCTGGAGATCAGCGCCATCGGTCACGCCCATATGGATCTGGCATGGCTGTGGCCCATCCGCGAGACCAAGCGAAAGGGCGCGCGCACTTTTGCCACCGTCCTGGATCTGCTGGACCGCTATCCGAACTACCGCTTCGGTGCCAGCCAACCCCAGTATTTCCTCTGGATGAAGGAGAACTACCCGACCCTCTACGACAAGATCAAGGCGAAGGTTGCCGAAGGCCGGATCGAGCCGCAGGGCGCGATGTGGGTCGAGGCCGACACCAACGTCTCCGGCGGCGAGGCCCTGGTGCGCCAGCTCGTCCTGGGCAAGCGCTTCTTCAAGGAGGAGTTCGACCGCGAGATCAACTACCTCTGGCTGCCCGACGTCTTCGGCTACACCGCTGCGCTCCCGCAGATTCTCAGGCTCGCCGACGTCCCTTACTTCTCCACCCAGAAGCTCTCGTGGAGCCTGATCAACGTCTTCCCCCACCACTCCTTCCACTGGCAGGGCTTGGACGGCACCCAGGTGCTCACGCATATGCTGCCGGAGGAGACGTACAACAGCCCGGCGGCGCCCCGCTCTGTGCGGAAGATCGAGCAGAACTATAAGGAAAGCGGCGTCTCCCACCACAGTCTGATGATCTACGGCATCGGCGACGGCGGCGGCGGACCCGGCATGGAGCACCTGGAGCGGCTCGACCGGATCGAGAATCTGGCAGGGCTCAGCCCGGTGACCCAGGAGTCGGTCGCCGATTTCTTCGACCAATGGGCGACCGAGGCCGACCGTTTCCCCACCTGGGTCGGCGAGCTCTACCTGGAACGCCACGAAGGGACCCTGACCACCGAGGCGCGCAACAAGTGGTACAACCGCAAGATGGAGCTGGCGCTGCGCGACCTGGAGTGGACGTCGGTGCTCGCCGGCGCGCTCACCGGCGCCGACTACCCCACCGAACGTCTGCAGACGATATGGCGCGAGGTGCTCCTCTACCAGTTCCACGACATCCTTCCCGGCTCGTCCATCAAGCGCGTCTACGACGAGAGCCTGGCGCGGTACGCCGCAATGTATAAAGAGGTCCAGGAACGCATCGACGAGCAGGACGCCGCCCTGGCCCAGTACGCTGACACGTCGGAGACCGAGGCGCCGGTCGTCGTGCACAACAGCCTCCCGTGGGCGCGCACGTCGTGGATCCGCGCACGTGACGGCTGGCAGCAGGTCAAGGTCCCATCGATGGGCTACACGGTCGTGGACGCCGCGGAGGAGACCGCCGTCGACGAGGCACTCACGGCGACCGAGACGCGGCTCGAGAACGACGTCCTGCGCGCCGCGTTCGCCGAGGACGGCAGCCTCGCGTCCCTCTACGACAAGCGGCTGGAGCGCGAGGTGCTCCAAGCGGACAGTGCGGGCAACCGACTGGCGGTCTACACCGACCTTGGCGATGCTTGGGACTTCCCGATGGATTATGCGGCGCAGCAACCGCGTGTGATGGCCCTCGTCTCCGCCGAGGCCGAGGTCGACGGCCCGCAGGCGGTGCTCACCCAGACCTACCGGCTGGGCTGCTCCGAGGTCACCCAGCGGATCGTACTGACCGCCGGCAGCGCCCGCATCGACTTCATCACCCACATTCACTGGCGGGAGATCAAGTCCATGCTGCGGACCAGCTTCCCGATCGCCGTCCACGCCGAGGAGGCCACATACGAGATCCAATTCGGTCACATCTGCCGTCCGACCCACAGCAACACCACGTGGGACCTGGCGAAGGACGAGGTCTGCGCGCACAAGTGGGCCGATCTCTCCCAGCGGGACTTCGGGGTATCCTTGCTCAACGACTCGAAGTACGGTCACAAGATCAAGAATGGGGTAATGGACCTCGATCTGCTGCGCAGTGCACCCTACCCCGGCGACAACCGCCACCTCGACGACGAGGTCGCGCCGGGCGAACCGCACCCGGGCTACACCGACCAGAGCGATCACGAGGTCACCTACGCGCTCTACGTCCACCCCGGCGACCCCATCGAGGGCGGCGTGGTGCAGGAGGGTTACGACCTCAACGTGCCGCTGCGTATGACGGAGACTGATATCCATCCCGGTATGGGGCCCTCCAAGGCCAGTTTCCTGGAACTGGACGACCCGCATATCGTCGTGGAGGCGGTCAAACAGGCCGAGGACGATGACGATATCGTGATCCGGCTCTACGAGGCCGGCGGGGGCGCAGTCCGCACGACGCTGGACCTGGGTTTCGCCGCCGAGGCCGTTGAGGAGGTCAACCTGATGGAGCGACCGGTCGACACCCCCCGGTGGGCCCTGGATATGGGCGGCGACCGCACGCAGGTGGCGCTGACGTTCCGGCCCTTCGAGATCAAGACGCTGAAAGTGACACTCGCCTGAACGACGAAC
>CAYMAQ010000044.1:4578-19707 GCA_964388385.1 uncultured Anaerolineales bacterium | reverse complement strand
TCACGCTCGATGCGCTGGAGCTACCCCTGAAGGGGATTTTGGTTGAGAAACCCCTGGGGCACACGGCTGCGTCCGGACGGCGGACGTTGGAAGCGATCAAGCGCGAGAATCTTCCGACGGCTGTCCCGCATGGGCTGCTGGTCAATCAGACGCCGTGTGAGATCATCGACCGCGTTCAGCGGGGTGAGATCGGGGCGCTGAAACTGGTCGAGATCCAGAATACCGGATGGGATATCATCAACGCGGGGATCCATTGGCTCAACTTCTTCGTTAACCTGACCGGGTGCGAACCGATGGACTACGTGATGGCGCTCTGTGAGTCCAGCACCCGCACTTATCGTGATGGGATGCAGGTGGAGACGACGGCTGTCACGTACGCGCAGACGCAAAGCGGTATCCGCGTGGTGATGAACACCGGAGACGACGTGCTGGTGAATCGTGAGGGGAAGGGTACCCTCTTCCGATTGATCGGTACGGCGGGTCAGATCGAGTTCTGGGGATGGGAAAACGCGTATCACCTGCTGAACAGCGAATTCCCAAAGGGGAAGATGTTTGTGCCGCCAGAACGACCCGGCACACCCCATCAGCGTCATCTGGAACATATGGCGGATATGATCGACAGCGGTGACGTGGACTACACGATCCCTGAAAGCTCGCTGCTGGCCCTGGAGATTTGCGAGGGAGCTTACGTTTCCAGCCGCCACCGGTGCAAGGTCACCTTCCCGGTCGACGAGTTCGATCCGCCCGCGCCTGTGGATTGGGATCCGGGGATGCCCTACAGCGGCGAAGGCGGCGGGCGCGACGGGCGCAAGCTCTAGGGTCTCCCTAGTCCAAACAGTGCCGGGGACTTCGTACTTCAGAAGTCCCCGGCACTGTTTGGAGAAGTCCCCGGCACTGTTTGCTACTGCAATGCTACATCCCCAGTCGTTCCTTGACCTCATCCAGAATCTTCACCGTGCGGCTGGCGCCCACGCGGGTGACGCCTAGTTCACGCACTTTGAGCAGCTTGTCCAGGGATCGCACGCCCCCGGCGGCCTTGACCTGAACGTGGTCCGGCGCGTGCTCGCGCATCAGCGTCAGGTCCTCGAACGTCGCGCCGCCCGTGCCGTAGCCGGTGGACGTCTTGACCCAATCCGCGCCGATGTCTCCGCAGATCTCACAGAGTCGAATCTTGTGGGCGTCCTCCAGGTAGCAGTTCTCAAAGATCACCTTGACCTTCTGATCCTGGGAGTGCGCCAGGTCGACGATCGCTGCGAGTTCGTCCCGGACGTAGTCCCAGTCCTCGCTGAGCACCTTGCTGATGTTGACCACGGTGTCCAGTTCCTGGCATCCGTCGTCGAGTGCCCGCTGCGCCTCGGCGACTTTGACAGCGGTCGTGTGACCACCGTGGGGAAAGCCGATGGTCGTGCTGGCTTTCACCGTGCTGCCGGCCAACAGATCGGCACAGCGCTTGAGATAGTAGGGCATAATGCAGACGCTCCCCACGTCGTACGCCAGGCCGACCTGAATGCCGGATTCCAGATCCTCGACCGACATCGTCGGGTTCAAGAGCGAATGATCGATCATCTTAGCGATATCTTCATACGTATAGTCCATGGATCGTGTCCTTTCTTTATCTCGGCTTGATTCGTCGAGACTAATCTAACAGCCCATTGTTCACAGCCAGGGCCACGCCACCCAACATACCGGCGTTTGCGCCCAACATCGAGTGCTCGATGCGCACGTCGTCGGTGGGGAACATGCCCACCCGCTGCCGCACAACATCGCGGACCGTCTTGAAGAGCAGGGGGCCGATCTCCGCGACACCCCCGCCCAGGACGACCAGATCGGGATGGAGGATTGTCACCACATTGGCGACGCCGATACCGATGTATTCGGCGGCTCGGATTAGAACCTCCCGCACCTCTTGATCGCCCGCTTCCGCCGCCAGGGTCATCTCCCGGGGCGTGATCTGTCCCGGATCGCCGTCCACGATCTCGAAAAGCTGAGGGGCGCGCCCGCTCAGCATCAGCCAGACGCCTTTGGCCGTGATGGCGGGGCCGCTGGCCAGGGTCTCCAGGCAGCCGTCGTTCCCACACCCACAGCGGGGGCCGTTGGGCAGGATGGTCTGATGCCCGAGTTCGCCTGCTGCTCCCAGGGGGCCCAGGCGGAGCTTGCCGTCGACGACGACTCCCCCGCCGATCCCGGTGCCCAGTGCGAAGAATGCCATCGTGTTCGCCGTCTTGCCGTGCCCGTAGGTCAGCTCCCCCAACGTCGCCGTGCGAACGTCATTGAGCAGATAGACGGGACACTCGACCTGAGGAGCTAGATGCTCACGCACGGGCACGTCCCGCCACTGGGTGGGCAGGTTGGGAAGGAACTTGGTCACGCCGTTCTTGATATCCACCAGGCCCGGCACGCCCATGCCCAGCGCCGCAGGGGGGGTATCGGTCTTCTCGGCCAGATCGTTGACCAGGTCGGCGATGCGATCCAGCACCGCCTCCGGTCCCTCATGAGAGTGCGTTGGGATTGTCTTCTCGGCCAGCACCTCACCCTCGGCCGTCGCGAAGGCGCATGCCACCTTGGTGCCCCCGAGATCCACGCTTGCGTAGAGTTCGTCTGTCATCGTTTTGAATCCACCCTAGGCCATGAACTGCTTGAGATACCGGGCGCTCTGGCGGAGGGCGTCCTTGCGGCTCTCCAGCGATCCCTCGTACGCGCGATCCTCGACCTCGATACACACGGGCCCGTCGTAGCCAGTGTCGCTGAGCACGGAGAAGAACCGCCCCCAGTCGATGTCACCGAGCCCGGGCAGCTTGGGTGTGTGGAACTCGAGCGGGTTGGCGAGCACGCCGACGGCATCCAACTTCTCCTGATCGACCCGCGCATCCTTGGCGTGCACGTGAACCAGCCGGTTCGCAAATGCCCACAGGGGCTTGACGTAATCGATCTGCTGCCAGAGCAAATGGGAGGGGTCGTAGTTGAGTCCGAAGTTTTCGCTGGGTATCGCCTCGAACATCCGGCGCCATATAGCCGGGGTGCGGGCCAGGTTCTTGCCCCCAGGCCACTCGTCGTCCGTGAAGAGCATCGGGCAGTTCTCGATGCCGATGCGCACGCCCTGTTCTTCGGCGAAAGCGATCAAGGGGGGCCAGACCTCCTCGAAGCGGGGCCAGTTATCGTCGACGGTTTGGGTCCAATCGCGCCCGATGAAGGTATTCACCACGCCGACTTCGAGCATGGCGGCGGCCTTGATCACATTTTTGATATGATCGATGGCGACCTGCGCCTCCTCGGGATCGGGCGCCAGGGGGTTGGGATAATAGCCGAGCCCGCTGATCTCGACCCCGAAATTGTTCGTCAGGGTCTTGACCTCGGCTGCGTTGTCCGCATCGAAGTCCGCCGCGTCGATGTGCGTCACACCGGCGTACCGCCGTTCAGCTTTTCCTTTCGGCCAGCACATCAGTTCCACGCAGTCGAAGCCGGCTTCCGCTGCAAACGCCAGAACTTCTTTCAGGGGTAGATCGGGTAGGATCGCGCTCACAAAACCGAGTTTCATCAGGATGCCTCCTTACTATGTCGTAGGTTCAGTCATTCCTTTCAAACCCCGCACCACAATCCAATATAGCATGGGTTGGACAGGATACCAAATGGCTCTGAGGGCAGGGGGATTGTCGGGAAGTTGCACATTTTCGTCGATCAATGTACGATGACTGCGTCATACGCAATCACGTCACTCTCTCGCTCATCGTTGATACCGAGTGAGTGTTTGGGTGTCCATCTCAAATAACGAAGGAGAACCCTATGGATATGGAACAGCTTTATCAGGAGCGACTGAGCCGCTATCTGACCGCGATGCGAAATGAGAAGCCCGACATGGTGCCGATCCGTCCGTTTGTGGCGGAGTTCACGGCCAAGTACGCCGGGTTTACCTGTCAGGAGGTGACCCACGATTATAACAAGGCTTTTATCGCAGCGCGGAAATGCGCGACCGACTTCGACTGGGATGCCGTGGTCTCCAATATGGTCTACGTTTGGACCGGGCTGACCCAAGCCATTGGACTGACCTACTACGGCGTGCCCGGCATTCAGGTCCCTCCTAATCACGGATTCCAGTACCGGGAGCCCAGCGAAGAGGATGCGTTTATGAAGGCCGATGAGTACGACGCACTCATCGACGATCCCACGGCGTTCCTCTACAACACCTGGCTTCCCAGGGTCTCGGAGCGCATCAAGCCTATGGGCACGGAGACGTCCTACCGGAACAACCTGGCGTTGGTCAAGGGCGGGATGGCGATGACCAACTACTTCGCCGCGTACGGTCCGCACGTTGCGCGCCTGCGAAGTGAGTGCGGGACCGTCTCGGCTATTGCCGGCATTTTCAAGGCGCCCTTTGACATTCTGGCTGACAAACTCCGTGGATACATCGGTCTGACTATGGATATGGTCAACCAGCCGGACAAGGTCTTGGCGGCGTGCGAGGCGCTTATGCCCCACCTTTACCACACGGCCCTCACCACGTCCGATCCCAGCAGTCAGGTTCCCATCGGGTACTGGATGCACCGTGGCTGTATCCCCTTCGTCTCGAAGGGACAGTTCGAATCTCACTATTGGCCGACGACGCGGCCCATCATCGAGGATCTGTGGCGTAATGGGCATCAGACCCTGTTCTACGCCGAGGGTGATTGGGGGCACCATCTCGAGAGCTTCCGCGATCTCCCCGACCGGAGCATCGTCTATCACGTCGACCGCGGCGATATCTTCAAGACCCACGAGGTGTTGGGGGACAAGTTCTGCCTCAGCGGTGGGGTTCCCAACTTCACGCTCGCGTATGAGAGCCCTGATGATGTACGCAGGGTATGCAAAAAGATTATCGATGAGGTGGCGCCGGATGGCGGCTACATTATGGATGCCAGTGCTATTATGCAGAACGACACGTCCATCGAGAACCTGAGGGCGATGACCGAGTTTACGCGGGAATACGGTGTCTATGACTCCGGATCCTCGCAGCCGGCTTCCGTCGACCCAACCGTCGCGCCGGCGGAGGACGCAGTCTTCGGTGACGATTACGGGATGCCTGACACGTCAGATCTGAAGGTCCAGCCGGGCGTATGCGTTCCGTGGGAGACGAGACGGGAGGAGCTCCCCCAGATTACGGGCGATGCCGATCTCGTCCAACGCGTCTGGGAAGACATTGACGCGCTGGCTAACAGCTTCATCTGGCAGTGCCTGCTCTCCTTCTAGGTTTGTAAACCCACTACGACATCAACAGAAAGGACGTTAACTTGACTGAACAGACGTTAACCTTTGTCTCGCACACCCACTGGGACCGTGAGTGGTACCAGCCATTCCAGGAGTATCGCATTCGGCTCGTGCAGTTGGTGGACAAGCTGCTCGATATTTTCGAGCAGAATCCTGACTATCAGTACTTCATGCTCGACGGTCAGACGATCATTCTCGACGATTATCTGGATGTGCGTCCGGAAAAACGAGCTAAGTTGGAGCAGTACGTACGCTCGGGTCGATTGTTGATCGGTCCCTGGTACATCCTGCCGGATGAGTTTTTGGTCTCTCCCGAGTCGACGATCCGTAACCTCCTGGTGGGGGCTGCGGCCTGCGATCGCTTCGGGCGGCGTATGGACGTGGGAAACATTCCCGATCCCTTTGGACACATCAGCCAGATGCCGCAGATCCTGCGCGGCTTTGATATCGATGCGATGGCCTTCTGGCGCGGCGTCAGCGGCGTGAAGAATGAGTTCGTGTGGGAGGCACCCGACGGTACCGATATTCTGGTCATCCATCAACAGCACGGCTACGGCAATGCGTCAAATATGCCCCTAGACCCTCAAGCCTTTATCGGGCGGACGAAGCACATCGTGGAGGCTCTGACCCCCACGGCAACGACGCCCCATCTGTTGGCGATGAATGGGTCCGATCACGTTGAACCGCAGTCCGAGCTGCCTGGATTGATCGAGGTCGCTGATGAGGCCCTTCCGGAGGTTGAGATTCGGCATGGGACGCTTCCGCAGTTCGTGGAGGCTGTTCGAGACGCCGATCCTGACCTGAACACGCATCGCGGCGAAATGCGCGATCCTGCCAAGGCGCCCCTGCTCCCCGGTGTGCTCTCAACGCGGATGTGGATCAAACAACGCAATCACGCGGCTGAGACGCTGCTGACCTCGTGGGCCGAACCGGCAGTTGCGCTGGCAGAGACGCTCGGCGCGCCGCTGGAACTCACCGATCAATCGGCCCTCGTGCGGAAAGCGTGGCACTACCTGCTCCAGAATCATCCTCACGATTCGATCTGCGGCTGCAGCGTGGATCAGGTGCACCGTGAGATGGATATCCGTTTTGATTGGGTGGACCAGATCGGCGAGGAACTTACCAGCCGGAACCTGCAAGCGCTGGCCGCGTGGGTCCGCACGCCGGATGCGCCGTCGGTCGTCGTCTTCAACCCCAGCACCCGGACGCGCACGGATTGGGTCTCCACCCGGATTCCTATCCCCGAGGAGGCGGAGTCCGTTGTCCTTGAGACGAAAGAGGGTCAAAGCTTCGTTCCGAACCTGATGGATCGCCAGCGCGACGTTGTCTGGGAATTCACGGCGGAGGTCGAGCGGGTACGCAGTATGGTCGGTTACCTCGGCGGTCGTACGATCAACGGGGCTGATATCCACGAGATCAAGGTCGCCGCCGGTGGGGAGATGCTCGATCTGGAGATCAAGGTGGGGATGGGTGCCCCAACGGATCTGGAAGCGATCGAACATGGACGGTCAGAACTGATGGATCTTATTAACGATCCGGAGATTGAGACGGTGCATATTCTGGTCCATCGGGGAGAAACAATCGCGTGCGCGTTCGTCGCTGAGGACGTCCCGGGTGTCGGTTATCGCAGCTATACGATTCGGGCTGCCGAACCTGCGGATTTCGGACCTCGGGATCTCGAATTCAACGTGATCGAGAATGACTATCTACGCGTTGCGGTCGCGGATGACGGTACGTTGACCCTTGAGGACAGGGCAACCGGCGTGCGCTATCCTGGACTTAACCGTTTCGTTGATGTAGGAGATCGTGGGGACGAGTATAACTTCTGCCCGGTAGAAAATGACGTCACGATCGAGTCCCCCTCGGACGGACCTCACGTGTCCCAGATTGACATCGGTTCAGACCGTCAGACGCTGGAGGTTGCCTCTGTTTATCAGATCCCGGTCGGTCTGGGAGAGACGCGCCACGAGCGTAGTTCGGACGTCATCGAGCTCCCTATCAGGACGCGAATCTCGCTGACCACCGGGGTTCCGCGGGTTGAGATCGAGACCACCGTGACCAACGTCGCGTCCGATCATCGGCTGCGGGTTCATTTCCCGGTTCCTGCTCAGGTCGACACCTTCGATGCCGAGGGCCATATGGACGTGATCACCCGCTCCCTCGATCTGCCGACCGATACGGCGGATTGGGTCGAGGAGCCAATCGGTACCCATCCTCAGCGCACGTGGTCAGATGTGAGTGATGGCGAGGTCGGGTTGCTCCTTGCCAATCAAGGCTTGCCTGAGGTCGAGGTCCTGCGTACCGAGACAGGATCTGAAATGGCCCTGACGTTGCTGCGGTGTGTGGGGTGGCTCTCCCGTGCTGACCTCTCCGTGCGCAAAGGTCACGCGGGGCCCGGATTGCCCACGCCCGGGGCGCAGTGCCACGGCACCTATACCTTTCACTATGCACTGGTGCCCCACCATGGTGGGTGGCAGCAGGCTTTCACCCAAGCCTACGCATTCAGCGGACCGTTCCGTGCCGTGCCGACACCCGCGCACGACGGTAAGATGCCGTCGACTATGAGCTTTTTCGACGTCTCCCCGGAGACGATGGTGATCAGTGCGATCAAAAAGCCCGAGGAGGGTGATGGGCTTATCGTGAGGATGTGGAACGCGGATGCCGAGGATCGCGAAGCCGTCCTCCGGCCCTTCAAGAATCCGTCCCGCGTGTCGCTTTGTAACCTGGCGGAGCGGGACATCAGGGAGTTGTCGGTTGGCGATGAAGGCGTTATACGGATGCCTGTGCGAGGGCGTGAGATTCTGACCCTTCGCGTTGAGTTCTAGGATCTCCAAAGACCCCCGTCCCCGGCACTCTCGCAGTGCGAGAGTGCCGGGGACGGGTCGCAAAGAGTCAGCTTCGCAGCATTCTCAATCCGTTGGCGATAACCACAAACTCACTCATCTCGTGACCCACGACCGCCGCCGGCAGGCTGAAGATACCCGCCGTACCCCCGAGCGCAAATCCAATGATCACGATGGCCGAGAGCATCAAGTTCTGCTTGACGATGGTCTGGTTGCGCTGGGCCAACTCAAGTGCATAGGCCAGGGCTTCGAGGTCGTCACCCATCAAGGCCACGTCAGCCGTCTCCAACGCAACGTCCGTACCCGCAGCACCCATCGCAATGCCCACCGAGGCTTCGGCTAGGGCCGGGGCATCGTTGACCCCATCGCCGACCATACCGACGTGAGCGTACTGCCGGACAAGCTCGCGGACTCTTTCGACTTTGTCCTCCGGTTTCAGGTCAGCATAGACCTCATCGATGCCCAGCTCACGGGCAATCGCTTGTGCCGTCCGGTCGTTGTCACCGGTGAGCATCACGACCCTCTCCACTCCCTTCTCGTGAAGGGCGGTGATGGCGTCCCGGGCGTTAGGGCGAATACGATCCCGTGTTGCGATCAGGCCCAGAATCGTTGGATCCGATGGATGGGTCTTGGATTGCTCCCCGATGAGGATGACGGTCTTCCCCTCCCGCTGGAGTCGGTCGATGGTCTGGGCCAGTTCGCCGTCGTCTCCAGGTGAGATTGAAAAGAGGTCGGGATTACCGACGAGTACCGGTCGACCCTCGACCTGTCCGGACGCACCGGCACCCGGCAGGGATTGGAAATTTCGCACGTGCGGTATCGAGATGCCTCGAGACTCCGCCTCTTGAAGGATGGCCTGGGCCAATGGATGTTCGCTTCTGCTTTCAACACCGGCGGCCCGCGCCAGGATTTGCGCCTGCCCGATTTCCTTTTCGTGTAGCGAGAGCACATCGGTGACCTCCGGCTCCCCGGAAGTTAACGTTCCGGTTTTATCCATCGCGATCACCTTGACCTTTGCCAGTTCCTCGATGTAAATCCCGCCTTTGATAAGCACACCCTGACGGGCCGCGGTGCCCAATGACGCTACCAGCGTGATTGGAATCGAGATGACCAGGGCGCAGGGCGCGGCTGAAACAACGAGCACGGTCGCCCGCGTGATCCACGTGGACCACGCGGCTCCCAGCAGTGTGGGGGGCACGACGGCGACCAATATCCCTACAAGGAGTACCGCAGGGCTGTAATGCGCGCCGAAACGTTCAATGAAGCGCTGGCTCGTTCCCTTCCGCTCGCGGGCTTCCTCAACCATAGCTATGATGCGGCTGATGGTGTTATCGGCAAAGGTCTTGGTCGCTTCGATCTCCATCGTTCCCGTGCCGTTGATCGTGCCCGCGAAGACGATGTCGCCGGGCGCCTTGTCCACCGGTACGCTTTCACCGGTGACAGGTGACTGGTCGACGCTGCTTCTGCCTGTCTGCACCTCACCGTCGGTCGGGATGGATTCACCGGGTTTGACGATAAAGATATCCCCAATTTCGATGTCCTCTGCCGGGATTTCCCGTTCGGTTCCGTTCCGGCGTACCAGAGCCTTCGACGGCGTCAGGGACATAAGCGAGCGAATAGACGCTCGGGTCTTGTCTTCGGTGTACTCTTCGGCTGCCTCGCTGATCGAATAGAGAAAGGCGAGCATCGCCCCCTCGCCAATCTGCCCCGTCAGTGCCGCGACGACCGCGGCAACTGCCATCAGGAGGTCGATACCGATCTCCTGCTCTGTGATCAATTCCTCAAGTGCCTCGCGCCCAAAAAAGTAACCGCCGGTTAGAAGCGCTCCGATATAAAGCGCGGTAGAGAGCGTTCCCGCGCCCATTCTGAGACTGACGATCCATCCCGTCAGCAATAGAAATCCGGATACAATCGGGGCCAGTACGGTAAGGTTCTGCCATGTTTTGGATCGGTCCAGGGTTCCCACGTTATCTTCGTTCATCGTTTTCTCCCATCATCATCAGCCATCGGCGTGTCTGGATCTCTAAGGATAAGGACTGAGTATCATGATACGAGAATCAGGTTTCAATAGCAAGGCTTTCCTTATAAAGGTGATTTATATATGGCTTATCCAATCTCAAATCCTGGTTTCCTGATCACCTATGGTAAAATACCATTTTGCAGGCAGCGATCGATTGTTGCCCCTATGACCAGAAAGGAAGTATCTTGCGACTAAAAAGACTATTATTCGTCTTTGCGGTGATTGTGTGGATCATCGCTTGTTCGGTCGTCCGACCGCCCTTAACTCTAACGCCGACTGCGACCCCCCGTGTGGCATCACCGACAGCTTCACCCCTGGCGAACGGGGCAACCTCCACGGCGTCTTCGAGCCCGCAGGTGCCACCCACTGAGACCCAAACACCGGAACCGGCAGAGACGGCGACCCCTCTTCCCCCGACGGTTACCCTGCAGCCGACCCCTACGCTGACCCCGCTGCGCCCGCTGACGGTCGATGTGAACTACTCGATGGACACAGGTGCTTTCGATGCATCCCGGATGCTCAACGGATCGGTGGGTGGATACGTGCCGCTCTCGAACTATAATTGGTTGGCCGATGGGTTGGATGAGATGGTCGCGATTGACCTCGAGATGATCCGAATGGACCATCTTGTGGATGACACGTACTACCGGGTGGTCTGGCGGGACTCCGATGGCGACCTTCAATTTGACTTCTCCCGTCTGAATCGCGCGATCGTTCCGATCTTTCAAGCCGGGATGGAACCTCTTATGTGTCTTTCCTATAAGCCGCTCGAGCTGGCTCCCAAGGGAACGGAGAAGCACCCGCCTGCGGATCTGAATGAGTGGGCCACAGTGGTCGAGACGTATGTGACCCATTTCAAGCGCATGGGTTATACGGGGCTGCATTGGGAGGTCTGGAATGAACCGGACCTGGGCTTTTTTTTCCAGGGAAGTCCCCAGCAATACGTTGAGCTTTATGCTGCCACAGCCCGGGCCATCAAGCGGGTGGACCCCACAGCCCGGGTTGGGGGTGCAGCCGATAGCTCGGTCGGGTCGCCGGGCGGTAAGCTGCAGCCGCTTCTCGTTCACATCCAAGCGCATCCCGAGGTCCCCCTGGATTTTGTCTCCTATCACGATTATGCGGATCCGGATGGAGATGGCTACCCTCCCTATACGTGGGACTGGAACGTAGACGCGGTCGAATCGATGCTAAAGGCTTACGATCTTGCGCCCCGGGATATCTTTGTCACCGAGTGGCATCTCACCCCGAGTCTGACGACCGGTCCTGGGGCGCCCTCGGATACGCACGTAGGCGCGGCGGCTGTCGCGGTAAGGCTCTCGAATCTGCTCAAGTATCCGAGTGTCAAGCGGACCTTTTTCTTTTCTCCAATCGAGGGGTTTAAGCCTGAGGAGATCTTCAGTGGCGATCTCGGTCTGCTCACGGTCAATTATCACCGAAAGGCTGTGTATAATCTCTTCGAGATGATCTCGAAATTGGGCGATACGCGGGTCGACGTGCGGGTCGAGGGGGAGAACGCTGCCAATCGAGCCAGCTACGCTATGGCAACTCGCGACAGCGCGACCCGAGGCGCGGAGGTGCTGGCTTGGAACTATTGGGATCAGGCACGCACGCTGGATCTGACCGTGAGCGATCTGCCGTATTTGGATGATGGGCATAACGTCGCGGTGACCCTCTATCGCATTGACGCCGAGCACGCTAACTACTACCGGGATTACGCCGCAGGATTGCGCGGGTATCCGGTGGGGCCGTCGGAGGCGCTGGTGCCTCTTGAGAGTCGTATTCTCCCGGCGGCGGACAGTTTCCGGCATCGGTACACTATGCCTCCAAACAGCGTGATGCTGATCCTACTTGAGCCAACCGACATGTCTCCCACGCCGGGGCCGGTTGTGTCGCCGCCCCCGCTGCCTCCGCGCAACGTCGCTGCTGCAAAACCGGTGGCGGCCAGCTCGACGCTGCCGATCAACGGGTGGGCCCCCGAGATCCTGGTGGACGAGAACAGGCACAGCCTGACGAACACGATGGGGTGGTCGAGCGATTTCTCCGCTACGCCCGATCGTGAGGCGTGGGTCCAGGTCGATCTGGGTGAATCCGCACGGGTCGATACGGTCGTTCTCTATCCACGCGATGATGCGTGGCACGAGGGTCTGGGATTTCCGATAGATTTCAGCATCCAGGGGGCGACCGATGCCGCGGTGGATGACTGGACAGATTTGGCAGTCCATATAGCCTATGATCAGGGCGATCCCCCGCGCCGGGCGCAGGTTTTTACTTTTCCCGCGGCCGAATATCGGTTCATTCGTGTGATCGCGACCCGCCTCGGTGCCGTAGCCAATGACGGCTACGCGATGCAGTTTGCCGAGATGGAAGTTATCGAGGCTGAGTGAGTGTGGACAGCGGTGTCTGGAACGGACTAGGGGTGGTATCTTTGATACAAGGAGGGCGTATATGCTGCAGGCAGTGATGACAGAACCCGGGGCTATTGTGTTTCGCGACGTCGAAAGACCGGAGATTCGAGAGGATCAGGTACTCATTGAGGTCAAACGCATCGGTATCTGCGGCTCGGATATCCACGTTTACCACGGAACCCATCCATACACGGACTATCCTGTCGTCCAAGGACACGAGGTCTCCGGCGTGATTGTGGAGATAGGATGTCGAGTTCGGGGCTTGACGGTCGGTGATACCGTGACGTTCACGCCCCAGGTCGTCGACGGCACGTGCTACCAATGCAGGCACGGGAAGTACCACATTTGCGATTCTCTGAAGGTGATGGGTTTTCAGACCGACGGGGCGGCATCCGAGTACTTTGCGGTTGCCTCGGATAAGGTGCTGACCATCCCGGACTCTGTCTCTATGGACGAGGCCGCGATGATCGAGCCGACGTCTGTGGCGGTCCACGCGCTCCGGCGTGGCGGCGACGTCGAGGGTAAGAACGTGCTGGTGCTCGGATCCGGGACCATCGGCAACTTAGTCGGGCAGGTTGCCAAAGCGTCCGGGGCCAGCGCGGTGCTCAATACGGACATCAGTGATTACAAGCTGGCTAAGGCTCAAGCGTGTGGGTTGGAACACGTGGTCAACACGCATCAAGCGGATCTCTCGGATGCGGTCCTGCGAGTCTTCGGACCGGATCGCGCCGACCTCATCCTGGAGTGCGTCGGCGTCCAGGAGACCATCGACCAGGCCATTGAGAACGCGCGAAAGGGTACGACGATTGTCGTCGTCGGGGTGTTTGGTGAGAAACCGCGGGTCGATCTGGGCCTCGTTCAGGATCACGAGCTCAATCTGGCCGGCACCCTGATGTATAAGCGCTCTGATTACGAGCGTGCGATTGACCTTGTCAAGAGCGGTAGGATGCATCTGGAGGAGATGATTACGCACCGTTTTGACTTCCGGGCATATCCTGATGCGTATGAGGCCATCGAGGCTTCGGACGGCAAGTACATGAAAGTGATGATAGAGTTGGATTAGGTGATGGGGTATGATGAACATCGGGTATAGCCGAGGCAGATAGGAGAATGGGCATGGCTGATAAGAACACGGAGGAAGGGCGAAGAGAGATCGCGTTATCGAAGCCACTGGCAGCGCGACTGGAGAAGGTCGTCAAACGGTATGGGTCGAATCAATCCGAGGCCGTGGAGTATCTTATCCGCTGGGCATTGGATCGTCTTGAGTCGCAACCAGCCATCGCGACGAGCCGCAGTCAGCGTCCCGAGGCCAGGTCGGACCGCCGGTTGGACTGGTGGCGTGATGCAAAGTTCGGAATGTTCATTCACTGGGGCCTCTACGCAATTCCGGCGGGCGTGTGGGAGGGCAATGAGATTCCCGGGATTGGCGAGTGGATTATGTATCGGGCGCGCATTCCCGTTGAGGTGTACGAAACGCTGACCCAAGACTTCAATCCGGTCAAGTTTGACGCAAAAGCGTGGGTTTCCCTGGCCAAGGCCGCGGGCCAGCAATATCTCGTCATCACCGCCAAACATCACGATGGGTTCTGTCTCTTTGATTCCGACGTCACCGACTATACAATCGTTGACGCGACACCGTTCGGTCGCGATCCGCTTGCCGAACTGGCTGAGGAATGCCGGCGTCAGGGCATCCGGTTGGGCTTCTACTATTCGCAATCGCAGGACTGGCATCATCCGGACGGCCTGGGCAATGACTGGGATTACGACCCGGAAGAAAAGGACTTTGCGGAGTATCTCGAGCATTACGTCAAACCGCAGGTCAAGGAGCTCTTGACAAACTATGGTCCCATTGGCCTCATCTGGTTTGATACCCCGCGATCGATCACGGAAGCGCAGAGTCAATCCCTGCTCGATCTGGTTCACGAGCTACAACCGGACTGCCTCGTGAGCGGGCGGGTCGGCAATCAGGTGGGCGATTACGCCTCGGCGGGGGATAATCGGATTCCGAATATGGCTCCTGACGCTGATTGGGAGACGCCAGCGACCATCAACGATACCTGGGGGTTCAAAACAAACGATCGCAACTGGAAATCCGCGGAAGCGTTGATCATAAAATTGGTCGATATCGTCAGTAAGGGAGGCAACTACCTGCTCAATGTAGGCCCGACGGCCGAGGGGGTGATTCCTGAACCCAGCGTCGATCGCCTTAAAGCCGTGGGGGCCTGGCTCGGTACGTACGGTGAGTCGATCTACGGCACGCGTCCCGGCCCGATCCAGGGCGTGGAGTGGTGCCGCAGTACGGTGAAGCCGGGTATGCTCTATCTGCACGTCATCGATTGGCCCGAGGACGGCAGGCTCGCGATCCCCGATGTAGGACTGCAGGTCGCGGATGCTCGATTGCTAGGGCAGCCGGATACGTGGTTGCCGTTAGAACTGGGGGAGGGGACTTTAGCCATTCAAGGTCCGATTGATGCGCCAGAGGAAGCGGTCTCGGTTGTCGCTTTAACGCTCGAATAATGGGTCCCCGTAGACGCATCGAAAAATGATCTTTGTGGCACAGACTTTGCATCCTGTCTGTCGCGAGTAAGATGGGTTTACAGGGTCGTTGTTTCGCGTATCCATA
>CAYMAQ010000044.1:0-4478 GCA_964388385.1 uncultured Anaerolineales bacterium | reverse complement strand
TCCTGTCTGTCGCGAGTAAGATGGGTTTACAGGGTCGTTGTTTCGCGTATCCATACGATAACAAGAGTTGGGAGGCGGAGGGTATGACGGAGTACTTCTTGGGATATGACATCGGCGGCACGAATAGCCGCGCTCTGGTCGCAGATGACCAAGGGAACGTGGTCGGCCTCGGTCGGGCCGGGGCTGGGAGCTATGAGGTTGTGGGCTGGGATGGCTTGCAGGATGCCCTGCACGCTGTGACGGACGCTGCGCTTGACTCCGCGGGGATCCAAGCCGGAGACGTTGCGGGGGCGGGTTTTGGCATCGCCGGGTACGATTGGCCAAGTGAACGCCCCCCTCACCTGGCAGCGATTCACTCCCTGGGATTGGACGCACCCTTCTCGCTTGTCAATGACGCGATGCTTGGTTTGGTGGCTGGCGCGTCTTCAGGTTGGGGGCTTGCCATCGTCGCCGGGACCGGGGCTAACTGCTGGGGGCGCGACCGCGACGGGCGGTTGGGACATACGACCGGCGGTGCGGCGATGCTTGGTGAGTATGGCGGGGCCGACACCCTCGTGCCTGAAGCTGTTTGTGCGGTCTCCCGAGCCTTTACCCGCCGCGGCCCGACCACGGCGCTTGCGGAAGCGTTCGTCGACTACGCTGATGCGGCTGACGTTGAGGATTTGCTTGAAGGAGTTTATGTCGGACGGTACGAAATCCGTACGGATGCAGCGCCCCTGATCTTTGAGACGGCGGATGCCGGGGATGAGGTCGCGCTCGAACTCATTCGATGGGCGGGTCGAGAACTCGGCAGCCTGACGATCGGTGTGGCGCGCCAGCTCGACTTCGAAGACGAGACGTTCGAAGTTGTCCAAATCGGGAGCCTTTTCGGTGCCAGTTCGCTGCTGGGCGAGACGATGTTGGCGGTACTCCGCGACGTCGCGCCGGGCGCTCAACCCACCCGCTTGCGGATTCCTCCGGTGGTTGGGGGCGTGCTTCTGGGGATGGAAGAGGGTGGGCTCGAGGTGCGGTCGCTGCGAGAGCCGTTGAGCGAAGCCGCCGTGGCGGTGATGACAGAGACGAAGGCGTGAGACACAGGCGTGCTTTAGCCCGATCGAAGGAGTGGACGGGATGAAATTTAGAAATGGTTACTGGCAGATGCGACCGGGGCTGACCGCTCACGAGGCGGTGCAGGTTTACGATGTCGAGGTCGAGGAGGACGTCCTGACCGTTTACGCCCCCACGAACCGGGTGACCGGACGGGGCGATACCCTTAACGAGCCGGTGATGACGGCACGCTTTTCCTCTCCGATGGCCAACGTCGTCTGCGTGGAAGCTCACCACTATAAGGGTGGGCGGGACGTTGGACCGATGTTTGAGATTCTTGCGCAAGATGTCCCGGAGGTGGCGATCTCGAACACCCATGACGCGGCGACCCTTACGACCGGCGATCTGACTGTCCGGGTCGAGAAAGCCGGGGACTGGCAGGTTGCGTTTATCGGTCACGAAGCGGATGGAGATCGCGTGCTGACCCACAGCGGTTGGCGCGCGTTAGGCTTTGTCGACGTAGCGCCCTCTCAACATCAACCTGACCGCGCCCTGACCGCGCTTACCGCTATGGAGGGGTATGCGAGCCGCCGTTACATCAAGGAGGAACTCTCTTTGGGTGTCGGTGAGTGCGTCTACGGCCTTGGCGAGCGGTTCACGGATTTCGTCAAGAACGGACAGGTCGTTGATATGTGGAACGCCGACGGGGGAACCTCCAGTGAACAGGCCTATAAGAACATTCCTTTTTACATGACCAATCGGGGTTATGGGGTTTTCGTCGCCCATCCCGAAAAGGTCTCCTTCGAGGTGGCGTCCGAGAAAGTGGAGCGCGTCCAGTTCAGCGTGCCGGGTGAGACGCTGACCTACTACGTTATCTATGGGCCGACACCTAAAGAGGTGTTGGCGCGTTACACGGCGCTGACCGGGCGTCCTGCGTTGCCTCCCGCCTGGTCCTTTGGTCTCTGGTTGACGACTTCTTTTACCACGGACTATGATGAGGCGACGGTTACCCATTTTATCGAGGGCATGGCCGAGCGCGATCTCCCGCTCCACGTCTTTCACTTCGACTGTTTCTGGATGAAGGCCTATCACTGGTCGAATTTCGTCTGGGATAAGGACCTGTTTCCCGACCCGGCGGGGATGCTGGCCCGTCTCAAGGCGCGCGGCTTGCGCATCTGTGTCTGGATCAACCCTTATATTGCGGAGCGTTCCAGGCTCTTTGATCAGGGAATGGAAAAGGGCTATCTGCTGAAGCAGCCTGACGGGGATGTCTGGCAGTGGGATATGTGGCAGGCTGGGATGGGCCTTGTGGACTTTACGAACCCCGAGGCACGTCAATGGTACGGCGACAAACTGCGCGCACTGGTCGATATGGGCGTAGATTGCTTCAAGACCGACTTCGGCGAGCGCATCCCGACCGATGTCGTGTATCACGATGGATCCGATCCGGTCAAGATGCACAACTACTATACGCTGCTTTACAACGAGACTGTCTTCGACGTATTGACCGATGCGTTGGGCGAGGGTGAAGCGGTGCTGTTCGCGCGTTCTGCGACGGCGGGCAGCCAGCAGTTCCCGGTGCATTGGGGCGGGGATTCCACCGCGACCTTTGAGTCGATGGCGGAGACCCTGCGCGGCGGCTTGTCGCTGGGGATGTCCGGCTTCGGCTTCTGGAGTCACGATATGGGTGGATTCGAGCAGACGGCCTCCTCGGATGTCTACAAGCGCTGGTGTGCATTTGGCCTGCTCTCCTCGCACAGTCGATTACACGGCGCCAATTCCTATCGTGTGCCCTGGCTTTTCGATGACGAGGCCGTCGGCGTGTTGCGCTTTTTCACCCGGCTCAAGTGCCGGTTGATGCCGTATCTCTTTGGTGCGGCGGTCGAAGCGCACGAGACCGGGGTGCCGGTCCTCCGCGCAATGTCAATGGAGTTCCCCGACGACCCGGGCTGCGATAGGCTGGACCTCCAATATATGCTCGGCGATTCGCTTCTGGTAGCGCCGGTCTTCACCCACGACGGCAGCGTTGACGTTTACGTGCCCGAGGGCCGCTGGACAAATGTGCTGACCGATGAGCAACTAGAAGGTGGTCGCTGGATACGGGAGACCTATGATTTTATGACCCTCCCCCTTTTGGCCCAACCCAACTGCGTGATCCCTATGGGTGCTGTTGAAGATCGTCCGGATTATGATTATGCCGATGCGGTCACTTTCCACGTCTTCGCGCTGGAGGACGGAGCTGAGACCTCGACGACGGTACCCCCTGCGAATGGGGGGACCGCAATGCGCTTGACAGTCAGTCGGAAGGGAGCGGAGATCACAGTCAGGCCCCTCGGGGCTTCCAAGCCATGGTCGATCTGCCTTCGCGGTGTCGATGGTGTGGTCTCCGTTGAAGGGGGAAACGTTGAACCCGGTGCGCAAGGGGTGCGGTTGGTTCCCGATAGTGCTATGGAGACGCTGATTGTGAGTCTGTAGCGGCCTGCATCGGCGGGTGAGGCTCGATCAAGTCAGGAAGGGTGAACCGTGAAACGTCAGGACGCGTATCTTGAGGGCGACGGCGCGGTGGCCCAGGGCGATGAAGCCATAGCTGCCGGCGCCGGCAGCATCATCATTCGCGGTGACGGCAATATTGTTGTGCGGGGGGAGAACGTCCGGGATAAGGAGTTATCTTATCTCGATTCCTTGCTGAAGCAGTACGCGTATTGGCAGGATCATTATACGCCCCTGGCGGGCATCGCAGAGGTCCGGGCCTCGGTTCAGGATGGCCCACGGTTGAATATGCCCCTGCCCTTTATCCCCCGGGAGTTTGAGGTTCTGGCCCGGCACGGTTACGGTGAGCAGGCCGAGGTGCGACGGGAATCGGTGGTCGATCTCCGTTCCGCGGTCAAGACTTACAGGCGTGTCCTTCTGCTGGGCGGGCCCGGCAGCGGTAAGAGCACGACGTTGTGGCGTTTGGCACACGACTATGCCACCAGGGCTCGGGATAATCCCCGCGATCCGCTGCCGGTTCTGGTCCCGCTGGGTGGCTATATGCAGGACGAGCCTTTTGAGGCCTACCTGGCCCAGTCCTTGGGCCCGCTTGCCCCCTATCTGCGCCTCTACCGTGCTGCCAACCGGCTCGTACTCTTGCTGGACGGATTGAACGAGATGCCCCGGGACGATTTTCCCGGGCGGGTGAGTCGCATCTGTAAAGCGCTGCGGGCTTACCCGAACGAAAGCGTTGCGATCACTTGTCGGACCCGCGACTATCCGACTGTGATCGACATGGGTATGGATCTGAATCACCTCCATCGGGTGGAGGTGAGCCCTTTGGACGTGGGGCGTATCCGCGATTTTCTATGCAATTATCTGGGCGCGTCTGCCGGAGCCACGCTGTTCTGGCGGATGGCAGGTCAGGACGTCCGGGAGTTGTGGAATATTTGGCAGGATACCGGTGGAGACTGGGATACATT
>CAYMAQ010000043.1:9983-19953 GCA_964388385.1 uncultured Anaerolineales bacterium | reverse complement strand
GCCGACCTCACGGACCCAAACCGTGCGCGCTAACCAAACTGCGCTACGCCCCGACGCACCCCTATGTATACCCGGATTTTGACTTTCGTCAAGCCCGAGAACTCAGAGCTTCGTAATCTACCACCGGGGACAGCACCAGCCGTGGGCAGAGCCCCGAATGCTACGGCGCCCAGGACAATCGCTGGTTCTCCCAACCGGGGAACGTCGCACCGAGGTCCAGAAGTCGTTTAGCCGGCCCACCGCCAGCAGGCATCACGTAGATCGCCCAGCCACCGTTGCGATTGCTGATAAAGGCAATCTGGGATCCATCCGGCGACCACACCGGCAGCCCCTCGTCGGAGGACTCAGACGTCAACTGCTGCACGCCGCCCTCCGGACTCAGCAGAAAGAGATCCCAGTTCCCGGTAACGTTGCTCATATACGCCAGGGAGTTGCCATCCGGCGCCCAACTGACCGCCGTATCCTGTTCGCTGCCGGTAAGCCTCGTCCCGGGCTGATCGTCGTCGGGGTTGTCCAGGATGATCCCACACGAACCGTCGCTTCCACATCCGGTATAGGCGAGGAGGCCCTGTCGTCCCCACGTGGGCGCCCAGCCCGCCCCCACCCGTCTCGGTTCGCCGGTACCGTCGGTGTTAGCGATGACAACGGACCACGTACCATCAGCGCCGGCGACCGCGTACGCCAGTCGGCGGCTGTCGGGCGACAGCGTGGGCCAGGCCTGTCCATCCGGCGGCAAGAGATCCAGGGGCACCCCCTCCTCCGGCAGGATCAGACGGATGGCATTCGTGGTCCGGTCGCGGTAAACCATCCGGCCCGTATTCCACTCCCAGGAGGGCTGGTCTGCGCCATCCGCAACCCGGATAATACGCCCGTCCGCATAGAGCGCATAGAGGAGGATAGTGCCCATCTGGTTGTTGTAGACCGGATAGGCCAGACGTCCGCGGGCAAATCCCTCGATGGGCTGGGGTGTGTTGATGGGCAGGGTGCCGCTGACAGCCACAGGGGTCGCAACGAGACAGGTTTGAGCGGCATCGGCCCGCTTGTCCTCAAGCTCTGAAGCGCTGAACATCCGGAGCGCCTGACTGTACTGCATCTCGGCGGGACAGCTCTCGCCCTGCGCGATCAAGGTGTCGCCGTAGGCGATATAAGCGCGGTAAATCCGCTGCGTGACGTCTTTATAATCGGGGGCAAGGGCGTGAAGGGCCTTCAAACGTTCAATACACAGCTCCCAATCGACCCCCCAGTAGTTGAGTGCGTCCAGATAGCGGGCCGCTAGATTGCGCTGATTGACTGCATCGGCGTCCAAGGGGCGCAGCGCGATTGCCTGATCCAGATAGGAGATTCCCACTTCGAGGTTATCCTCGCCGAGGTAGTGAGTGCCCGCATTGTAGAGACTGACAAAGAGCAGCTCCTCGACGCTTGCCTGCTCGTAGTCCGGGTCGAGCGCCCGAAGCTGCGTCAAGGTCCGGGCGGTCGAGACCCAGTCCTCCTCCTCGTACGAGGCCTCGGCCTGTATCAGGAGCTGCTCCGCCAGGGAGATCGCCGCTTCCAACGTGGGCGTAGGCTTGACCACAAGTCGCGTGTTGGCCTCGACCAATCCTTGCTCGGCTAAGCGGTGATCGGGATTGAGCTGCAGGACGTATTTGAACTCCGCGACCGCCCGCTCGTGATTGCCCTCATTCAGCGCCTCAATCCCCGCCCGATAGTGGCTTTCCACCACGGCTTCGCGCCGGGTCTGGCGATCGCGCTCGCCCACGTAGATACCAGCGTAAGCTGAAGCGGCTAAAACGCCAACGAAAAGCGCTAATCCCAGAAGCGTGAGAAGCAGTCGCATCCAGAGGCGCCGGCGCCTCCGTGTCGGGGTTTCGTCATCCTCAGACGACAGCGAGGCACCGCAGTGCGGACAGAGCGCACCGGGTTCATGAACGCGTTCACCACATTCGGGACAGAGTGTTTCCGAGGTCAACGTCAATCCCAGGTAAGTTCATCAAGTGCCAACCCGCCGACAAACTCACGCAAGATCGAGTTGTCGGGCACGAGTGCTTTGTCAACCGGCTGGAACCATTGCAGGAACGTTAACAGCCGCTTGGCCTCGACCCGTTGTTTGGAATCCGGCTCGACCTGCAGCAGCAACGGCTCGGCCCACGGCTTGAGCACCGCCATCTCGTAGACCAACGCGGAATTGAACATCACGTCGGCGTACTCCTGATAGGGGAAGATATACTGCTTCTCGCCCCGGCGGACGCTCTCCCACCGTTGGATCGTCTCGGTGGCCGTGTACCCCCGGGTCCGCGCATCCCGCGTAATACGCCGAATCAAGCGGGTGTCCGTCGTCGGCACACGATTATGGCGGTCGAGGTTGAGCTGGGTCAGCGCGGAGACATAGGCGCGGAAGAGAATATCGTCCTCCAGGGTATAGACCAGTTCAGGATTCAGACCGTGAATTCCCTCCACGATAATAACCTGATCGGTCTCAATTTGAACCCGGGGTCCCGCCTCACGCTTGCCGGTATAGAAATTAAAGTGCGGAAGTTGCACCATCTCACCCTGCATCAGATCCTGGAGATGCTGGTTGAAAAGCTCCACATCTAACGCTTCCAGCGCCTCGAAGTTGTACTCACCGTGTTCATCGAGAGGCGTATCCGCCCGGTTGACGAAATAATTGTCAAGCTCCAAGGCAAAGGGACGAATACCGTGGGCCAAAAGCTGAACGCCCAAACGCTTGGCAAACGTGGTCTTGCCCGAGGAGGAAGGTCCGGCGATTAGCACCAACCGGACGTTATCACGCCGTTCCCAGATCTGCTGGGCGATATTCGCAATACCCCGCTCGTGAAGCGCCTCCGACACGAGGATAATCTCGCGCATCCGGCCCATCTCATTGGCGTGATTGAGCTTGCCGACGTGCTCGGTATCCAACAAGCGCAGCCACTCACCGTATTCCCGGAAGACCCGCTTCAACTGGGGATAGGGCACCGGCTCCTGAAGTCGCGTCGGCTCGCGGCGCCGTGGAAACTGGAGAATGAACCCATTCTCCCACCGAAGCAGTCGGTAGAACTGAAGGTAGCCCGTGCTTGGAACCATATAACCGTGGAAATAGTCGCGGTGACCATCCAGCCCGTACAGACGCAGGTACGCTTTCCGCTTGCGATCGCGGGTCTGAAAGATGGCGACCTTATCCAGCTCGCCCCGCTCTCGAAAGACCTCCAGGGCCTCATCCAACGGCTTAATCTCGCGAATGATGGGCAGGTCGGCCTCGACAATCCGGCGCATCTCCTCGGACAGCGCCTCTAGCTCTGCTTCACTGAAAGGCTCCCGATTCCGAACCTCACAGTAATAGCCCCCATACGGCAGGGAGTGATCGACAAAGATCGCAATGCCAGGGAAAAGCCGGTGCGCTGCCGCGACCATAAGAAACGCCAGGGACCGCCGGTAAATGCGGACGCCGTCGGATTGTGAGAGATCGATGGGCGTCACCTGACAGTCCCGCCTTATCTCATAGGTCAGCTCGCGGAGTGTCCCATCGACCAACGCGGCAATATAAGGAACTTCAGAGTCCGGAAAGGCCGCCTGGATGAAAGCCTCCAGACATGTGTGTTTGGATCCTTCAAACGTCCGACCATCGGGAAGCACGACCTGTACGGTCTCCCTGGGTTGACTTAACTGAATATCCTGCTCAACCATACGTGACATTCTCCATACAATGCAGACTGCGCCTCACAAGATTCTGTCAATTATCTCAAAAACCACAGATTAGTATACCGTTTTTGGTGCCTTTGTAAAGATTCCGCAACGCAAGTATAGGGCTTTATCAGACAACGTCCATCCGCAAAAATATAAACTACCCATTGACCAACCCAACGGTGTGGTACAATAGAATCGAATTCGCCCCGAAAAGGATCAAGAAGCATCGCGTAGAATGGCCCAAAAGGAGTGAGTATGAGCGCATCGACCCAGCACCTTCCAGAGCACCTCGCAGAGATTACCAATCCCGATCTTGTTGATGGGATGAAAGCCTTGGCCTCGACAGAATCCGATCCCCAGGCGCGCACCGCTTTTTACCGGGCACTACAGGACAGCATCCTGATCGTGCCCACGATCGAACCCGAAGAGGATGAATTGAGCGACGCCGAGGCAGCAGACCCCGATCAGTCCCAAATCATGGCCTTCGAGAATGACGCCGGGGCCTCGGTATTGATCGCGTTCACAGACGAGGATGCGGTCCTCAACTGGCAGCCCGAGCCTCCCCCCACGATCGGGATGCACGCTCCGGACCTCCTCGCCCTGGGGGTGAATAACCCGGTCTCGGTGCTGGTGATCAACCCCGCCGGCCCGGCACGGACCCGCATCGGGCGCGCCGAACTCGTGGCGATGGCCCAGGGAGAGACCCCGACCCCGATTGCGGACGCCGAGGCCATCCCCGAGGGGACCACCGTGATGATCGCTCCGCCGCCGGAGGATCCCCCCGATGATTGGATCGAGGCCTTCTCCAAAATCCTGGCGAACTACCCCTCGATCGACGCCGCCTATTTCTTTCAGCTCCAGATGCCGGCGCGGAAGGGACGCCTGGTCATCGGGCTCGAGCTCTATCAGGGGATGCCCGCCAGCGCCCAGGATCGACTGCTCCAAACCATGCTCAACGAATTCGAGGAGAAGATGCCCGAGGGTGGAGAGCTGGAGTTTGTGATTCTCGACGATCCGGAGTTCCTGCAGACCGTGCGCGACACGGTCAATCCCATCTACGAAGCGCAGGTCGGCTAGTCGAGACGTCCTCTTGCGATCACCCTGGCCTGGATCTCCTCGTTGAGACGTTGAGCCTCCGAGACGCGGGCTTCGGCCTCCTGACGCCATGCCTCGGCGCGCGAGGCATCCGCGATCAGGCGTGCGTTCGCCCGGATTGCCAGCGCAGCGCCCTGCACGGCAGCCAGCGCCATCCAGGCCCCGGTGCCGGCATCGGTGACCGCGTGGACGCTGCTTCGATCGACGACGAGAGCAATCACGTCCAGCGCATCGCGCGATGCCCGTGCCGTGCCCAACAGGACCTCGGTCGCCTGAACCATCGCCGATTCAATAGCCTCCCGTCGCTGGCGTTTCGCGGATTCCGTACGTTGGGGAAGGCGCCGCGCTCGCATCACCGCCGTGTAGGCCGCCGCATCCTCGTCCACACGTCGGGTCAGCGCCGCCCGCAGATCTTCCGCACGCCGAACGGCCTCCCGCATCGCCTCCCCGGCCTCCGATGAGGGAGGCCGGTCCGCCGTAAGGCGACCTACCATCGTCGCCAACGCAGCCCCCAGCGCGCCCGCCATCGCTGAAACGCTTCCGCCCCCCGGCGTCGCCTCCGCCGCCGCCACAGCGTCCAGGAACGTTTCCGGGGGCATTCCCTCCAATTGTCTCAAGCGCCGCTCAATCACCTGATCGGGCTCGAAGATATCCATCTGGAGGTGCCAGCGGGCGGTTTCGATCAGCGCGTCCTCCGGGATCATACCGACCAGCTCGGTATGGGTGACCGAGACGCCGTACCGGGCAGCCTCCCGCCGAATGGTATCCACCACCCGGTAGAGGGGGGTCTCCTCAACGTCGGTGAAGTTCATCGAGACCTGTGCCTGTCCCGCCACCAGGACCCCCATCGCTTTGACATAGCGGTAGCCGCCGCTGGAGTGGCGGACAGCGCGGGCGATCTTCTTCGCAATCGACACCTCGTCGGTGTCAAGATAGGCATTGAACGCGACCAGATAGGGACGGGCGCCGACGACCACTGCACCCGCGCTCCCCACCTCGCTCGGCCCGAAATCGGGCGCGCGGTCCGGATCGACGTGAATATCCCGCTTGAGCTGCTCGTACTGCCCCCGGCGGATCTCCTCCAACCTGACTCTGTCCGCACGCAGGGCTGCGTGACCGTAGAGATAAACGGGCACGCGGAGTTCCTCCCCCACGCGTGCGCCCAGGTCCCGGGCGAGCGTCACACACTCCGCCATCGTCACCCCCTGCACCGGCACGAAGGGTATCACGTCCGCAGCACCGAGGCGTGGGTGAACGCCTCGGTGGGTCTCCATATCGATACGGGTCGCAGCCACCTCAATACCCCGAAACGCCGCCTCCGGCAGAGCATCGGGCGTCCCGACCATCGTCACGACGGAGCGGTTGTGATCCGGGTCCGATTGCACGTCGAGGATCCAGGTCCCGCGCACCGAACGCATCGCATCGACGATCTCTCGGACGACTTCAGGTCGCCGGCCCTCACTGAAATTGGGAACGCACTCAATCAGGGGTTTCACGCTCGGAGGACCCTTCGCCGGAAAAACGGCGGTCGTCGGACGCCCCGGACGAACCCCCATCGCCCCGGTTCCGGGCCTCTGATGGCGTCCGCGCATCCAGATCGATGACGGGTGATTCCCCCTCCAATGAGTCCGTTGACGCCTGAGAACCCGGGCTCACATGGCCCAATTGCTTGCGATACTCCTCAACGATTGCCGGTGGCGCCAGGGAGACGAAGAGCCTCAACCCCAACAGGAACACGGCCAAATCGTCCAACTGCCCGGGTCCCAGGAACGCATCAGGCAGGATATCGACCGGAGATAGAATATAGGCCAGAACGAGCAGAGGCAGCAATTTATTGCTTAACGGTATTCGCTGATCCCAGATCAATTGCCAGGAGATCAGCAATTGATAGGCAAACTCCCTGAACCAGGCTAGAAAGTCCCTGGGATTATTGTTCGGATCTGACTTTTGCATCTGTCCGTCTTTCATCGGTCCTCCTCAAATTGCTGAAAACACACAGGGTCATCGCCACACCTACTAGGGTCATACTCTACTACGAAATTCAAAGCCTGAGGTTTCAGAGAAAGCCGCGTTTCTTTGGATTATACCGAGAATCGGAGTCGGATCCTCAGCAGGGCGAAAATGCTTGTTGTGACGTCGAATTCTGGTAAGGTTATAGACACGATGCCTTTTCTCATTGACGGACATAATGTGATCGCGGCGCTGCCGGATATCGACCTCAACGAGAACTATGACGAGGCGAAACTGGTCTTAAAACTTCGCTCGTGGACAGCGCGGGTGCGCCGTCGGGCGACCGTCGTCTTTGATGGCGGGGTTCCCGGCGGTCAATCACAGACACTCTCGAGCCCCGACGTTGAGGTCGTCTTCGCGGCAAGAAAGCGGACCAACGCCGACCGGATCATCCGGTCGCGGATCCGCGAGCTGCCCGATGCGCCGAACTGGACGGTCGTCTCGTCCGATCACGAAATCCTCGACAAAGCACGCGAGGCTGGCACGCGCACGATAACCGCCCAGGATTTCGCCTATGCCCTCAATCATCCCCCCAAAGAGGACAAAGAGAAACCGCAGACGGTCTCCCCGGCGGAGGTGGAGCGATGGCTTGAGATCTTCAACGAGCCAGACGATTCGGCCCCCGCGCCCGAGGAGACGGAAGCGACCGCCGCTCCCACCGCGTCCCAACCGGCATCGGAACCCAAGGACCCACCGGAGAAGCAAAAGCACGCGAAGCGACGCCCTGCGCACCGTCGACCGCCACCCCGCGTGAAGCGGGGCACCCGCACGATCGCCGAACAACTCGGGGCCGAGGAAGAACCCCCTCGCCGGTCTCCGGAGCCGCCGACCGGCAAGCCGGAACGCGTCTCAGATCGGGAAGTGGAGGAGTGGCTGGAGATCTTTGGTGAACCCGAGGAGAGTCATGTGCCGCCGCCCAAGATTCCCAGGCGCCGCCGAAAAAAGCCGGTCGAGCCCGTCGTCAACAAGCAGGGCGAACTCTCGAAAGGTCAGGTGGATGCCTGGCTCGAGGTCTTTGGAGGCGAGGACACCGAACCTGATCAATCCAGGGTCGCCAACCGTCCCCGCGTGGTCAGTCACCGGCAGATAAACGACAAACTCGCCAAACACAAAGAGAACGTCGCCAGTGCCGACGCGGAAGAGGATGACACCGCCCTCTCCGAGGACGACAGGGATCTCTGGTACAGTCTCTTCGGTGACGATTCAGAATGAGCCGGTGTGAGGCATCCCAGCCCCACCGCATACGGATAGCGAGAAGAGACTATGTCTGAATTCAAGATGGAAAACAAAACAGGGACCTACGTCGCCGTTGCCATCATCCTGATCGGGGTGCTCCTGCTCGTCGCCAACCTGACCGCAACCCCCATTTGGCCCTATCTCTGGCCGACCGCGCTGATCCTGATCGGCGTCTGGCTCATGGTCCGCCCCCGGATTGCGCCCCATCCCAGGGGCGGCACCTGGCGGATCCTGGGCGGTGTGCATCGCAGCGGAATGTGGCAGGTCGCCGATGAGGATATCTGGTGCCTCGTTGGTGACACGACCTTCGACCTCCGTGAGGCCGACATCCCACCGGGCGAGACCGAAATCAGCGTGCACGGGTTGGTTGGGGAGGTGAGCATCCGAGTCCCCCCAGACGCCGGCGTCCGGGTGACCGGGCAGGCGTTCGTCATCGACGCCAACGACTTTGGTTACGAGCAGGACTATATCCTGACCCCTTACGAGACACAGACACCCAACTACGATGAAGCCGAGAGACGGGTGCACATCGACGCGCAGTTCTTCGTCGTCGATCTGAATGTGGCGTAACCGCCGCTGAGGCGCACCCGACCGAATACCGGGATTCACAATGGCCCGCAAAATCATCCATCTCGACCTGGACGCGTTCTTCTGTGCGGTCGAAGCGCAGCGCGACCCCTCCCTGCACGGCAAGCCCTTTGCCGTGGGCGGGAGCCCAGACGCCCGCGGCGTCGTCGCATCCTGTTCGTACCCGGCCCGCAAATTCGGCATTCACTCGGCGATGCCCATGGCCCAGGCCGTACAACGCTGCCCGGACCTGATCATCGTGCCGGGCCGCCATCACGTCTACAGCGAGATGTCAAAGAGGGTGATGGTGCACCTCGACAACCTCAGCCACCACGTCGAGAAGATTTCGATCGATGAAGCCTTCGTCGACGTATCGGACCTCCGCCCATCCGCCATCGAGATCGCCCGCGAACTTCAGGCGACCATCTGGGACTCGCTGCGCTTGCCGTGCTCTCTCGGGGTTGCGACGAACAAACTGGTCGCCAAAATCGCCAACACGATCGGCAAAGCCTCAGCCGCAACCGACGGCCCGCCAATGGCGATCAAGGTCGTGCCCCCGGGATACGAGGCTGCCTTCCTCGCCCCCCTGCCCGTCGCCGAGCTCTGGGGGGTCGGGCCGAAAACCGCAGCGTCGTTGGGCGAACTGGGCATCGAGACGATCGGTGACCTGGCCTCATGGCCCGAACAGGATCTGATCCGCCGGTTCGGCCAACACGGACGGTCGCTGGCCCGCCGGGCCCAGGGCAGCGACGACCGCCCCGTGGAGAACCAGCACGAGGTCAAATCCATCAGCCGCGAGGTGACCTTTGCCCGCGACGTCACCGATGAGAGAAAACTGCACAGGACACTCTGCCGCCTGTCGGAGGACGTGGGCCGCCGCCTCCGCGACGCCGATCTCGCCGGGAGCACGGTGAAGATCAAGCTCCGGTGGTCGGACTTCACCACCCTGACCCGCCAGGTGACCCTGGACCAACCGACCTACCAGGACGACGTCATCCGCCGGGAGGCCGAGGGTCTCTTCGGGTCCACGTGGACTCGGGGCAAGCCGGTGCGCCTGATCGGCGTCGGCGTCACCAATCTGGGCGATCCCCACCGGCAGCTGAGCCTCTGGGCGACCCGCGACGAGAGAGGGCGCAAGCTCCAACAGGCGCTCGATAACGTGCGGGATCGATTCGGCAGCGACGCCATCCGCCACGCCTTCGAGTTGGACGGCGACGAAAAGGAGCCAACAGCCTGATCCCCCCCTCCTAACCTCCCCCTCGAGGGGGAGGGACTGCGGTTCCCCCCCCTTGGGGAGAAGCTAGGGGAGGGGGAAAACCGCGCCCAAATCACCCGACCAGACGGTTACCAAAAGCAAGGCCGGGGACTGACTCACCCCGTC
>CAYMAQ010000043.1:0-9883 GCA_964388385.1 uncultured Anaerolineales bacterium | reverse complement strand
CCCCGCCAACAACGCCAACAGACGTTCGGCATCCTGACACTGCATAATCTCGATCCGGCGCGAGCGCGGCACGCACGAGTGCCGAAAGTACCCCTTGAGATGCTTTCGGAAGCGGTGGACGCCGTGACGCGGGCCGTGGAACGCGAGAGTCGCCTTCAAATGCCTCAGAATCACGGGCTTGCGCTCCGACCACGGCACGTCGGTCCGATCCCGATGTTGAAAAATCCACGGATGTCCGATGGCCTCGCGCCCGATCATCACACCGTCGCAGCCGGTGAGCTCGAGGATGCGTGGGATATCCCCGGCACCTTGGACGTCCCCGCTCGCCAACACCGGCACGGGGACGTGCGCCTTGATCTCCGCAATCGCCGCGTAGTCCACGTCACCCCGGTAGTCCTGTTCGCCCGTCCGCCCATGCACGGCGATGAGCGAGGCGCCCCCCTCGACCATCGCCTCCGAGACCGTCAAATACCGCTTCCGCCGTCGATCCGCATCGTCCAGACCGAGCCGAATCTTGCCGGTGACAGGACATGCGACCGCCGCCGAAAGCGCTGTGAAGATGCGGCGGACCTTGAGCGGGTCCGCCATCAGCGCGACCCCGGCTCCATCCCGCGTGATCTTGTGCTTGGCACAGCCCAGGTTGATATCTATCACGTCGACCGGGAGCGAGGCCACCGCCTGCGCCGCCTCCGCAATCCGGGCGGGATCGTCATCGTAAAGCTGGCAGACGACCGGGTGTTCCCGGGGATCAAACCGCAGCATCTCCCGGGTCCGGCGATTGCCGAACGGCTCGTTCCCGTAGACGATCGCTTTGACGGACATAAGCCCCGTGTAGACCAGCGAGGCGCCAAACGCCCGGCAGAGCGTGCGAAAGGGCCGGTCGTTGTAGCCCGACATCGGCGCCAGGACCAGCGGGCCCTGAATGGGTAGGTTGCGGATGTTGAAAGTCGGTTCGTTCAATGTCAAAAAGCTTCACCTCACCGGGCGCTAGTCAGCCGTCTCCTCGGTTTGAATCTTGATCACCTTCGGCCGCGCTTCAGGTGCGCGGGGCAGGACCAATTGCAGCACGCCCTTGTCGAAGTTAGCCTCGGCCTCCTCGATCACGATCGGTGCATTGACCGTCAACGACCGGCTGAAGGACCCCCGTGGACGCTCCCGGAAAAGATAATCCACGTTTTCCAACGGCTCAGGGAACCGCCCCTCGATCATCAGCGTGTCCCCCTCCATCGTGATTTCGATATCCTCGGGTTCCAACCCGGGAATCCCCGCGGTGATCACAATCTCGTCGTCGGTAGTATACGCATCAAGCGCCAACCGCATAGGCCGTTCCCCGGACCGCCCTATCCCGATCGTCCGCAGGGGCGCCATCCCCTCATCGACCAACCGGCTGACCCCTTCGCGCAGCGCGCCAAGACTCTCCATCGGATCCCATCGTAGAATCGACATCGATACCTCCCCATTGATCTCATCTTACGTCTTATTATAGGGGAAGAGGATTAGAAATGCGTAAGCAACGCCTGGGGCCTCTTCCCCTATCGATTGAGTACCGAGCACGTAGGCTTTCAGAAAAGCCCCGGCGTCCGAGAATTTCCCGCTTGACATCCCCCGAACTTCGTTTATACTCGTCCTTAATGATCAATCTGACACTGCACGCACATAGTTTCGAGGGGATGAAGAAGCCGGGCCGCTAGGTCCGGACTATTTCGCCTGCACTGTCGCGCACCGGCCCTAGTCAACACTGAGGGGGCCGGTTTTTTGTTTACCAAAGCCAGCTCCCGGAGTCATCGGGGAGCTGGCTTTTTATTATGAGGGGGAATGGGAATCTTTTTGGATGATGGATCCGGCCGCAAATCACTGAACGGTTCCTGCGTGTCCATAGGTGTCAGGGAGAAGGTCAATGTTTTATGTCCGAAACTGTAGGAGAGGAGCAGAGCATGCCATTGGATGACTATCATATCATTGAATCGACCCTCCGGGAGGGAGAGCAGTTCGTCGGCGCGAGTTTCACCACCGCGCAAAAGATCGAGATCGCCGAGCTGCTCGACGCGTTCGGCGTGGAATGCATTGAGTTGACCTCACCGCTGGCATCCCCGCAGAGCTTTGAGGACGCCCGGACCATCGCGGGCCTGGGGCTCGGGGCGAAGACTCTGACCCACACCCGCTGCCGGGTCGACGATGCGCAGCGGGCCATTGACACCGGCGTCGACGGGGTGGACGTCGTGATCGGCACCTCCTCGATGCTGCGCGAGTTCAGCCACGGGAAGGGCATTGACGAGATTATGGCGTTGGCCCGCGACGTCGTCAGTTTTGTGCTGGACCAGGGCGTCGAGGTGCGGTTCAGCACCGAGGACTCCTTCCGCAGCGATCCGGAGGACATCTTCCGGATCTATGCGGCGGTCGATGCGCTGGGTGTCAACCGGGTGGGCATCGCGGACACGGTCGGGGTCGCCACGCCGCGCCAGGTCTACGAGCTGGTGCGCGAGCTGCGCCGGCGGGTCACGTGCGACATCGAGTTCCACGGACATAACGACGCCGGTTGCGCCATCGCCAATGCGTATGAAGCGCTGGATGCCGGTGCCACGCACGTCGATACCAGCGTCCTGGGCATTGGGGAACGCAACGGAATCACCCCGTTGGGCGGGCTCATCGCCCGGCTCTACGCCATCGATCCCGCGATGGTCGCCAAATACGACCTCCCCCTCCTTCGGTCGCTGGATACGACGGTCGCGGACATGGTGGGCGTCGACATCCCCTTCAACAACTACATCACCGGCATCACCGCGTTCACGCACAAGGCGGGGATCCACGCCAAGGCCATCCTCAACAACCCCGAGACCTACGAGATCCTCAACCCGCAGGCGTTCGGAATGACCCGGTACGTGAGCATCGCGCACCGCCTGACCGGTTGGAACGCGATCAAAAACCGCGCGGAGCAGCTGGGCCTCGACCTGGATGACCGGCACATCAAAGCCCTCACCGCCCACATCAAAGCCCTGGCGGACGAGAAGCAGCTCTCCCTTGACGACATCGATGGGCTGCTCCATCGCTGGGCCAACGGAGAGACAGTGGTCGAGCCTCAGATTTCTCAGACAACCCCCACAGCATAAGGAAGGAGAACCATGCAGACGTTAAGTGAACAAATCCTATCGCACGCATCCGGTCATCCGGTCGAGGCCGGGGACCTGACGGTGGTCGAGGTATCTCGCGCGATGACCGTTGACTCCCTCGCCCCGGAGGTCATCCACGTCCTGGAATCGGAGTTGGCGCAGTCCAGACTCCCCCATCCCGAGCGCTGCGCGATCTTCGTCGATCACGTCGCGCCGGCGTCCAATCTGGCGACCGCAGAGGGCCAGATCCGGGCGCGTCGTTTCGCCGAGGCCCAGGGTATCGAGGCCTTCTACGACGCCGGACGGGGGATCTGCCACCAACTGATGGTCGAAGAGCACCTCGTCCATCCGGGCGCGGTCGCGGTGGGGTCCGACTCGCACAGCACGACCTATGGCGCGGTCGCGGCCTTTGGCACAGGGATGGGCACTACTGACATCGCCCTGGCCTTTGCGACCGGACACACCTGGATGCGCGTCCCTGAGACCGTGCGCGTCAACCTGGTCGGCACGCTGCCGCCCCAGGTGGACGCCAAGGACGTGGCCCTCCACCTGCTGAGCCGGGTGCGGGCCGACGGCTTTACCTACCGGGCCGTAGAGTTTCACGGGGCCGACGGGCTCTCCCTGGGAGCGCGGATGACACTCTGCAGTATGACCACGGAGATGGGCGCGAAGGCCGGGCTTATCGCACCGGACGCATTGACGGCGTCCTACCATCCGGTGCCTGACTGGCTGCGGGTTGAAGGGGGCGCAAACTACCTGGACGAGCTGACCGTCGATCTCTCAACCCTGGAGCCCGTGGTTGCGGTCTCCCCGAGGGTCGATGACGTCGTCCCCGCGCGGGCGCTTGAGGACGTGCAGGTCGATCAGGTCTTCCTCGGCACCTGCACCAACGGCCGACTGCAGGACCTCCAGGCGGCTGCCGAGATTATGCACGAGCGCCACGTCGCGCCCGGCGTGCGCATGATCGTGATCCCCGCATCCCACCGGGTGCTCCGGGAGGCGACGGAGGATGGCACGCTGGCGGTCCTTTTAGCCGCGGGCGCGACCATCGGGCCGGCAGGCTGTGGGCCCTGTATCGGACGGCACCTGGGCGTCCTGGGCTCGGGGGAGGTCTGTCTGTCCACCGGAAATCGCAACTTCACGGGCCGGATGGGCGCACCCTCCGCGGAGATCTACCTGGCTTCCCCCCAGGTGGCAGCGGCGACCGCCCTGCGCGGTGTGATCGCAGATCCACGCACCCTTGTTGAGACGAACTGAAAGGAACAACGATGAAGAACAACCTGACCCAAAGAGTTTGGCGCTTCGGAAACGATATCGACACCGATCAGATTATCCCCGGGCGGTACTCACCCTATATGACGTCCGAGGAGAATCTCGCCCAATACGCATTCATCGAAAGGCGTCCGGCGTTCGCGTCCGAGGTCCGGCCCGGTGACATCATCGTCGCCGGCAAGAATTTCGGGTGCGGCTCCTCCCGGGAGTACGCGCCCCGCGCCCTGAAGAAGTGCGGCATCGCCGCGATCGTCGCCCCGACCTTCGCCCGGATCTTCTTCCGCAATGCCATCAACCTGGGCATCCCCCTCTTTATGGCCGATCTGACGGCGGAGGTCGCGGATGGAGACCGCGTGGCGCTGAATCCAGAGAGGGCCGAGCTGATCACCGACGGGGGGCGCATCAAGCTGCCGCAGCCGCCGGCATTCGTGCGGCAGATTCAGAACGAGGGAGGTATCATCCCGTTCTATCAGAAATACCGGAAATTTCCCGGAGAGCGGCATGGGTGATACAGCGTATCGAATTTGCGTCATCGAGGGCGACGGCATCGGTCACGAGGTCATCCCGGCTGCGCTTCGGGTTCTGGAGGCCACCGGCGCAGCATTGGCGGTCGCCCACGCAGAAGCGGGATGGGCGTGCTTCCAATCTCACGGCACCGCGCTCCCCGAGTCGACGGTGGAGACAGCGTCCGAGAGCGACGCCGTGCTCTTCGGGGCGGTCTCCTCGCCCTCCCACAAAGTAGAAGGCTATCGGAGTCCCATCGTGGCACTGCGCCGCAGGCTGGACCTTTACACCAATCTGCGCCCGGCGCGCAGTTGGCCGATTCCGACGTCGCGCCCGGACGTCGATCTGTTGATCGTCCGGGAGAACAGCGAGGGCCTCTACGTCCAGCACGAGCGCACGGAGGGGGGAACGGGACGCGGTCCCCTCCGCGCCGTCGCCGAACGGGTGATCACGGAGGAAGGCTCGGCCCGCATCGCCCACGTCGCCTGCCGGCTGGCACAACGCCGAAAGGGCCGCCTCACCGTGATCCATAAGGCCAACGTGCTGACGGAGACCGATGGGCTTTTCCGCCGGACGGTCCTCTCCGTCGCCGAAACGTACGAAGGTCTCGACGTCGACGAGCTGCTGGTCGACGCCGCTGCCCTGCGCCTGGTGACAGACCCCGAGCGGTTCGACGTCCTGGTCTGCCCGAACATGTTCGGCGACATCCTCTCGGACGAGGCAGCCGGCCTGGTCGGCGGGCTGGGGCTAGCACCCTCGGCCAACGTGGGAGCGTCCCGCACCCCGGCGCTCTTCGAGCCGGTCCATGGATCGGCCCCGGACATCGCCGGTCGGGGCATCGCCAACCCGATCGCGGCGTTTCTCGCGGTGGCGATGATGCTGGAACACTTCGACGAGAGCGCCAGGGCGGACGCCGTCCGGAAGGCCGTTGGGTTAGTCCTCCGGCAGGGCCCTCACACCCCGGATCTGGGCGGGGAAGCGACCACGAATCAAATCACAAATATGGTAGAATCTTATGTTGGGGAGCAAAGCACTTAACGCACGTCAATCCAAGGAGCGTAAAGGAGAGAATAATGGCTACAGAGATGTTTGCAGAATGTCCCGAATGCGCGGGAGAGGTCGAACTTGTCGAGGATACTATCGTGCACGAGATCGTGGTCTGCCCGGACTGCGGCGTCGAGCTTGAGGTCGTCGATCTGGCCCCACCCACGGTTGAGCGGGCACCGGAGGAAGAGGAAGATTGGGGAGAGTAAGGGCAATCAAGCGGGTGTAGCGCGCTGACAACACCGCGCTACACCCGGATTTAAACGTCACAAGCAGTCATAGAAGAAAGTTGAGATAAACCATGACAAAAGTTGGAGTTCTTTGTTCCCGTATCCGTGTAGAAGAGAAGCTGCTGATCCAGGAGCTGCAGAATCGGGACGTCGAGTTCGACATCCTGGACGATCGCGAACTGGTCTTCGATATGCATAATGACGGGACGGATTACGATGTCATCCTCGAGCGGTGCATCAGCCACTCCCGGGCGCTCTACGCCCTGCTGATGTTCCGCGACCGGGACGTCCCCACCGTCAACACCTACGAAGTCGCCAACAACTGCGGCAACAAGCTGTTGACGAGCAGCGCCCTGATCCGGGCCGGTATCCCCACGCCCGAGACAAAGGTCGCCTTCACCCCCGCCTCGGCCCTCAAGGCCATCGAATCTATGGGATACCCCGTCGTCCTGAAGCCAGGGGTCGGCTCCTGGGGCCGGCTGCTCTCCAAGGTCAACGACCGGGAGGCCGCGGAGACCGTCCTGGAGCACAAAAAGGTGCTGGGCTCGTACCATCACTCCATCTACTATATCCAGGAGTACGTCGACAAACCCGGGCGCGACATCCGGGCCTTCGTCATCGGAGATGAGACCATCTGCGCCATCTACCGCACCTCCGAGCACTGGATCACCAACACGGCACAGGGTGGCAAGGCCACCGACTGCCCGGTGACCCCGGAACTGAACGACCTGTGCATCAAGGCCGCCAAAGCCGTGGGCGGCGGGGTCGTCGCGCTGGATGTCTTTGAGGACCCGGATCGGGGAATGTTGGTCAACGAGATCAACTACACGATGGAGTTCCGAAACAGCATCGACACCACCGGCGTCAATATCCCGGCACGGGTGATCGATTACGTGATCGACGTCGCTGAAGGTAACGTCATGCCATGAACCACGAACAGGCCGACGCCCTGCTGATCGAACTTGTCGAGCGCTACAGCCCCTCAAGACAGGAGAGCCGTGCCGTGCGCTACCTGGTCGATCGGATGACCGATCTGGGATTCAGGGCCACCATCGACGGCGCCGGCAACGCGGTCGGCGTCCTCGGGGAGGGCGAGCGAACGCTGCTGCTTCTGGGCCACATCGACACGGTACCGGGCGAGCTGGACGTCTATCGCGACGGTGACGTCCTGTACGGGCGGGGGACGGTCGACGCCAAGGGGCCGCTGGCGGCCTTTGTGGCTGCGGCTGCGCGCGCGGGGGCGCTACCCGAGGGTCGCGTGGTTGTGGTCGGGGCGGTCGAGGAGGAAGCCGCCACCTCGAAAGGCGCCCGGCACCTCCTCTCGCGTTACCAGCCGAGCGGCGTCGTTATCGGAGAGCCGAGCCGTTGGAACCGGTTGACCGTGGGGTATAAAGGTCGGCTGCTGGTGGATTACACGCTTGAGCGGGATATGGGCCATCGGGCCGGGCCGGCGGTCGGCGTTTGTGATGAGGCCTTCACGTTCTGGCAGGGGGTCCAGGCACATGCCGAGCGCTTCAACCGCGAACGGGAGCGGATCTTCGATCAGCTGACCCCCTCCCTCCGGGCGATGCGTTCGGAGAGCGACGGGAGAACCGAGACGGCGGCCCTGACGCTGGGATTCCGACTGCCGATGGGGATCGACATCGACGGGCTGCAGAAAAAACTCGTCGGCTTGGCCGGGGAGGCCCATCTGCGCTTCCGTGGGCGGGAACCCGCTTTTCACGCGGCTAAGAACAACCGGCTCGTGCGGGCCTTCATCCAGGCAGCCGACGACGAGGGAACCCGCATCCACTTCAAGGTCAAGAGTGGCACCTCCGACATGAACGTCGTCGGGCCTGTCTGGCAGTGTCCAATTGTGGCCTACGGACCGGGGGATTCGAGCCTGGATCACACGCCCAACGAGCACCTCAATCTGCGGGAATATCACCGGGCCATCGATCTGCTCGCCCGGGTGATCGCAGAGTTCTAGCGGGCTTTACAGATCCGGATATAACACACGAAACATTTTCGTGATAGCCATAGAACCGCAGAAACGCTTGAGTAAATCATAACCAGATCCATCAGTTCACCGAGTATCAGGAGTTAGAGGGATGAATCCAAAGGAATTTGACGTTGTCGTAATTGGCGCGGGGCCTGCCGGCATCTTTGCTGCCCTGGAGTTGAGCCAGGATCCGGATCTGCGAATCGCGATTCTCGACAAAGGGCGCGATATTGAACGGCGACATTGTCCCATCCGGGAAGGCAGCGACCGCTGTCAGCACTGCCAGCCCTGCGCCATCCTCAACGGTTGGGGGGGCGCCGGCGCGTTCTCCGACGGCAAGCTGACGCTCTCGCCTGCCGTGGGCGGGCATCTGGCGGAGATCCTGGGCGAGGCCCAGGCGGTCAAGATGATTCGACAGGTCGATCGGGTCTATCGTGACTACGGTGCGCCGGAGACGGTCCACGGGACGTACAACGACGAGATCGAGGCACTGGACAAGCGGGCCAGTCTCGCCGGTATGCGTTTCATCTCGGTCCCCATCCGCCACATGGGCACCGAACGCTGCGTCGACATCATGAAGGGAATGCGGGACACGCTGCAGGAGCGGGGCGTCACCATTTACACACGCACCGCTGCGGAGCATATTCTGACCGATAACGGCACCGTGGCGGGCGTCCAGACCGACGACGATCGGTACCTGTACGCGGAAGCCGTGGTTGTCGCGCCGGGCCGGGAGGGCGCGTCGTGGCTCGAATCCGAGGCCAAGGCGTTGGATCTGTCGATGGCGCGCAATCCGGTGGATCTCGGCGTGCGGGTCGAGCTTCCCGCCCCCGTCCTGGAGCCTATCACCGACCTCGTCTACGAATCCAAGTTCATCTATTACTCCCGCGCCTTCGACGACCAGATCCGCACCTTCTGTATGTGCCCTCACGGTGAGGTGAGCACCGAGTTCGCGGGCGACGTCATGACGGTGAACGGGCACTCATTTGCCGACCACAAGACCCGCAATACCAACTTCGCGCTGTTGGTCAGCAAGAACTTCACCGAACCGTTTGACAATCCCATCGCCTACGGCAAGAGCATCGCCCGACTGGCCAACCTGCTGAGCGGGGGCATCATGGTTCAACGCCTCGGCGACCTGGAGTCAGGCCGACGGTCGACACCCGAGCGCCTGTCGCGGTCCGTCGTCAAGCCCACACTCCCCAGCGCCACGCCGGGGGACTTGAACCTGGTTCTCCCCTATCGGTACGTGACCGATATCCTGGAGATGCTGCACGCCCTGGATGAACTCGCGCCGGGGGTCGCGTCGCGTCACACCCTGCTCTATGGGGTGGAGGTGAAGTTCTACTCGAACCGGCTCAAGCTGAGCGCCGAATTGGAAACCGAGGTCGAGAACCTCTTCGCGTGCGGGGACGGCGCGGGCGTGACCCGGGGCCTGATCCAGGCATCATCGGCGGGAGTCATCGCGGCCCGGGCTATCAAACGCAGACTCACCTGACCCTTCTCAGCCCGGCAGATACCCGCCGGGCTTTCCTTTTTATCGCGCCCGCCCTATCTTGTGCTTTTCGGAGCCGTATAATACACTATGAATCCGATCACAAATAACTAAAGCGTTTCTGCGTTTCTATGGACATCACGGAAAAGGTTAGGGTTTTATGTTCGGATCTGTGAGAATCTGAGAATCTCGTCGTCCCCTGCCCAACCGGGCCCGGGATGCCGTCGGCGTTGATGCAAAGTCAGTGAAT
>CAYMAQ010000042.1:0-20144 GCA_964388385.1 uncultured Anaerolineales bacterium | reverse complement strand
CGCTATAGCGAAACACGTACCGATGACCCCTCTGAAAGTTCGGCGGATCATTCAGCCGCTGAAGGGGAAGAATGCACAGGAGGCCGTAAACTTGCTGGGGGCTATGCCTCACGCGGCGGCCGTCCCGGTTCGCAAGCTGATTCGTTCTGCGATGGCGAACGCGGATCAGAAGGGGTTGGACATTAACAGTCTGGTCATTGTGAAGATCACCGCGGATGAAGGCCCCGGGGTTATGCCCGGTAAGGGCTGGCGGGCTCGTTGGGGAAGTCGGGGGCGCTATCGCCCGATTCGCAAGCGCTCGTCACATATCACGGTCGTTCTTGAAGAACGTTTGGACATGGAATAAGGAGGCCTATCTTGGGGCGCAAAGTTCATCCTTATGGATTCAGATTAAAAGTTATCCGGGATTGGAAGTCCCGTTGGTTTGCTGAAGGTCGTGACTACGCAGATCTGTTGCAGGAGGATCGAGAAATCCGCAATATGGTCTACGCGCAGATGCGAGAGCGTTCTCGCGATGGTCAGAGTGGAATTTCCCGCGTGGAAATTGAGCGATTCCCACCGAACCAGGTCAACATCATCATCTGGACCTCGCGTCCCGGTGTGGTTATCGGCCGCAAGGGTGAGAACGTTAAAGGACTGCGGCGCGATATCGAGGAGTTATCGGGTCAGAAGCGGGTGCACATTGATGTGCAAGAGGTCGAGCAACCGGATCTGGATGCGAAGCTGGTCGCCGAGAATATCGTCGCGCAGTTAGAGCGGCGCATCTATCACAACCGGGCGATGAAACGTGCGCTTCGGCAGGCCATGCGGTCAGGCGCCGAGGGCATCAAGGTTCAGTGCAAGGGTCGTCTATCCGGTTCGGAGATGTCCCGTGTTACCTGGATGCGCGAGGGTCGGGTGCCGCTGCACACGATACGGGCGGATATCGACTACGCTCAAGAGGAAGCTCGGACCACCTATGGGCGCATCGGCGTGAAGGTATGGATCTATAAGGGTGAGATTCTGCCCGGTCAGACCGCAACGGCCGAGGAAGCGCGCTAGCGAGACGGGTGTTTAAGGAGATAGAGCTATGTTGATGCCGAAACGTGTCAAGTATCGCAAGCAACATCGCGGGCGAATGAAAGGCAAGGCGAGCCGTGGAGTCACCGTTGCGTTTGGTGACTATGGATTACAAGCGCTTGAGCCTTGTTGGATGTCGGCCCGCCAGATTGAGGCGGCGCGGCGTGCTATTGTGCGCCATATGCGCCGTCGTGGGAAGTATTGGGTTCGACTTTTTCCCGATAAGCCGATCACGAGCAAACCCGCCGAGACTCGGATGGGTAAAGGCAAGGGAGAAGTGGAGTATTGGGCTGCCGTCGTTCGCCCGGGACGTGTCATGTTTGAGGTCGGGGGTGTGGATGAGGATGTCGCCAACGAGGCGCTCCGCCTTGCCGCGCACAAGCTGCCGATCAAGACGCAGATCATCGAGCGCATCGAGTATGGCCGTTCACGGGAGACAGGGGAGTAAGTATGCGTGCGAGTGAACTTCGCGAATTAACATCAGAAGAGCTACAGACTCGCCTGGACGAGACCCGACGCGAGCTGTTCAATTTGCGGCAGCAGTGGTATGCCGGCGGTCTCATGGATAGTAATCGCATCAAGGCTGTGCGCAAGGATGTTGCGCGGATGCTCACCATCTTACGAGAGCGTGAGTTGGCCGATGAGCAGAAAGGAGCGGCGGCATGAAGGAAGGACGTCGACGCTTGGTCGGTAAAGTGACCAGTGACAAGATGGACAAGACTGTGGTTGTGACCGTGGAGCGGCGTTACCGCCATCCTCTCTACAAAAAGGTCATTCGCGCAAGCAAGAAGTATATGGCGCATGACGAAGAGAACGATTGTCACATGGGTGACACCGTGAGGATTGTGGAGTCACGACCTATCAGCCGACTCAAGCGCTGGGCTGTTGAGGAAATTGTCGAGCGCGCTGCATAGGAGGTATTGACAATGATTCAACAGGAGACGCGACTAAGGGTAGCTGATAATACAGGGGCCCAGGAGATCCAGTGTATTCGGGTGCTGGGCGGATCAAGGCGCCGTTATGGGTATGTAGGTGACTTGTTGGTAGGGACTGTCAAGTCGGCATCGCCGACGGCTTCGGTCAAGAAGGGCGAAGTTGTCCGTGCTGTGATCGTGCGAGTGGCAAAAGAATATCGCCGTGCGGATGGTTCTTACATCCGGTTTGACGAGAATGCGGCTGTCATTTTGGATGACGATGGCATGAACCCGCAGGGCACCCGTATTTTTGGGCCGGTGGCACGCGAGTTACGTGAAAAGGGCTATATGAAGATCGTATCGCTGGCCCCTGAGGTTTTGTAGGTCGGTAATGAGGGAACTAATATGAAGCGAATTAGGCGTGGTGACACCGTAGAAGTTATAGCAGGTGACGATCTTCACGCACGTGGCGAAGTTGTCCGCCTGCTTTCGAAAGAAGATCGGGTGGTGGTATCGGGTGTGAACGTGCGTATTAAGCATCAGAGCGCACAACGTGCCGGGCGGTCCCAGGTTCAGGGCGGTCGTATCCAGTTTGAAGCCCCGATCCACATCTCTAACGTGATGTTGGTTTGTCCAGCGTGCGATCAGGCCACCCGGGTTGGGTTTGAGGTGGTGGATGGACAGAAGGTCCGCGTCTGCCGGAAGTGTGGCGAGACGATCGGATAAGGAGATGGGGATGATGCAACGATTAAAAGAGCGATATACAGAAGAAGTTGCTCCGACGTTGATGGAGGAGTTTGATTACGATAACGTAATGCAGGTTCCTCGATTGCGGAAAGTCGTACTCAATATCGGTCTGGGTGAGGCATTGGACAACCCCAATGTGATTGAGCATGCCGTCGATGACTTGCGCACGATCACCGGGCAGCAGCCCGTTTTGACGCGAGCGCGCAAGTCGATTGCGAACTTCAAAGTCCGCGAAGGGCGTGTGGTTGGGGCGAAGGTAACGCTGCGGGGATCGCGCATGTGGGCTTTCTTCGACCGTCTGGTCAGTGCGGCGTTGCCGCGGACCCGGGACTTTCACGGCGTGCCGACCAAGCTCGATGGACGGGGAAACTATACCCTGGGTTTAAGGGAGCAGCTCCTCTTTCCTGAGATTGATTACGACAGCATTGATAAAGTTCGGGGTATGGAGATTTCATTTAACACAACGGCTGAAACTGATGAAGAAGCTCGCCGATTACTTGAGCTGTTAGGGATGCCATTTCAGCGCTAAATTCATGCGCTTGGGGAGAACATCAGCTTCCCCGAGTGTGTAGGAATCCGAGAAGGAGTGACGTATGGCTAAGACTTGTATGCCGATTCGTGAGACCCGCCGTAAGTACGACGTACGCGTCAGGAATCGCTGTGAGCGTTGCGGTCGTCCGCGTGGGTACTACCGTCGGTTTGGCCTGTGCAGGATTTGTATCCGCGAACTAGCCCTGGAGGGTAAGATCCCTGGGCTGGTTAAGGCCAGTTGGTAACGAGGTGCTGGTATGACGACGATTTCAGATCCGATTGCTGATATGTTAGCGCGCATACGTAATGCGCTTATGGTGAAACATACGTCGGTGACCATTCCAGCGTCCAAGATGAAGGTTTCGATAGCCAAGATCTTACAGGACGAGGGATATATCAATGGGCACCGTGTGGTCGAGGGGCCGAAGGGCTGGAAGAACCTGGTAATTGATCTTAAGTACGTGGGTGACTTAAAGCACCAACGTGCTGTGATCACGGAGTTGAAGCGCGTGAGTAAACCCGGACAGCGGATTTACACCTCGGTGAGGGATATTCCGTGGGTGCGAAGCGGGATGGGGATCGCGGTGCTTTCAACGCCCAAAGGTGTGATTACGGGTCAGCAGGCTCGTCGCCTGAACGTGGGGGGCGAGATCCTTTGCTACATCTGGTAGTCCTGCTGAATTTCTGGTCAGCAGCGGCCTATCCCGAGAGGAAGATGGGGAGGTAGATTGTGTCTCGAATAGGAGAAATGCCGGTTTCGATCCCAGAGAACGTTCAGGTTTCGATCGATGGGTCGACCGTGACGATCAGCGGACCGCAGGGTGAGATGACGAAAGAATTTCACTCTGAAATGACCATTACGCGTGAGGGTGATGAGATTCAGATCGCGCGTTCGAGTGATGAGCGCCGAGTCAAAGCACTCCACGGACTCACACGAGCTCTGATTCAGAACATGGTTATCGGTGTGACTGAGGGGTACAGTAAGACGCTTGAGGTTCATGGGACGGGATACCGTGCCGAGCTTCAGGGGAACACCTTGGTGATGAGTTTGGGTTTCTCTCATCCGGTGGTCATTGAGCCACCCGAGGGTATTGAGTTTGAAGCCAATCCCCGCGCGAGTACTATTGTCGTGAAGGGTTATGACAAAGAGGTGGTGGGGCGTGTGGCCGCGGACATTCGTGCTTGGCGTCCGGTCGAGCCTTATCTAGGCAAGGGCATCCGCTATCAAGGTGAACGGGTCCGCCGCAAGGTTGGTAAGGCGGGGCAGGCTGTCTAGGATATAGGGCCGTGACCCCGGTTCTTTCACAGTGAGTCGGATAAGAGAGATCCCGGGGACACGGGTATGTTTTTATACGCAAGTTGTTGAATTGATCAAACGTGGAACTGAGGGTGAAGAGACAATGAGAACTGAGGTCGATCGTCGTAAAGCCCGGGCTCGGCGCCACACTTACATTCGCAAGCGAGTGGAAGGGACGCCAGAACGTCCACGTCTGAACGTTTTTCGAAGTCTGAAGCACATTTACGCGCAAGTTGTTGATGATACGGTGGGTGAGACCTTGGCGTCCGCCTCCACAATCGATAACGATGTACGCGATCAACTCTCCGGACTTACGAAGACCGAACAGGCGCAGATTGTGGGCAAGGTTGTTGCCGAACGGGCATTGGCAAAGGGTATTGATAAGGTGGTATTCGATCGTGGTGGGTACAAGTATCATGGTCGGGTGAAGGCACTTGCTGAGGCCGCGCGTGAAGCCGGCCTGGATTTCTAGGACGGCTGCGTCGCAAGGCGCGTCTGGCAGGAGGATGTATGAGTTCACGAAGTCGATCGAGAAATCGCTTTGAAGAAGAGCGTGAAGAATTAGACGAGCGCGTGATTGATATCACGCGGGTCTCTAAGGTTGTCAAGGGCGGGCGCACCTTCGGTTTTCGGGTCACCGCTGCAGTGGGAGACAACAACGGCAAAATCGGCATTGGTATCGGAAAAGCTCGCACGGTCCCGGATGCTATTCAGAAGGCTACCAAGCGTGCACAGAGCAATATGCACTCTATTCCGATGGAGGGAACAACGATACCCCATGAGGTTACAGGAGTATGCGGCGGCGCTCGAGTTCTGCTGAAGCCGGCAACACCGGGTACGGGTGTGATCGCCGGTGGTGGTGTGCGCGCGGTGTTGGGTGCAGCCGGTGTGAGCGATGTGTTGACCAAGTCTTTGGGCAGCTCGACCGGGGTCAATGTGGTGCAGGCGACGATGGATGCCCTGGATCAATTGCGCTGGGTTGAGAATGTCGCGCGGGAGCGTGGCAAGCCTGTGGCCGAGGTGATGCCGTTCTGGCGCAGGAAGAAGGACTAGGACGCATGGCTAAGAAACTGCGCATCAAGTTAATACGCAGCCCTATTGGGTACGCTAAACGACAGAAGCGGACGATCCGTGCCTTAGGGCTTCGAAGAATCAATCAAGTTGTTGAGAAACCCGACAACGGTGCGACTCGAGGTATGGTTGAGAAGGTGGCGCACCTTGTTGAATGTGAAGTCATAGAAGCTTAGTGGGTTGGGGGGCATTGGATGAAACTGCATGAACTGCATCCCGCAGAGGGAGCAAAGAAAAGCAGGAAACGAGTTGGGCGCGGTGTCGCTGCCGGTCAGGGGAAAACGGCCGGGCGGGGCACCAAGGGACAAAAAGCGCGCAGCGGTGGGAATGTGCCTCCGTACTTTGAAGGGGGGCAACTCCCCCTCGTACGGAAGTTACCCTTCGTGCGCGGCTATAACTTCTTTAATCCTTATAAAGTTGAGTTCGAGCCGGTCAACCTCGATGAGTTGGCTTATCGCTTTGAGCCAGGTGATGAGGTCTCACCGAAAACCCTGGCTGAAGTCGGGCTGATCAAACATGAGGATGACATGGTGGTTGTGTTGGGTCGTGGCGAGATCGATCGTCCACTGGAGATCAAAGCGCACCGTATCTCTGAATCCGCCCGAACGAAGGTCGAAGAGGCGGGGGGGTCGGTCGAGTTGTTGCCTTGGAGCCGAGGCGGTTACCGCACGCGCTAGCGTGCGGTAGATACCCATCAATGGAGGAAAGGCATGATTGAGGCCCTACGCAATGCGTTCAAACTTCCGGACTTACGTCGACGGATACTTTATACCCTGTTAATTCTGGTGATCTTCCGTCTGGCGTCCAATATTCCGGTCCCTGGTGTTGATCGTCAGGCGCTGGCGGCTTTTTTCAATTCCGCCACGGCGACCAGCCAGTTTGCCGGTTTGTTGGATCTGTTGTCCGGTGGAGCGGTGTCGAACTTCTCCGTCTTGGCTGCTGGGGTCTACCCTTACGTCACCGCACAGATTGTGCTGCAGTTGCTTCTCCCTATCTTCCCTGATCTGGAACAACGGATTCAGGAGGAGGGCGAAGAGGGGCAGCGGAAGATGAATCAGTGGGTTTTCTTCCTCACGGTGCCGCTGGCTGCGTTGCAGGCGTTTGGACAGGCACAGCTCTTTCGCTCTGCATCTGTGGGTGCGCGGCCCATTCTGCCGAATTTCGGCTGGGGGCCGGGCAGGACGCTGCCGACCATCACGTTGATGTTGACCATGACCGCCGGTACGATGTTCGCGGTCTGGCTTGGTGAGTTGATCACGGAGCAGGGTATCGGCAATGGACTTTCGCTTATCATTTTTGGCGGCATCGTCTCGCGTGTGCCCTCGAACATCCGCAGCATCGCAGGCACCGACGGACTGATAGGGGTCGTGATCTTCCTGGTCATCATGGTGGTGACGATGCTCTTTATCGTCTTCGTGCAGGAAGGTGAGCGCAGGATTCGCGTGCAGTATGGTAAGCGCGTGCGCGGTATGAAAGTCTATGGGGGTGGCAGCACCTATATCCCTCTGAAGATCAATACGGCCGGGATGATCCCGCTGATTTTCGCCCAGTCGATTCTGGCGTTTCCGGCGGTGATTGCGCAGTTCTTCTTAAATAGCACGAATCCCACCGTTCAACAGTTCGCGAGAGGTGCGGTCTCGTTTTTCGGTGGAGAGAATCCCTGGTACGCTCTGGCCTATTTTCTGGCAGTGGTAGGGTTTACCTATTTCTACACGTTCATTATGGTCGAACAGCAGAATCTGTCAGAGATGTTGCAGCGACAGGGGGGATTCATTCCCGGTGTGCGACCAGGCCGCCGGACCCAGGAATTCATTCTGGGAATCTATAAGCGGATTACCCTGGTCGGCGCGCTCTTCCTGGGACTTGTCGCGGTTTTGCCCTATATGGTTGGGTGGTTTATGGAGTCCCGGCAGATGCTGATCCAGAGTTCAGGCCTGTTGATTGTGGTGGGGACGGTTATGGATACAATGCGACAGCTCGAATCCCAACTGCTGATGCGCAACTACGAGGGTTTCTTGCGCTGATCGTGAATCCGGGGCGTTTGCTGACCCGTTTACCGGAGTCAACCAATTTTGCTCATGACAAAATTCGCGCATGTGGTATAATAGAGGGCTGCCTGTGGTCCCGGTGCATTTCAGCCGGATGTGACCCTCAGGACAGTTTGATGGTCATTCGATTGGAAATGGGGACAGCTTTGTCCTTTAGGTGATAAGGAGTTATCAAATGAAAGTTTCACCGTCTGTGAAGCGACGCTGCCCGAAATGTAAGATCATCCGCCGCCGGGGTGTGGTTCGGGTGATTTGTGAGAATCCTAAGCACAAGCAACGCCAGGGGTAATGAGTTAGCTCGGAGGAGGTTGTAAAGCTATGGTACGTATCGCAGGAGTTGACCTGCCGCGTGACAAGAAGATTGAGGTTGGGCTGACCTACATCTATGGTATCGGTCGTCAGACCAGCCAGGAGATCCTGGAAAAAGCGCGAGTCGGCACCGACAAGCGGGATACCGATCTGACCGAGAGCGAGATCGCATCGATTCGTGACATCATTGACCGAGAGTACAAGGTCGAGGGTGATCTGCGCCGTGAGGTCCAGATGAATATCAAACGGCTGATCGAGATTGGGTCCTATCGCGGCTTGCGCCACCGTCGGAATCTTCCTGTGCGGGGTCAGCGCACGCGTACGAACGCGCGCACGCGCAAAGGTCCGAAGAAGACTGTGGCGGGACGTGGGCGCCGCCGCGGCTCGAAGAAGAAGTAATCTACGTTAGAGATCTCAGGACGATATTGAGGTTGAGGAGGTTCTATGGCTAGACGTTCAAGTCGGCGGGGGCGGCAGTCCAGCTCGCGTCGTGTTAAGCGCAATGTGCCGCGCGGCTGCATTCATATCAAAACGTCATTTAATAATACCTTGGTTACGGTGACCGATGCGCAGGGCAATGTGCTGCGCTGGGCGACCGCTGGATCGGTCGGATTCCAAGGGACTCGCAAGAGTACGCCGTTTGCCGCTCGGATTGCGGCCCAGCAGGTGGCTGAAGAGGCGATGACAAACGATGGGATGCGAGAGGTCGACGTTTTTGTGAAGGGTGCGGGTCCCGGTCGTGAGGCTTCGTTGCGGGCGATTGCCTCGACGGGTTTGCGAGTCCTTTCCATTGTGGATACGACTCCCATTCCGCATAATGGATGCCGACCACCCAAGAAGCGCCGCATTTAGTGGAGGAGAGGTAGAGAAAGCATGGCAAGATATACAGGGCCTGTATGTAAGCTTTGTCGCCGGGAAGGCATGAAGCTTTATCTCAAAGGTGAGAAGTGCTACTCGGAGAAGTGTCCATTTGAGAATCGCTCGTATCCGCCCGGTGAACATGGCCGACAGGCGGCCTTCAGACGACGCAGGGCGTCCGACTATGCTCTTCAGCTGCGAGCAAAGCAGCAGGCGCGTCGCATCTACGGTGTCCTTGAGCGCCAATTCCGGCGCTACCTTGAGATGGCCGAGGGCTTAGAGGGCTTGTTAGGCGAAAATTTGTTAACAATCTTAGAGCGACGTTTGGACAATGTCGTGTATCGGTTGGGACTGGCTGATTCCCGAGCACAAGCCCGGCAGTTGGTTAACCACGGTCACTTTACGGTCAACGGACGTCGAACGCGTGTACCCTCGCACTTGGTGCGTGTGGACGATGTGATCGGAGTCAGACCAGAGAGCATGCGTCGTACCTATTTCCGAAATCGCAAGGAGCTTTTGGGAAAGCGAGACGTACCCTCATGGTTGAGTTTGAATGAGGACTCTTTGAGTGGAAGAATTCTGAACTTGCCCAATCGCCAGGATATCGATGTTCCGGTGGATGAGCAGTTGATCGTTGAGTTCTACTCTCGCTAAGCAGACAGGAGGCAACGTGTTAGCAGCGCCAGTTCTGCCCAAGGTAGAAGTCGATGTAAATACGGAACAATACGGTCGATATATTATCGGTCCTTTAGAGGGCGGATATGGGGTCACGCTGGGCAATTCATTACGCCGCGTGATGCTCTCTTCGCTTGAGGGTGCCGCCATTAGCGCCGTGCGCATCACGGATATCCCGCACGAGTTCACCAGCATTCCGGGTGTTCGTGAGGACGTCATTCAGTTGATGCTGCGTTTGAAGCAGGTGCGGCTTACGATGGAGGGGGAGGGTCCGCAGTATATGACCCTTCGGGTTGAAGGGGAAGGCGTCGTCACCGCCGGTGACATCATTGCGCCCCCCGAGATCGAGATTTTGAATCCAGATCTGTATTTGTTCACTGTCGATTCAGAGGAGACCCATCTGGACTTTGAGTTTACGGTCGAGAAGGGGCGCGGGTACGTTCCAGCAGAGGATCGTGAACGCATGCCGATCGGTGTGTTGCCCGTTGACGCCATTTTCACCCCTATTCGTCGTGTGAATTACGAGATGGAGCCGGCTCGAGTGGGTCAGCTGACCAACTACGACCGCCTGACGATGGAGGTCTGGAGCGACGGTCGCGTGCAGCCGTTAGATGCGCTTAAAGAGGCTGCGCGTATCCTGGTAAAGCATCTGCGCTTGATTGCAGGTGCTGAGATGGAAGAAGAGGTTGAGGCCGAGGAAGAGGAAGAAGAGGAAGCGATCCCGCACGCGGCATATGCCACACCGATCGAGGATTTGGAATTAGGTGTACGCGTGTACAATGCGCTGAAGCGGACGGGGATCTCCAACGTTGGTGAGATTCTGGAGATGTTGGCGCGGGGTGAGGATGCTCTGCTGGCCATTCGCAACTTCGGAGAGAAATCTTTGGCCGAGCTTTTAGGCCAGTTGGAAGAAAAAGGGTTCTGGGCCCCCGAGGACGCTGAGGAAGCGGAAGAGGCATAGAAATCAGGGCGTGATCTGATAGGCTTGTACTGCCGGGCGGTTCATTCCACCGGTGTGGCCTTTTGGGGACAGATCCGAAATCAGGAGGTTGAGGGATGCGACATCGAGTCGCTGGTAAAAAGTTAAATCGTGATAGGGCACATAGAATCGCACTGCGGCGAAATATGGTGACGGATTTGTTCCGTCACGAGCAGATTCGGACGACCCGTGCCAAGGCACAAATGGTTCGGAGGCAGGCGGAGAAGTTAATCACACTGGCAAAGCGGGGGCTGGTCAAAGCCGAGGAGAATCCCTCTGCGGAGGTCCACGCTCGACGCTTAGCTGCCACTCGGATGAGTGATCCTGCTATCGTACAGAAACTTTTCGACGAGATCGCCCCGCGCTACGTGGATCGTCCGGGTGGATACACACGGGTTCTGAAGCTAGGGATGCGCAAGGGCGACGCCGCAGACATCGTCGTTTTGGAGTTGGTCGAGGAAGCATAGCGTTCAGGAGGGAGCAGCCCGGTAGACGGAATGGGGGCACGTGCGAGTTAAGGCGGTTATCTGTTATGATGGGACCGGTTACAGTGGTTTCCAGATACAGAAAAATGCCCCAACGATTCAGGAGGCGCTTGAGAAAGCACTGATTCGGCTGACCGGTCACGAAACTCGTGTTTTGGCTGCCGGTCGTACGGATGCTGGGGTGCACGCCGAGGGACAGGTGATCGCTTTTGATACCGAGTGGCGGCATTCCCTCGAAGCGCTTCACCGCGGTATGAACGCAATGCTCCCGGAGCAGATTGCCGTTCTTGCACTTGAACAGGCTGAGTCAGGCTTTCATCCGCGCTTCGACGCGGTGCGGCGTTACTATCGGTACACGGTGTATTGGGCCGCTGTGCGGAATCCGTTGACCGCGCGCTATAGTTTGCATATCAGTCGAGCCCTCGATCTGCAGGCGATGCAGACGGCTGCTCAGCATATGGTGGGACGTCACGATTTCTGGGCTTTAGGCTCGCCGCCGCAGGGTCACAACGCGGTACGAGACGTTTTTCGAGCTGAGTGGTCGTTTCAAGATCCGTGGCTTTTCTTTGATATCGAGGCAAATGCTTTTCTATATCGGATGGTCCGGATGACGGTGGGAACCCTGCTCCGTGTTGGTTATGGGGCCCTGAGTCCCGATACATTTGAGACTATGTTGAGAGAGAAGGATCGCGCGCGGGCTGGTCCAGCTGTTGCTGCGCAGGGACTCTGCTTAAAGAGTGTGGAGTACGTCTAGGCGATTCGATCTAGGGTATCATCACAAACGTTCGACAGCATCGCGCACGGGGCAGTGGGTATGCTGATGGGTCATAGGGTTCGAGTTTACGTGAAGCTAGCGCTCATTTCATAGTAGGGAGTTTGGAGAAGGTGAAACAGATAAGAATGCATAAGACATATATCGCGAAGCCTGGTGAGGTCGAGCGGAAGTGGTATGTGGTGGACGCCACGGGTAAGACCTTGGGTCGCTTGGCTTCAAAGATTGCCAGTATGTTACGTGGCAAGCATAAGCCCGAGTTCACCCCCCACGAAGATGTGGGTGATTTTATCATCGTTTTGAATGCTGAGAAGATTGAGGTGACAGGTCGTAAGCTCGATCAGAAAAAATACTATCGGGTCTCGGGTTATCCCAGCGGCTTGCACAGCGTGACGCTGCGCCGACAGTTGGAGTTGCACCCGGATCGCGTGATTCGTGCGGCGGTCAAGGGTATGCTTCCCAGAGGGTCGTTAGGGCGCCAGCAGCTTAAGAAACTGAAGATCTATGCAGGATCTGAGCACCCACACGAAGCACAGCAGCCGGAACCCTTAGAGCTTTAAGGAGTGTGTTGAATGTATTATGAGGGATTAGGACGTCGTAAGACCGCGAGCGCCCGGGTGCGATTGCATCCGGAAGGTGAAGGGCGGATTGTGGTCAACGGCAAAGTCTACGATGAGTATTTCGGTCGTGAGTTTGATCGACTTAACGTGAAAGCTCCCCTGGAACTGACGGAAACCGACGGGCAATTCAACGTGACGGTTTTGGTCAAGGGCGGGGGCATCACCGGTCAGTCGGAAGCTATTCTGATGGGAATCGCGCGGGCCCTGCTCAAAGTGAATCCGGAGTATCGTACGATGTTGAGCCAGAAGGGTATGCTAACCCGTGATTCTCGAATGAAAGAGCGGAAAAAGCCGGGTCTCAAGCGAGCTCGCAAGGCGCCTCAGTACACGAAGCGTTAAACTGCGCGTCTGGGCGTCTGTTCGTTCTATCAGTTCAGGTAGGCAATGTTAGAATTGCCTACCTGTTTGTTTTGTCGCTATCGCGATAATCTGGTGCGCGCATCACGCTGGGAGGTAGATTGATGGGACACATTACCATTCTGGGGCTGGGGCCGGGGGCTCCCGGCAGCTTGACGTTGGAAGCCTGGCGAATCCTTGAGGATGCCGACGAGCTGTGGCTCCGAACTTACCATCATCCGGTGGTCACCGGACTCCCGGAGGATCTGGATGTGCATGCTTTCGATGAGGTTTACGAGCGTGCGGATTCCTTTGCGGATGTCTACGACATCATCGTCGAGCGGATCCTGACGTTAGGGGCACGCGAGCAGGGCGTCCTCTACGGGGTGCCCGGTCATCCCCTGGTCGGTGAATCGACGGTTACCCGGATCCTGAAGTCGGCGGATTTGGGTCCGGTGGAGATTCGTATCGTCGACGGCGTGAGTTTTGTCGAGCCGACGTTAGCTGCGCTGGCGCTCGATGCCCTGGACGGCCTGCAGATCTTTGACGCACTGGATCTCGCCTCCCTCAATCATCCGCCACTCAACCCGGATTTTCCGGCGCTCATCGGGCAAGTGTATAACCGTCAGGTTGCGTCAGAGCTGAAGCTGGTGTTGATGAATCAATATGCTGACGACCACCCAACGGCTTTAATTGACGCGGCGGGCACCGAGCGGGAACGGGTGAATTTCTTGCCTCTATACCAGATCGATCGTCAGTCTGCGACCCCCCTTACCACGCTTTACGTGGCGCCACTTCCTGAAGAGAGCAGCTTTGAGAGCTTTCAGCAGACGGTTGCCAAGTTGCGTTCGCCGGAGGGGTGTCCATGGGATCGGGAACAGACCCATAAGAGCCTGCGGACCAATCTCCTGGAGGAGAGCTACGAGGTCCTTTCTGTGATTGATGAGGACGATCCCGGCGCGCTTCGCGAGGAGCTGGGCGATCTGCTGCTGCAGATTGTGCTTCATACTCAGATTGCGGTGGAGACCGGCGAGTTTCGGATGTCCGAGGTGATTGCGGGTATCAACGCGAAACTCAAGCGCCGCCATCCCCACGTTTGGGGTGAGACCGAGGTGGGCGGAGTGGGCGAGGTGATTACCAATTGGGAGACGATCAAACGTCAGGAGCGCGAGGGGCGGGGGGAAGCGGACCGTTCTCTGCTTGACGGCGTGCCGGATGCGCTTCCCGCTCTCGCCCAGGCCGATGCTTTTCTCGACCGCGCCGGTCGGTTGGGGTTCGATTTGGCGATGGTCGCGGATGGTCCCTCGGAGGCGCTTGTCGACTGTCTCCGGGAGGAGGTCGGGGCGTTGGACGACAGCGAGGACCTGGGGCAACTCCTGCTGGCTATGGTGGACTTAGCTGGGGATGCTGGCTTGGACCCGGAGAGCGCGCTGCGTGAGGCCGCGCTAAGGTTTGCCAGGCGGTTTCGCGTGCTCGAGGCCGAGACTCGGCGCAGAGATTTCTCCATTGGCGAGATGTCTTGGGAAGAGATCCGGCGTCTGTGGCGCGATGCTTAAGGCTCTCGGCACTCGTCAATTGACGGTAAAGATGTTGGGTGTGTGGATTTATACCGGACAGCCCCACACCGCGCGTTGAGGCGGCGTGGGGCTGTGGCGTGCGAGGGCAGCCCATGCTTCGGCCTATGCTTCGGCCAAGTGCGGTTCCAGTTCGCGCAAGAGGGCCTTTTTTGCCTTTCCTCCGACCAGACGGTCGACCTCTTCTCCCTCTTTATAGAGAATCATCGTTGGAATATTCATCACACCCAGGCGTGATGCGAGGGATTGTGAGTCCTGAACGTCAACTTTCATAATGGTCAAACGTCCTTCCAGTTCCTCTGCCAACTCCTCCAGCACAGGTCCAAGTCGTCGACAAGGTGGGCACCACGCGGCGTAGAAGTCCACGAGAAGTGGGAGATCGTGCTGTTCAACGGTATCATCGAAGCTGCTCTCATCTAAGTGCTCTAATTCTGCCATATTGGCTACCTCCGTATGTGGTCGTCAGAAAGACAGGCTCTCGTCCCGGTTGTCATCGTTTGGCAATTCGCCGGAGCCTAACGCCATGTATGCGGATATTCTCTCACGGGGAGGTTAGATGTCAAGCGGTTGAAGCTGCGCATCCGTTTGTTCGAAATGTCACTGGAGTTGTATATGAACCGACTCTGTGCTATAATGACAGTTGTGGCAGGTGTTCGGAGTCGATAAGCGCTGATTTTCGGTCCGGGTAACCTATCACATGAAACACAAAAGCCTATGAACAATAACAAAAACGAAAAGAGTTCTGTCGAGCCGAGTTTTATAACCCCTTTGATGAAGGGATTCAATACTGTTGGACACATCATTGGGCAAGCAGCAGCTCTTGTGTGGCGATGGGGTCAAGATCGACACACGGTTGCTGCTGTCATCGGTCGGTACAGCGCCCATGTGGCAATTCTGTTCCTGGCCCTCCTCATCGGCTTTCTGGGCCGGGTCGCACTTTCCCCTGTAGGATTAGTCCAATCTTCGGAGGCTTTGGAGACCGTTTCCGTGTTTGAGGGAGCGGCGGCCGAGCCCGAGGTCACGCCCACGATCACACGGACGCAACAGTCCGGTTACCTGCCGCAGCGCCCGCAAGGGGTCGTGCGTCAGGCTATTCCGCAGACGAATATCCCAGACCGGGTGCGCCTGGAGGTTATCACCTACACGGTACAGTCCGGGGATAACGTCTTCCTGATCGCCGAGAAGTTCGATCTGGCGCCTTCTACTATCGTTTGGTCGAACATGGAGACGTTACAGGGTGCCCCATGGCTTCTATCGCCGGGTTTGACCTTGCAGATTCCTCCCGTCGACGGTGCCTATCATACTGTGATGCCCGATGAGAGTTTACAGGGCATCGCCCGCGCTTATGAGGTCGCTGTGTCCGATATCGTGAATATATGGAATGACGTTGAGGTCGGACAGTCTCTTGCTGAGGGCACGCTGCTTGTGATTCCTGGCGGCATTGGGGAGGACTTCGACTGGGAACCGCCCCCACCTCCGCCCTCACAACCTGCCGTGGGAGTCGCCTCGACGAGTTGGGGTTACTGTGGGGATACGGCGGTCGCCGGTTACGGTGCCAATGGCTATTTCATCCTGCCGACCGGCTCCTATGAAGTCTCCGGCTGGGTCTTCCACGATGCGAGGAGGCCCGGTCACATCGGGTTGGATTACCGCTGTCGTTTAGGCGATCCTATTGTCGCGTCCGATGCGGGCGTCGTCATCTTCGCGGGCTGGGGCGGCGGCTACGGCAACTTGGTCCGTGTCAGCCACGGCAACGGCTTCCAGACCTATTATGCTCATTTTGACTCGTTTGCAGTAGGGTGCGGCGAACCGGTCGTTCAGGGGCAGATACTCGGATACTGCGGCACGACGGGATATTCAACCGGGCCGCATCTGCATTACGAGATTCGATTGAACGGGGTCCCTCAGAACCCTGCATTATACCAACGGTAGAAAGCACACTGTGATGGCCTGACTTTTTATCGCCGTGTGTTTGTGCCACGGTGTTGCTTGCGCGTTTGCTAATCCAACTTTCGAAATTTAGGGCTGAAAGCTCAATAACTTCCACGTTTGGGGTGCTTTCTGCACCGCTTTCAGCTTGATTTCGCGGAAGTTATTTGATAGCCAATCCTTAGGTCAACCGGATTATGACCCAAAATTCCCCCCATAGACAGAACCCGCAGATTGTCAGTGCCCTCGCCCGGATGGTGGTGTGGTATTGGCGGTGGCGCCACGATCGTGAGGCACAGCGACCTTTACTGGGTCGGGTTACGTCTCACCTAGCCCTCGTGCTTACGGTGTCGCTTCTCGTCGTCGGCGGCAACCTAAAGTTACAGTCCCTCCACTCCCTTGTCCAGGTCGCGGATGATACCCTGCTTCACGGCCTGGCAAGGAACGTGGACGCGGCTTCCAAGTCTCTCGTTATTGATGAACGATCGTATCGGACGGATGCGTCACAGGCGCGCATTGTGCGGCGTGCGGATTGGCATACGGCGATCCCTGACCGTCCCCGTCTGGAGATTGTGACCTATACGGTTCAGCCGGGCGACACGGCGGAGAGCATCGCGGCGCAGTTTGATCTTCAACCGACCACTCTGATGTGGTCTAACCCGGAGATGGAAAGAATGCCTGATCTTTTGAAAGTCGGGCAGACGTTGACCATTCTCCCCATTGATGGTATCTATCATCGGGTGGAGGTCAGCGATACCCTTCACAGTCTTGCGGAATCTTACGACGTGCGCATCACGGACATCGTCAAGTGCTCCTTCAATCCCTTTATTGACGGCGGGACGTTGTCTGAGGGGCAGAAGCTTATCATTCCGGGTGGTACCAAGCCCTACAAACCCCAACAGGTCACGGAGTATCAGGGACCGGTGCCTACGGGTGCAGAATCGACCGGTGGTTTCTCCTGGCCGTCCTGGGGAATGTTGACGCAGGGATATTGGTACGGTCATCGCGCCGTAGACATCGGGGCTTCGGTTGGATCTGCGATCCGGGCATCCGATGGCGGATATATCGTTTTTGCTGGTTGGACGGACATCGGGTATGGTTATTTGTTGGTTGTGGATCACCAAAATGGCTATCAGACGTATTATGCACACTTGAGCAATATCTTTGTCGAAGAGGGGGAGATCGTCGATCGCGGGCAGGTGATCGGTGCGATGGGCAGCACCGGCAACTCGACGGGTCCGCATTTGCATTTCGAGGTGCGCTTTAATGGATACCCGACCAACCCTTTGATCTCTCTGCCCTAGAATGTTAGCGCAGCAATCTCGGCTTATGGATCTGGTTATGAATTACTAAGGCGTCGCTGCGTTTCTGTGGGCATCAGGGAAACGTTTAGCGTTTTGTATCCGGATCTGAAGTTTGAGGTTCTGCGTGCGGTTAGCGGCACGAGCCGAAAGGCTCGTGTTTTATTATGTGGGAGGGGACTGTGGAACTCAGCGTCGATGAAGCGCGCGTTTTATATGAAGAAGCAGACAGCGTTCATGATTTCGACCATATCCTGAGGGTGCTCAGGCTGGTGGAGCGGATCGGCAAGTCTGAGGGTGCGGATCTGGATGTTTTACGACCCGCCGCGCTGCTTCACGACTGGGGACGCCTTGAGGCTGAGTCGATGTCCCTGGATCATGCAGTCGAGGCTGCCGCGCGGACACGGGTTCTCTTGGAGGAGCGTGGGGAGATCCGCCAACGGATCGACGCGGTGGCGCACGCGATCGCTGCGCATCGCTTCAGGTCCGACCCCAAACCGAAGACCCTGGAAGCGCAGGTTCTCTTCGATGCGGATAAACTGGATGCGATTGGAGCGATTGGCATCGCCCGGGTCTTCGCATATGGGGGTGCGCATCGCCAGCGGCTTTGGGCTCCGCGTGACGCGGTCGATGTGGCCCGTTGGCGGAAAGTGGGCGACGATCCGGCCCGCCACACCGCCGTTCACGAGTTCGTCGTGAAGCTTTCACGCATCAGGGCGCGTCTTTACACGGAGTCCGGACGGGTGATTGCGGAGGATCGTCACCGGTTCATGGTTGATTTCTTTCAACGACTTGACGCTGAGGTGCTTGGGTATTGTTGACCGGCTCGATCCTGGCTCGTCCTCGGCACGCTCGTCAGGATGAATCGCGTGGCCTCAGATGGGGGTAGAGCAGAACCTCTCGGATTGAGTGCTTATCCGTGAAAAGCATCGCCAGACGGTCGATGCCCAGACCAAACCCGCCGTTAGGCGGCATCCCGTATTTCATCGCGCGGAGGTAATCCTCATCCATCGGCTGTGCTTCCTCGTCACCCTCCTCGTAGGCTCGCCCTTGCTGGAAGAACCGGCGCTCTTGCTCAAATGGATCGTTGAGTTCGGTAAAGGCGTTCCCCACCTCTAATCCCCCTATGAATACTTCGAAGCGCTCGACGTGACTGGGATCGTCGGGCTTTTGCTTCGCCAACGGGGAAATCTGGATGGGATAGTCATGGACGAACGTGGGCTGAATCAGCGCCGGTTCGACCTCGGAGAGCAGGGCGTCGACCAGCTGCCCCCAGCTTGCGTCCGAGGCCGCGTGGTATCCTCGGCGCCGCATCTCGTCTCGAAGCGTATCGGCCTCGTCGTATTTGACGTAATCAATGCCGGTCTCTTTTCTGATCAAGTCCGGCAGTGACATACGTCGCCATGGTGGGGTCAGATCGATTTTCCGACCCTCGTACGTGAGGGTTGTGGATCCCAGGACCCTTTCGGCGGTGACGCTGATCATCGATTCGACCATCTCCATCACACCATAGAGGTCGGTGTATGCGCAATAGAATTCCATCTGCGTAAACTCGGGATTGTGCTTGTAGGATACGCCCTCGTTGCGGAAATCACGCCCTATTTCGTAGACGCGCTCGAACATCCCAACCAGGAGTCGTTTGAGATAGAGCTCGAAGGATATTCGAAGGTAGAGATCCTGTTTGAGTTGATTGTGATGCGTCGTGAACGGCCGCGCCGCCGCCCCGCCGTAAATCGGTTGGAGAATCGGCGTCTCCACTTCCAGGAAATCATGATCATCCAACCAGCGGCGCAGAGCCCGGATCATACGCGAGCGGGTGACAAAAACCTCGCGGGTTTCGGGATTGACCGCGAGATCTGCATAGCGCTGACGATATCGCTCTTCGACATCGGAGAAAGCGCCGAAGCGCTTGAGTTGCCCCTCCTCGTCCTCATATTCCTTTGGAATGGGCAGGGGGGTGATCGCCTTGGCCAACATTCTCAGCTTTTGAGTGCGCACGCTAATCTCCCCGGTTCGCGTGCGCATCATAGGCCCTGTCACTTCCACGAAGTCCCCGAGATCAACAGTCTGTTTGAACCTCGCGTAGGCGTCTTGACCCAACTCATCGCGTAAGATAAAGAGCTGTACCTTGCCGCTGGCATCCTCCAGGTGCGCAAACGAAATGCGGCCCATCACCCGGTTGCTGACGACCCGCCCGCTCACCGTCACTTCTGGCGGCTGGCTCTCGGCCTCCTCGGCTTCCTTATAGGCTGCAATGGCCTCTTGCGTTGTGTGGGTGCGATAGGACCGAGGAGGGTAGGGGGAGATACCCTCTTCCTCCAGCTGATTGAGTTTGTTGACACGTTGTTGCTCAAGTTCGTTAAGATCCATCCTTGACTCCTAGCCCGAATCCCGTCTGCGTTTATTCTTATTGGGTTTTCTCACGCTATCCATGATGCACTCAACCCAGTATTATACAAGGCTCCCGATCCTGGAAAAGCGAAAGCACGCACCTTTCATCCATATTGTGCAGCGTCGAGCGTATGGATGAGCGTGAATGCCGAAGCGCTCCAATGCCGGAGAGGTCTAAAGCGGTTGAGTGAGATCCAGCTTCACACAGGGGCTCACGCTATTCTGCAATCAAGGGCTGCTTTCCTGAG
>CAYMAQ010000041.1:0-20576 GCA_964388385.1 uncultured Anaerolineales bacterium | reverse complement strand
GACCCTGCACAACACCGGAGACTTCCTCGTGCCCTACGACCACGTCGCACTCTACGAAGATAAAGTACGCCAGGCCGGGAACCCAACCATGCACCGGCACTTTAAGGTTGACCGCTACGGACACTGTAGTTTCAAGCAGGAGGAAATCATCGAGGCCTTCAATGCGCTGGTGGATATGGTCAACTATCCGCATCGTCTGTATCTACCTATAGTTCTCCACTCACCCTAGATCAAATAAATACGCGCATCAACGGAGAAAAGCCGGGATCGAATTCATCGATCCCGGCTTGTTCACGTCGATGACCCATCAAGGTGTGGCGTTCTTGAAGATCAAAGGCATATACGTGTACTGCGCGACCAGAGGCAGCATAGATCCTGGTTGTCCCAGGGGCAGTGCGTACGCCCCGACCGGCTGATTGGTTCCGTCACCGATCGCGAAGACCGTCAAGATATCCCCGTCCTTGAAGGCGACCGGGAAGAGATCGATCAAGGTCATCGTGTTATCCGCGTCGGTGATCTTCAGATCGTAGGTCGCGGCCGGTAATTCCAGATAGCCGGTCACCGCGCCAAAAGGCACGTCATCCAGAGGGCCTACCACAGGACCGGATTGCAGGCGTACATCGGCCAGTGTGCCGGTGATCGTGTCAGAGAACGGGGCCAGATGCCCAACGCGGACTTTAGCATGTCCCGCCGTCGGCGGCGCAGGATCATCCTCGAGAAGCATCAAGTCGAGATCCCACATATTCGCGCCGCCGTAGGCCACCGCCGCAAACCCCGTCGCCTGGGTCAGGTTGATCGTCGTCGTCAGCACTGGACCTGGAGCACCTGCTGGCACTAAGCCGACCTCATAGTCCGTGTCGGCCATCACCGGTAAGTAGCCTGTGGACACACCGTAGACGACGTCGGTGAGGACCGGGGTACTGTTTAGCGTCACCGTGACACCCACCGAGGAACTCATCGGGAACGGCGCCAGGTGCGCAACTTGCAGCGAAGCGGCCAGGGGCAAGAACGTGTCCGCCGGCGAGTTGAACATCGCAAACGCGCCCAGCGGTTGATTCATCCCATCACCGGTCGCGAAGACCGAGAGGATGTCGCCATTGTTGAGCGTTACCTGATAAAGATCGATGAGGGTCACCGTACCATCGGCGTTGGTGATTTTCAAATCGTACGTCCCCGCGGGCAGGTTGAGATATCCCGTGACGGCGCCAAACGGCACATCATCCAGAAGGACCATCGAATCGTCTTGAGTACGAACATCGGCCCAGGTGTCGGTGATCACCGAGGCAAAGGGGGCCAGATGGCCAATACGTACCTTGGCATTACCCGGCGCCGCTACCTCATCATCCAGCAGCAGGATGTCCAGCGGCTGACCCTTCGCTCCCCCTACGGCTACCGCGCTATACGCATTACCGTCCGTAACCGTTAAGGTCTTCGTGAAAACAGGGGATGTGCTGCCCGCCGGGACAAGCCCGACCTCATAGGATCCCCCCATCGGCAACACCGCGTAGCCCTGAGAGGTATCCCCGTATTCGATGTCGGTAAGCACCGGACTTCCATTCACAGTCACGGTGACCGCCGTGCCGGGATCGGCAGCAAACGGTGCCAGATGGGCCACTGCCAGCTGCACCGCATTCGGCGCTGCGGCTACCTGCGGTGCGGACCTCTGCACAAAGACCAACATACCCATCGCCAGCAGCGCTAGCGCGAAAGCAACTGCACCAACCATCCCAATCCATCTTTTCATTGTGGACCTCCTCTTCGTAGGGTCTTGACACGACGCATTGCGCACTCATCATCAGACATGGAGCGGTTCCACTCACCCTCTTGCAGATGGAAAGGTGTTATTGGGAGACGTGTGAGAGAAGCGAGCACCAGCAGGAGGAAAGTCACAAGAGGTTTTTGGCCGATTCTTGACATCGGTATTGTGATGGCCTAACGGTGTAACGACGTGGTAAGGTCCAACGTCGGGCCTCTATTCAGCCGCCATTGCACCATACTTGAGCCCAACACTTCAAGTATAAAACCAATCTCACGCCTTGTCAAGCTTCTATGACCATATTCAAACCACAGGTAATTTATACATTCCCCATGCCAGAATGGTCATACGAACAGATAACATCAGGCGAGTGATTTTTTCACAGGCGAAAACACGCTCCTGCCCAATATCTCAAGGGTCTGATATCATTTCAGGCAGAAGAAGTTGGGATTACCGACGGAGCCATTTAAGAATCTCCAGCCACATGCTGCCCAATAATGCGCCCAATACTACCCATAACCATTGGACGCCGGTGAGATCCGTCGTCTGCAAGACTTGCTGCACAAAAGGGACCTGCGTCATCAGCAGCACCAGCGCGATCATCCCTGCCAGCCAACCGGCGCCAAAACGATTCGACAGGAGCCCCTGCTTGAGGAGCGGGACCGTCTCCTGCTTGAGGTTGAGCGCCAACACAATATGGCCCAATAGCCAGGTGGCAAAAGCCGCCGTTCGCCCACTCTGCACCCCGTAACCCAGCGCCAGAGAAACGAAGTAGGAGACAAGGATAGCTGCCGCCGGCCCCACCGTGTTGCGCAGAATCCGTAACCCAACCTCCCACGAAAGGTAACGGCGACGGCGTCGTGGCCCTTGCGCCATCAACCCCGGTTCTGCTTCTTCACTGATAAAGATCGTCGAAGAGGCCAAATCCATCAACAACTCGATCGCGATGATCTGGATCGGGGCAAAGGGAAACGGCTCGCCCACGATCAGGGGGAGCAGAAACGCCGTCAGCAAGATCGCCTTCGCCGATAGGTAATAGGTGATTCCCTTACGGAAATTCTCATAGGCTTTGCGCCCGATAGCGACCCCATCAGGTAGATGTGAGAAATCATCGTCCGTGAGGACGATCTCGGCGGCTTCCCGAGCGACGTCCGTGCCGGTCGCCCCCATAGCCACCCCCACGTGACCGGTGCGCAGCGCCGGGGCGTCGTTCACACCGTCACCCGTGACAGCCACCACCTCATCCTGTCGTTGAAGGGCCTGCACCAGGTTCAGCTTCTGCTCCGGAGTCGTGCGGGCGAAGACATCAACCTCCCGTGCCGCCCCCTCAAGCTCATCCTTGCTGAGTGAGGTGAGATCTTTACCCGTCATCACCCGGGACGCATCCAGCCCAACCTGTTCCGCCACGTAGCGGGCAGTCGCCTCGTTGTCACCGGTCACCAGCGCAGTTCGGACCCCGGCTTCCCTCAGCCTCTGGATAGCAGCCGGCACCTCGGGGCGGAGAGGGTCTTCGAGCACTGCGCAGCCCACGAAGATCAACGTCTGAGGATCGTCGGTCTCCGCGCTGTCGTCATAGGCATACGCGGTAATCCGCTTACCTTCTCCGGCGAAGGTCGTGATCCGTTCCTCGACGGTGCGTTTATCCTCGTCATCCCACGGTTGGAGCTCACGATCGACAGGGTTCCAGCGATTCGCCCGCTCAATGATAAAGGCCGGAGAGCCCGTCACGTAGGTTCGAACCTTATCCTCCTGCTCGTACGTCATACTTCGATAAACCTCACCCCGGGCGAACCCCACTTGATCCACAAGCTGTCCGGGTTCCGGGGTCATCGACGAATCGAGGGCCCTCAGGGCCTCGGCGACCGCGCGGTCCGTTGGATTCCAGGAGTGCGCGGGAAGCGCCGGAGCGGCGTGATGGAGGAACGTCTGCCAAACCCCCGCGTGCAGGTCGCGGGCGTCCCAATCGATGACCCGACCATCCGCCATCACGACCGACGTCAGGGCCATATCGTTCTGAGTCATCGTGCCCGTCTTATCGCTGAGGATCACGGTCACCGACCCCAACGTCTCCGCTCCACGCAACCGGCTGACGATGACGTGCTTACGGGCCAGTTCAAAAGCCGCCAGGGCTAACGCCATTGTGATGATAATCGGCGGTTGCCCGGGCACCATCAGGAAGGTAAGCGAGAGCCAAGTAAGCACCATCTGTTCCAGGTCGAACCCGCGCAGAAACCCCGCCAGCGGAATGAGCAAACTCACTCCAAGCGCGACGTACACCAGGGTCTGGGCCAAGTTCTGCATCTCCTGCTGCAGAGGTGTGGGCACCTCTTCGGCTGCAGCCGTAAGTGCTGCCATCTGCCCCAGTTCGGTCCGATCCCCCACCGCCATCACCAGCGCCTTCCCCTGTCCGTCCAGCACGGTGGTGCCGGCAAAGACAGCGGTAGGACGCTCGGCGAGCTCGGCATCCGAAGCTACGTTGGCCTCAGGGTCCTTCGTCTGCGGGGTTGACTCCCCGGTCAGCGGCGCTTCGTCAATCAATAGCCCTGCCGCAGAGAGAAGGCGTGCATCGGCTGCGATCCGTGTGCCCGGCTGAAGGACAAGAACGTCCCCGACTACGACCTCACTCACCTCAATATCTTGGCGGCCTCCCTTCCGCATCACCGTGATCTTCGGGGCTTGAAGCTCGCGCAACCGATCCATCGTCCGTTCCGTGCGCGCCTTGTTATAGAGCTCCACCCCCACATAAATGAGGACCACCGCCGCCATCACCACAGCCTCGCGGTACTGGGCCAGAAGGAGCGAGAGCCCTGCCACCGCGAGCAAAAGGAGCATCATCGGCGACGTGATGCTCTCCCAGAGTAGATCCCGCAGGCTGGCCCGCTCTGACGCTCGCATCTCGTTGGCGCCGTAGCGTTCCCGCATCGCAGCCACCCGATCCGCACTTAATCCACGGTCAGGGTCGCTTCCCAGCTGCTCAAGCAGCGCTGAGGACGGTTTTGTCCACCATTTTTCAAACAACCGATCATCGGACGTGTTCATCAAAGCCTCCTAGCATGATGCGATCAATTCCCTGTGCGGAAGCCTGGTCGATGCCCTATGCGATGTCATGGCAGCAACATTCTAGCATGACAGCGCGCCTGACGCTGTCGCACATGGAGCGATTACCTCAAATAGGGGACGTCTTTCTCCCAACCCCATCCTGGATGTGTGAGTCCCTCCCATTCCCGTTATTCTTGAGCAAACATCAGGTTATGACCATTCAAAGGTGAGGATCAACAAAGCATAGGATGGATAAGCGTCCGCTCATCCATCCTATCGACAGAAAACCTATAGGTTGTGCGCCTCAGCATCGCACCGAAACGACGTCAGTCGGTCAAAGAGGGCATATCGACCGCGTTAGCCCGTTTGGCCTTGGATCCGGACTCGAATGACTCGGGATAGCGGTCGGGTAAGTGCGAGACCTCGTTGAGACGTTCCAGGGGTCCGCCCTCGAGTCGCCAACCTGTCGCGCCGACGTTATCCCTGAGTTGCTCCACCGTCCGCACGCCTGTGATCACCGAAGCGATGCCGGGCTGCTCCAAGACCCACCGCAATGCGACCTGGGCGGGCGTCTTCCCCAACTCGTCGGCGACCTCCAGGAGAACCGACAGCGTCTCGTCGGCGTTGTCCGCGAAGAAGGGGCCGTGCCACGCCCAGCCGTCCGAGTCGCGACCACCCGCGACCTCACGTTCGCCCGGCTGATACTTGCCGGCGAGGAATCCACTGGCGAGAGGCGCCCACGGGACGATGCCCAATCCTTTACGCAGACATACCGGCACCAATTCCTGTTCAATATCGCGGACCACCAGGCTGTACTGCGGCTGATAGCAGACGAAACGCTCGAGGTTGTTCACCTCACTGATCCAGAGCGCCTCGGTAAGGCGCCAGGCCTGATAGTTGCTGCACGCCACGTACCGAACCCGCCCCTGGCGGACCAGGTCGTTCATCGTCCGCAGCATCTCCTCCATCGGCGTCTCCACGTCCACGTGATGAATGTAGTAGATGTCCACGTAATCGGTCTGCAGCCGTCGTAGGCTGTCCTCAAAGGCGTTCAGGATGTGGACCCGCGACATCCCGGAGTCGTTGGGCCGAGGCCCCATCGGATTGAAGACCTTGGTCGCGACGACCGCCTTGTCCCGGCGTCCCTTGAGCGCTTTGCCCAGGATGGTCTCCGAACGTCCTTCACTGTAGCTGTTTGCCGTGTCGAAGAAGTTGATCCCGGCATCGAAGGCCAGGTCCACGATGTCCTTAGCCTCAGCTTCACCGGTTCGCGATCCGAAGGTCATCGTTCCCAGGCAGAGCTCTGATACTTTGAGCCCGCACTCACGCCCTAATTTTCGATATTCCATGCGTCCCTCCTCATCTCTACACACGTCTCGTTGTCTCTATGTAGTCTACATAGAGACGCCAGGGAAGCAAGGTCATCCGTTGCATACAGAGAGCCCAAAGGTTTTGTCGAACTGAAGGGTTTCAGCTCGAAACAGAAAACCTCTGGGCCCTTCTACGAGTCCCTGGACGCGAAAAGTGAAAGCGATGAATGCAATGGCTGGCATTACGGCAGAGAGATGACCCGGTCTTCCTCGGCCGACTGGACGATCGCGCTGACGACCTGGGTCTGCCGGAGCCCATCCACCCCCGTGGGCAGCGGTCCGTACCGCTGCCAGGAGGAGGGCGTCAAGGTGTCCTCCTGGACGGCGTCCACAAACCCCCGCACCAGACGCCATGCATCCGCAGGCAAGGCGTCGGCCTCCAGGCTGACCCGAGGCCCGATCTCCGCTGACGACACGGCTGCCGCGGTGGATCTGCCCGGCTGCACCTGCGCGCGAACGTCGATATCCCGATCCGACAATGCCTGCTGGTGCTTAAACAGGGCTTTGGTGGTCACGTCCTCGCTCAGATTCGCCCACCATCCCTCCGCCTCGCCAAAACCGGGATGTTTAATATACCGCAAGCCTCCCTCGGACCCGGAGAAGTCGAGGGCGAACTCGACCAGCCCATCGATGTGCTTGATCCACTCGGCCTTGACCCGGAATTTGGCCCCATCGTCGAAGGTGAGGAACGCATCGTAGAGATCGGGCGTGTACCCCAGCACCCGCTGCTGGGAGATCGCATAAACCTCCGTAATCTCAGCGGGGGCCATAATCCAGTGCAGCAGATCGACCACATGACTGAGGAGGAAGTGCGCCGTTGAGGACCCGGCCGCCCAATCCCGGGATCGGTTGCCCCATAGCTTCCGGGGAACCGAGATGTTATCGTCCAGGTTGATCTCACCGTAGACGACCTCGCCGAGCAATCCCTCGCGGATCACATAGTACGTCGCACGGGATAGGGCCGCACCCCGGTTGGCATAGTTCACGAAGATCCAAGCCCCGGCCTCCTCGGCGGCCTCGAGCATCGCCTCCGCATCCTCGACCGTGGTCGCCATCGGTTTCTCCTGGATCACCACCGGCACCCCCGCCTCGAGCGCAGCCATCACCGGATCGCGGTGCAGCGGGTCTGGGGTCGCGACAACCGCCAGATCCAGCGTCTGGTCCCGAAACATCTGCTCGTAATCCTCGTACGGCTTGGCGCCCACCGGTGCGGCGACGTCGCGCGCTACCTTGGATCGGATATCTGCCACGCTTTCCACGTGGACCTCCGGCTGCTCGTCAAGAAACGTCGTATACTGGCTCCCCAGAATCCCCAATCCTACCACCCCTGCTTTTAACACCATCTCAGCCTCCTTTTTATATTATCCGTCTATAGAAGAAACGCAGAAACTCTTTATGGATCTGATCATGAATAACTAAAACGCTTCGGCGTTGCCATGGACATCACGTAAAAGTTTAGTGATTCGTGTCCGGATCTGTAGGCATCTATGCCAGAACCCTAATCAACGTCCTTGGGATACCGCTCGTCCCCGACCTCGGCCTGGAGCGCGTGCAGCGTATCTTTGAGCTTTTCGGCCGTCCCAGCGTACCCAGGATGATCGTAGACGCTGTTCAGTTCGTAAGGGTCCGTTTCCAGGTCGAAGAGCTCCCACTCCGGTTCGTACGTCTCGTCGACCGCGCCGGCCTGCCCCAGTGCATCCGAATAGTAGTAGATCAGCTTGTGACGCTTGGTGCGCACCCCGTAGTGCGCGTAGACGTTGTGGTGGGCCTTGTGCATCCAATACCGATAGTACATCGCCTCCCGCCAATCGGCCGGCGTCTCTCCGTGAAGCAGATCCCGGAAACTCCGCCCCTGGAACGTCTCGGGCACGTCGACACCGGCCAGATCCAGAAAGAGCGCCGGGAAGTCGACGTTGAGCACGATGTCATCGTTGACCGAAGCCGGGGCCACCTCGCGCGGGTACCGCACGATGAAAGGCATGCGGAGCGATTCCTCGTACATAAAGCGCTTATCGTACCATCCGTGGTCCCCGAGGAAGAACCCTTGATCCGACGTATAGACGATAAGCGTGTCCTCGGTCAGGCCCGCCTCGTCCAGGTAGTCCAGCAGCCGGCCCGTGTTATCGTCGACGCTGGCGATGACGCGCAGATACTCCTTGATGTACCGCTGGTAGGCCCAGCGCCGCATCTCGTGCTCCGTCATCCCCGAAGGGATCTCGCACTTGAGGTCAATGGGCCGCATGTGGACGCCCACCCGCATCTCGGCCGCCTCGGCCGCCGACGCGCGGTTGGCATAGTCGTCGAAGAGCGTCTCGGGCTCCGGGATCTCCTCGTTGAGATACATCGCCGCGTGGGCCTCATCCGACACCCATGGCCGGTGCGGAGCCTTGTGGTGGACGAGAAGACAGAAGGGCTGGTTGCGATCCCGCTCCTCCAACCAGTCGAGGCTCATATCGGTGATCAGGTCGGTGACGTAGCCGGGCACTGTCCGACGCGTCCCGCCGTCCGGCCCCTGGAAGATGAAGGTGGGATTGTGGTAGACGCCCTGGCCCGGCAGGACGGTCCACGCATCGAATCCGGTCGGGCAGTGATCGGGACCGGTGCCCAGGTGCCATTTGCCGAAGATCGCGGTCTGGTAGCCGGCCTGCTGGAGCAGCTTGGGGAAGGTGAGCAGGCTGTTATCCATGTGCGTGGCTAACGTCGTCACCTCGTTGACGTGGTTGTACGTCCCGGAGAGGATCGCCGCCCGGCTGGGTGTGCAGATGGAGTTGGTGCAGAAACAATTGTCAAAGCGCATGCCGTCTTCAGCGATGCGGTCGAGATTCGGCGTCCAGTTGATCCGGCTTCCGTAACAGCTCATCGCGTGAGACGCATGGTCGTCGGACATAATGAAGATGATATTGGGTCGTGAATCGGGCATCAGAATATCTCCTTTCGAGGGTCTTGGGGATATAGTAGACGGGTTACGCCGTTACGCAAGTGGGACGGAATTCGATTCCGTCCCACGGATGCTTCTGGCTCTCGATGAGGGGGTTGCCCCTATCCAACCAACCCATTGTTGAGGTGACGCGTATCGTTCCACCGCACGACCACGGGACCGCGCTCCCGCAGCTCGATCTCGGAGACGCTCGTGTTATAGACCGACATCTGCCAGTACGACGTCAGAGGCAGCCCGAGGAGCACACAGAACGCCATCCGGATCGAGCCGCCGTGCGAGACGAGGGCCACCGTACCGTCCTCATGAGCAGCCCGCACGTCTGCCAGCGCGGCTTCCACCCGCGCGCTGAACTGCAGCAGACTCTCGCCCCCCGGCGGCGCACGATGCACGCGGTCGGCGTTCCAGGTTTCCCAGGCCTCCTCGAAGCCCGGAATGCGCGAGAGAAGCTCGTCATAGGTAAACCCTTCCCACTCACCGAAACAGAGCTCTCTCAAGCGCGGTTCCATCCGGATATCCAAGCCGTGAGGATCGACCATCGCCTCAGCCGTCGCCCGTGCCCGCGTGAGATCGCTCGCGTAGACGACGTCCATGGACGTCGAGGCCAATCCTTCGGCCAGGGCCATCACCTGCTGCTCTCCTACCGCATTCAGCGGAACGTCCGACTGCCCCTGAATGCGGCCCGACACATTCCAATCGGTCTGCCCATGACGAATCAATAAGTATCGCAACATCGTTCCCCCCTATGTTCCTGAACACGCTGCACACCGACAGCCCCGAGCTCCGACCCGGGGTGATTCCATCGGCCATTGTATCGGAATCGTAGGGGGCATCAACCGGAGCATGGCATCACCCGAACGGGATTTGCGCACGCCCGGTATCTTTTGTATAATGAAGATGAGTCTGGGAGAGGAATACCTCTCACCTCATCAACTTCAAGCCGAACCAGGCTTCCATTTACCCGAATTATGATACCCTGCACCTATCAGCATAGGAAGAAGGAGGACACGATGGCACGACGTCAATTATGGTGCACACTGGGTCTGATAGTACTCTCCTTCACAATGCTTGCGGCTTTTCAGGTCGGTGCCCGCGCCTCCCCGCTCCCCCGCGTCCACCCGTCCGCGCCAGATGGTGGGTCCTCCGGCACCACGTTCACGCGTTCAAGGGATCATCAAGCGGATAAGACAGCGCCCCTCCCTATCGATCCGACGTTGAACACCGCGGGCAAAATCATGGAAATCTTCACGAACACGTGGTCATACAATTCCCTCGGATTGGTCTACGACCCAGTTCGGAATCAAATGCGCTACGTTCACGAAAGCCAATCCAACCAGTCCAGCCCTACCGTCTTCGACGTGGATCGAATGGCGCACACCGTCGTGGTCAGCTTCGCGCTCTCGGCACAGAACCTCGGATGGCCCTGGCAGTTGGACAATCGCACGGGCGCCGGATACGACTACGATACGGACACGTATTTCCTCACCGATTACAATGGGGACCAGGCAAACGCGGACGATAACATCGTCGAGGTCAGCCCCAACGGAACCATCCTGAACGCCTGGGAGATGGACGACGAGGTGGGCAGCAACGACAGCCTCGACGGCTCCGAGATCGACAGCATCCTCGACATCGCCGTGGTGCCCGGCACACCCCCGCGCTACTTTGCCACGGCGGCCTACGACGGCAGCGTTCTCTACGAGATCGAACTCATCAAAACCGGCACCTGGTGGACCCCTAACAGCTGGTCCACGGTGATGACCTGCACGCTTCCGGGCCTGGTCGACAACCTGGGCGTCGATTACGACGCCGGGACCCACCGGCTCTATCATTCCGGCTGGCATACCGACACGATCGTGGTCACCGACCTGGGGTGCAACGTGGAGGAGACCTTCACCTGTAAGAGCAACGCCGGCTACAACAGCGGGGTGACCTACATTGAGGGCAGCCATCCCCCGGAGGTCTGGGTCACGAACTTCAGCAACGACCAGACCACCCGCTGCGAAGCGCCCGGCGCGGGCACCACCTCCATTGTGTGGGACAAGCGGATCGACGGCATATCGTGGAGCTCGGGTCTCGTCCACACCGGGGAGACCTCCGATACGATTGAAATCGTCGACGTCTTCACCGCCACGCAGCCCCTCGACCTGATCGAGACCTGGGATCCGGCGCAGCTCCAGCTGGTGAGTTGGACCACCGCACCCCAAGTGGGCCAGGTCATCACCCAGGGCCCCTCCTATCTGCGGTGGGAGATGCCCCCTTATCCCCAGGTCATGACGATCACCAAGTGGTTCCACATCCGACCATCCACCTGGGAGACAACGACCCTCTCAGAGATGCTCTTCGCCAACCACAGCCTCCACGATGAGAAGCCGGTGATCGTGGAGAAACGACCGCCGGTTTTGACGCTGAGCAGCGAGCACCCGACGGACGTCGTCGCCGGCAGCATCGCCACCTACACTCTGCACTATACCAATACCGGTGGATACGAGAACGACGTGGCCGTCAGAAGCAGCTATCCCATCACGCTTGCCTTCGTACACGCCCATCCGTTCCCGGACCTCGTCGGGCCCAATGGGAGCTTTGCCGTCTGGGAACTCGGCGATCTGGCAAACGGCAGCACCGGTCAGATCGACGTTGCGGTGGAGATCCTGCCGACAGCCGTGCCCTCGCACTATCTCGGCGTTCAAAGCCGGATTCTCGACCATATGGGGAATATCGCTGGCAACGCCCACTTCGAATATCACGTGACCACGCCCCCCACGTTCAACTGGGAGTGGTTCAAGTTCGTCGAGGGTGAACCGTGGCATCCTGGGATGGTCGTCACCACCGAGACGTCACAGACGATTCAGGTGGTCGATGAAGTCTTTGTCGACCAGCATGCAGTGTTGATCGAACACTGGAATTCAGATCATCTGCAGCTCTTCGGTATCGAATACGACGGGGGTTCCGTCCCGACGCTACCTAGCCCTGGGGACCTCGAGTGGGTCCTGCCGCCGGGCCATGCCGTGCTGACCAAGACCTTCCACGTCGAGCCGTGCACGTGGATCGGCACCGAGTTATGGGAGGAGCTTATCTGGATGGGCGGCGGGACACCCCAACCGGTGGCGGCGCGCCCGGTCTTTATCGAAAAGCGCCCCTCCGACCTGTGGATCGATCACGAGGTCGAGCCGGACGTTCAACCCGGTCAGGAAGCCACCTTCATCCTGCGTTACGGCAACGCCGGCGGGTTCGAGAGCGGTGCCTCGATCCGGAACACCTTCCCCGTCGAAGCCCTATTCATCGGCGCGGTCGCAGACCCACCGGCGTTAGCGAAGGGAGCGGACCCGAACGGGCGCTGGGCGTGGTGGGATTTCGGCCCGTTGGCGTCCGGGGATGAGGGCCTCATCACCGTCACCGTGGAGATCACGCCGGGGCTCCCCCCCTCCACCACGATCCCCATTCAGGATTATATCGTCGACCACGCCGACATTGAACGCGATTGGACCGAGATCCGCTATCACATCGAGCCCCCGACTTGGGAGAAGCGCGTCAACGACGTGACGTGGTATGACGGCATCAGCGTGACGACCGAGACCGGAGATAGCTTCACGGTGGTCGACGTTATCACCGGCAGCTTCAATACAGCCCTCGTTGAGATATGGAACCCCCAGCGGCTCACGCTGCTCGAAACCCAACCCAGTTGCGGCAACGTCATCACCCATACCGGCGCCCTGGAGTGGCTCGCGCCGGAAGGCGGATGCCCTGAGGTGGTCGAACTGTTCAAGCGCTTCCGCGTCGAGGACTGCGCCTGGACGCACAGCCTGCTCCACGAGGAGCTGTGGGTCGAGGGTATCGAGTGGGAGCACCGGCCCGTCGTGATCTTCAAGCGTCCTGCGGAGCTCTGGCTGACGGCCGATTTCCCGCCGGAGGCCTTTGCCGGAGATCGGATGACGTACACCCTCGACTACGGCAACGTCGGCGCGGACGAGAGTGGCGCGTGGATCACCAGCACGTTCCCGGTGAGTGCCCCGCTCGTCGCCGCGTTCCCCGCCCCGGATGGGAGGGATCCGAACGGACGGTGGGCCCAATGGAACATCGGACTCCTGCCCCGGGATGCTCGCGGCACCCTGACGGTCAGCGTCGAGATCTCGCCCGCAATGCCGCCCTATCACGTCGTCCACACCCACAACTACATCTACGACCATGTGGACATCGAGCGGGTCTGGACCCCCATCAGCATCACGGTCCAGCCCCCGGACCCGATCTGGGAGAAGGCGGTGTGGATCGGCGGGCAGGGGCCGTACGGCCCGGGGGATAGCCCCTTCAACGTGCTGCCCGGCGACACGGTTACCGTCATCGACCGCGTTCACGTCACAGCCGGCGCCCCGGTCAGCTACACTCTGGTCGAGGCGTGGAGCGACGCGTTGGCATTCTCGACCTGGAGCGCCTCTGGGGGAAGCGTCCTCACAACCCCTGAGACCCTGGTCTGGCAGGGATGGGGCCTCGCGGAGGGAACGTGGCACGTGCTGACCAAGACGTTCGACGTGCTGGACGTCCCATGGGATACCGGCGCCCTGACGGAGACCCTCACCGTCGCCTATGCCGATCCGGCGACCACCTCGCACGCCCTGGCATTCGACCGCGGCTTGGCGATCTATCTACCGCTGGTGATGCGCACGTACCAGCCCTAGTCTTCTTTGTAGATGGGCGGGCCGAAAGCCCGCGGTCCGAAGCATAGGGACCGCGGGCTTCTCGTCCGCCCCGTCAGCCCGCGAGGGGGACCAGGTCGCCGTCGAAACGGTAGCGCGCGCCGGCCTCGGTGTCCAATGCGATCGTCCGCTCGCCAAGCTGGACCCGACAGGGGCGACCCAGCGCAGAGACGACCTCAACCTCGATCAGCCGGCCCGCCTCCCAGCCCATCGACACCGCGAACCCATCCCGGGCCCGCAGGCCGGTCACTTGCCCCGAAGGCCACGCCGAGGGGAGCGCGGGCAGCAGATGGATCACCCGGCTCCCATCCGGCGCCCTGCGGTGACTCTGAAGAAGCATCTCCGCGATCCCCGCCGTGGCCCCAAAGTTGCCGTCGATCTGGAAGGGTGGATGCGCATCGAAGAGATTGGGATAGGTGCCGCCGCGATAGAAATGCGTCTCCGTCCCGCCAGCGGGTTGGAGCATCGTCGCCAGCATTTCATAGGCGTGATCGCCGTCCCGAAAGCGGGCCCACAGGTTGATCTTCCAACCCATCGACCAGCCGGTCCCGCCGTCTCCCCGCAGTTCCAGGGAGCGCTGCGCCGCCCGGAGCAACGCCGGAGCCGCTTCCGGCGTGAGTTGGCGGCCCGGATAGACGCCGAAGAGATGGGAGACGTGCCGGTGATGATCATCGGGATCGTCCCAGTCGCGGAACCACTCCTGGAGCTGTCCGTGCCGCCCGATTTGGTAGGGCAGCAGCCGGTCGCGGGCGGCCTCGAGCTCGGCGCGGAGCGCCGCGTCGCAATCCAGCACCTCGGACGCCTCGATACAGTTCGTGAAGAGATCCCAGAGGATCGCCAGATCCATCGTCGACGCGATACTGACCGCCAACCGCTCCCCACCGGGCGTCGTAAACATATTCTCCGGCGAAGTGGACGGCGCCGTCACCAGGTGCCCCCGCCCATCCTCGGTCAGCCAGTCCAACCCGAAACGCGCGGCCCCCCGCAGCAAGGGGTAAGCCTGCTCCCGGAGAAAAATAACGTCCCCCGTAAACGCGTAGTGCTCCCACAGGTGCTGCGCGAGCCACGCGCCGCCCATCGGCCAATTGGCCCAGACCGGATTGCCCTCACCGTAGTTGCCCACCGGCGCGGACTGGCGCCAGAGATCGCTGTTGTGATGGGCGACCCAACCTTGGCACCCGTAGTTGACCGCCGCCGTCTCGCGCCCATTGACCGCCAGCTCCGCGATCATCCTCAGCAACGGCTCGTGACATTCGCCCAGGTTGCAGACCTCGGCCGGCCAGTAGTTCATCTCCGCGTTGATGTTGAGCGTGTAGTTGCTGTTCCAGGGCGGCACCACCATGTCATTCCACAGGCCCTGGAGATTAGCCGGCTGCGTGCCGCGCCGCGAGCTGGCGATGAGCAGATAGCGCCCGAACTGGAAGAAGAGTGCAGCCAGGTGGGGATCGTCCCCCTCGTTGAAGTGCACCAGACGGCGGTCCGTCGGCATCTCAGCCGCCGGCGTCTCCCCGAGATCGATCTGCACCCGGTCGAAAAGCGCCCGGTGATCCTGGACGTGAGCCTCACGCAGGGTCGGGTAGGACTTTCCGGTCACCCCATCGAGGTCGGCGACGCACGCGGGAGTGGGATCGCGACCGTCCAGGCCCGGAGAGGTCCGGAACCCGTTGAAGCTGGTAGCCGCGGCGAGCAGAAGCAACGCCTCATCCGCCCGCTCGACGCGCACCGCCTCCCCATCCGCGGTCACCTGCCCGCCCACCGCAGTCACCCGCAGCCGCGCCTCGAAACGCATCCCCTCGCCGTCCTGCGGATCGTACCGGATCGGATCGTCCCCCTCGTGACCGCGCGGATCGACGTGCTTGGGCGCCTTCCCCTGCAGCACGAGCGTGCCTGATGCGCCATCGGAGCGGGTCGCCTCAGCCGAGGACTCGGCGCGGAGCGGACTCGACATCGTCGCGGCAAACGAGAGCGCGCCCGGTCGATCGCACGTCAGCCGAACAGCCAGAACCCGATCGGGATGCGAGGCAAAGACCTCCCGGGTATACGTCACCCCCGCCACCGTGTAACGCACCGCCGCGACCGCATCTCCCAGGTCCAGTTCCCGTTCATAGGTGGTTGGCTCCGGATCGCGTCCGGCGTCGGGGTACTCGAAATCGAGCATCAGGTCGCCCAGACACAGATAGGGTTGGGTGAACGGCCCCTGCATCTCGCGGGCCACCTCGTTGGCCCGCGCCAGATCGCCGGTAAAGAGCGCTTCACGCACCTCCAACAGCGCCCTGCGGGCGCCCGGGTTGTTCCAATCGCGGGGCGCGCCGGCCCAGAGGGTATCCTCGTTGAGCTGGAGGCGCTCCCGCACCACGCCGCCGAAGACCATCGCGCCGAGACGCCCATTGCCCACGGGTAACGCCTCAATCCACCGCGCCGCCGGTGCCTCATACCACAATCGCCACGCTGCCATTGTCACTCCTCTCTACACTGTAAGGAACGTCTTGGGGTCAAAAGTCAGAAGGTGCACGCTGAACGGTGCCCCGATCTCTCGTAGGCCCCAGTATACCGGCACAGCCCTTGATAGCCAGATAAACACCAGAAACCCCTCACGCATTCATCACCCGATTCATCCCGGGCAGCACAAAGCCGGGTTCGAAGCCAGGCGCGCTGTCCGGCGGAGCGAAAAGCCGGGATCTCACCCACCATTCGTGGAATATCGGGAATTTCCCCCTTGACAAGACCCCTGGTATTATATTATACTTATAGCACTTCAAAGGAAGGAACTTCGGTTCCGACCGGAGAAGAGAAGGGAGTCCCGAGTAACTCGACGACAACCTTATTGAGACCGGACAGAAGATTTTAAACCGAAATGTTCGTCGTAGCAGAGATGTGAAGACGAACACCAGGCACAAAATCAACTGAAAGGAAATCTCAAAGCTGAGTAACTTCAAAAGAGAATCTGAAGGTGAAGCTGAGAGCACACCGGAGGAGAGATCGGAGAAGTTAAGCGGAGAGAAGAGTAAGTGAAACTCACTGCCAGGCAGTTGCGAGAGCAGCAAAAGGCAGAGAGGGAAACTGAAAACGATAGGGGAGGAAAAGATTACTTGGGACCCCTTTTTTGTTGCCCCTGACGATAGGGGTCCCCCGTATTCGGGCAGCACCACGAACTTCGCGCAGTCTTGCGTGACACGAGGTAGGCGTTCTCCGATTCAAGGCGCTATGGGGACCGGCCCCGGCGGAATTCCGCCGGGGCCGGTCCCCATGCCCGCCGATCGTAACCGTGCGCCCTCAGGGGATGATCAACGTCTTCAGGGAGCCCTGGGTGTCCAGGTCCTCGGACTCGCGGGCGAAGACCTCGTCGATCTCGTCCAGCGGGTACCGGACCGAATGCTCGAGAATGATGTCCAGATCGAAGACCCCCCGGGCTACCGCGCGGTAAGCCTCGCGCATATTCTCCACCGACCGCAGCTTGGTGTAGTGGACGCCGTTGAGATTGCGGACCTCGAGCCCGTCCTCGTGGAAGCGGTGAAAGCAGAAATCGTCGACCGGCGCGTAGTTGTCCCCGTAGAGCGCCAGAATCCCATTGTGGCCCACCATCCCCAGCGCCTGCTTGATCCCGATGCCGGTCCCGCCCACGGCTTCCGCCGCGACGTCGACCCCGGCGCCGCCCGTGATCTCGTCGACCACCGCGACCGGATCCTCCTCCCGCACATTGATCACGTAGTCAGCCCCCAGCGCCCTGGCGACCTCGAGCTTCGAATCCACCACGTCCACCGCGATGACCATCGACGCGCCCGATTTGAGCGCGCCCTGGAGCATGATGTTACCCGCAAAGCCCACGCCGTTGACAGCAACGGTGTCCCCGAGCTTTACGCCCATGTGGATCGCGGCCCAGGCTGCGCACCCCAGCGGCTCGTAAAGACACCCGACCTCGAAGGAGACCTCGTCGGGGATCGGCTGCACGTGGCGGATGTCGGCGACCCAATAATCCATATACGTCGGATAGATCAGGCTGCCCACCCGGTCGCCAGTAGTGACCTGACCGCCGCCAAGATAGGTATCCACCCCGGAGCCCATCTCCACGATAGTGCCCCCGCCCTCGTGGCCCAGCGGGCCCATCGGATAGGCGTGCTTGGGCCTGCCGTCGGACCGACCGGCCCCAAGCTGCACCTCCGACCCGCCCTTGGCCTCATCCTCCTCGCGGACGCTGATGCCCCGGTAATAGTAGCGTTCGGATCCACAGACCGACGCCTGATGCGCCTTGATCAGGACGTCGTTGGGCTTCAGCGGCGGTAACTCGACCGTCTCCAACGTCATCCTGCCGGGCTCCAAATAAACGACGCGTGTTTCGACCATACCCGTTATCCCTCGCCTTTCTTGATATGTGAGTATCCATAGGCCTGAAAGCTCAATAACAAGTTATTGGATAGCCGATCCATAGCACAATACGATTTGAACGGTACCTACCGCCCCGGGGGAGATCGCCGCGCAAACCAATCCCCGCCGGGGATGCGGGGCCGCTCGGCGCACATGGCTTCCGGCGCCCAGTAGACCCAGGCCTCCCCCGCCCCGGCCCCCGTGCGGACGACAGCCCGCCGGCGGACGAAGAAACGGGGATGCCCCTCGATGCGGTCGGTGACGGCAAGCGCTTCCGGATGCACGCACAGGAGGTCCCCGACCACCGTGCCCGGACCGGGCCTCGCGCCGGGGTACGCGCCCAGGTCGTAGAGGAGAGCGTCGGGGAGCTGCGCCGCTTCCCCACGCACCACGTACGGTGCGATCTCCGGGTAAAAACGGCAGTCCGCCCGGGGCACATCCCGGCGCGGCGGTCGCAGCGTGCCGTAAACGAAGAGCTGAACCCTACCGTCCGACGACCCGGATTCGGGCATAGCCTACGCACCGCCCCGACGCCGGGTCGAAGGGCGCCAGCGCTCAGACAAGACTACCACCAGCGCCCCGTACGCTCCCACTTGCGCAGGTCCGCATTGACCTCCGCCGGGTCGAACGCCTCCGGATCGAAGGGGCCGTACCACGCCACATATTCCTCGTGTTCGGGGTGATCGGGGTCCTGGATAGCCTCCAGGTAGTCCTGATACCCCCACACGCCCCCCACATCCTCGGGAGGGCCCGCGCGCTCGCCCGCGACACAGCGAGGATAAACCTGCTCCGCCTCCGGCTCCCGGATAGCCTCCACGACCAGGGTATGCAACCAACTATCGCCGAAGTCGTATTCATACCGAAACGCAGCCCCAGGCTCCGGGGCAATCCGGTTCAACTTCACCTGCCGCTCGTCCCGCATCTCCATCCCCATACCCCCATAGTCGGGATTGGGCACGCCATAATAGGTTCCGTCCACAATGAACTGATGCAAGTGAGAGTTGGTCCACCCCATCGCAATCTGAGTGACGGTATGCAACCGCGCCAACGTGATATCGCCGTGGACGAGAATACGCCGCCAGATGGACGGGTCGCTTCCCTCCAAGGTAATCTTGATTTGATAGAGGGGTGCCTGCGACGCGGACGGCGTTCCCCTGGGCTTGACGCCCCGGGGCCTGAGAACCGGGAGCTGTTCGGGCGGCACCAGCACCTGGACCGAGCGCGCCTGCCCCGGCTCCCGGGCGATCAGCGCTTTCTCGTGCAGCCGCACCACCATCTGGTGGATCGTGGGCGGGGTGCGGCGAAAGAACGCCTGCATATCCGCCTCCGACGGGGGCTCGCGGTGGATCACGGTGTAGTTATAGATGAAGGCCAGGTATTGGCCCTGAAGCTTTGTAAACCTGTACTTAGTCATGGTTTTTTCAACTCCTTCTGCCTTCAAAGCCAATCTGTTGGCAAATGCTATAGTGCTTCAAGAAGCTCCATTATTGAGGCTGGTCCATCAAGTAAAATTCGCAAGTGATTGAGTACGTTACGTCCCAATATAATCTCCTTACCAAGGTCGTCACCCACAACACGAACAGCATTTAGGAGATAGTTATCAATCTTCATCGCAACTGCGTAGATCGACACAGTGCGACGATCATCCCAAGGGCTTCGAAGAAAAGCTCGATCGACGACCTCGGCTTGAATGGCGTGCAAATAGTCGATTGGGATAACTGTTGTGTCTGCACCCGTATCGACCAACGCCGTGTGGAAGCCAGAAAAAACCTCTGCGTCAGGGATGCCAATCTCAATATCCAGAACCGGTGCTTCGGGAACATAGTCAGGACTGTAAGTGTAGAGTGTGGTCACTGGGCCCTCGACTCAAGCCGGGGACTGCGGATCTCAAGCGTCTCCGTTGGTTCCCGGGTTACCGGTCGAATCAGCACGGGGTCATTCTCATACTGGGATCTCACACGCAAGTACAAAGCCTCGAAGTCGGGATCGGCGTCAATCACACGTCCACGATAGACGGCGACATACTGCCCCCGATGTGTTTTGATCAGCGCCGAATGCATTGCCTCAAATGCTTGGATCTCCGACTCAAGGGATTGACGCTTAAACTTATCGACGTAATCTCTGACCGCGCGATTGACCAATTCCTCAATCGTGACGTCGTCATTGTCAGAGATTTGTTCAACCGCGCGACGAACCTCTGGATGCAGCATAATAGGATCGGTGTTCATTCGCCAGCTCCTAGCATCAACAAGCTTCCACATCCAACAATCCAGGGAGTCAAGGATACCCATTGTTTTGCCGCAAGCTCTACCTATATTGTTATCGTACTCTCAAAAGATGAAAACTCAAGAGCAAAGTATACGATCCGTTGAGCTCTGTCCAAACTTTCACAACGCTTGTATACTATCTCCATCCACCCTGAC
>CAYMAQ010000040.1:0-20586 GCA_964388385.1 uncultured Anaerolineales bacterium | reverse complement strand
CCCATGTCTGGTGCAAAAACTCACTGCGCGGCGACGCCGCTGGGGAAAGGGGGCGTCTTATGGACCCACACCCACGTGCCAGACTCGGGGGTCTGGCTCAGGGCCACGTTCGTGTCGGTCGGCGTATAAGGCGTCGTCCAATCAAAGAGCCACCTGGCATCCCGAGGGGCCATATTGACGCAGCCATGACTGCGGGTGAAGCCGAAGGCGTTGTGCCAATACGCGGCGTGAATCGCATAGGCGCCGTTGAAGTACTGGGTCCACTCCACGTCCTCCAGGTAGTACCATGCCGGGCTGCCCGGCGTGACGTCGCGGTTCTGCATCGGGGTCGTCCGATATTTCCCCCACAGCCGGGTCAGACCGCTGGGCGTCCAGGTGCTGGGCCGCCCGGTCGAGACCAGGGTGGCGAAGACCATCCGCGATCCCTGATAAGCCGCCAGGGTCTGTTCGTAGGTGTTGATCTCAATCCATTTCTCATTGGGACCGACCCCCTCGGGCGGCGGATTGACACTCACGCGAGAGGTGAAGGACTGCTCCACCCACTGATCGGTGCCCACCATATACCAGAGTTGGGCACCCAGGCTCTCCTGCGCGTAAATCGTGATACGATCGTAACGGTTGAGGGTCACCCTGCCGTTAGGGGCACCGCCGGGCGTGACCGATGGGATGACCTGGCGGTTGATCCAGCCGAACGGATAGGCCGGCTGCTCGTTCAAGGCCACACCGCTGAAACGGGACGGGGCGGTGAAGGAGAGATGATCGGCGGAAACGTACTCGTTGGCGTTGATCTCGTACCAGAGCTGTCCGCCGTACTCCACGGACCCCATCACGCTCACCCAGTTATCGCCGGCGAGGAACTCGCGCACCGGCGGCATCCCCACCGAGGCTTCCTCCGGATGGCGGTACGACGCCGCCGGGAGCGGTCGTACGTACGCGAACGAATATTGGGTGACCGCATCGTCGGCGGTCTCGATCTCCTCGATCTCCAGCGTCGGCAGTGGGTCCGGGAGCCGCGCCCGCAGGTATTCGAGTCGAACTTCACGGGCGCCGGGGCCGTAGGGCAGACAGTGACCCGGGGCCCGCCTCATCATCCGCAGTGGGCAGAGATACTCACCTGCAACTGCCGAGGCGAACAATTCGCCCCCCGCGTTAACCGACGTCTCAGCGCGAACCGGCTGCGGGCGTAACACCCCCAGGGTCAGGAGCAATCCTATGAGGAAAAGCTGATATCCGATCCTGTTCCGGGAGCTTGAGATATGCGTATCCGCGAGCAGGCTGTGAGAATGACGACGTTCGTTCAGGATCCTATACACGGCAACACCCTTTTCTTTATAAGTTTGTAACGGTACGTGGTCGTAAACGCCAGTGACGGGCGAGGTCTGCGCGTGCGGTGCCACCAGCCCCCCTTATTCATATTATATAGAAGAATATCGTAAAAATCAATCGATCCCTGGCTGTTTCGGCTTCCCCGTATTATACCCCAAAGCTCGGGGTGAGAAACCCAATCGGTGCTTGCCCGAATTTTCCCCGGGGTCTATAATCAGGTTGCAGTGTTAGGGTTCGACGTTACCCGCGTCGATCACGAGGCGGCTTAGGGATCGGGTCATGAATAACCGAAGCGGTTCTGCGTCTCCATGGGTATTATGGAAAAGCTAGTGTTTTATGTCCGGATCTGTATCTTGGATTGAGGCGGCAATCATGGATCTGTTCTTGGAAGCGCTACAACTGATAATCCAACCACCCGGTGACCTTGTCTATTTCCTCGTCACCCTCTTTGCCCTCCAACAGGCATGGATGTTTACCTTTGCATCCGCCGAGACCTCCGATCGCCCGACGAAGGACGATCAACCGCAAATTTGGCGGTGGCGGCGGGCCGCCGGGGTGATGCTGCTGGGCCGCCTCGCTCTGATGGGGGTGGGCCTGCTGGGGCTGTCCGGGCTCTTTACCCCCGCGCAGGTGTTACTGCCGGTCGAGCGCTGGATCGATCTGGTCACCGTCCTGATGCTGGCATGGGCGGCGCTGGACGTGCGGCGCGCGCAGCGGGGCAGGAAAGCCCTGAACGCCGTCATCATCGTTCTGATGGTGCTCAGTCTCGGCCTTTACGTGTACAGTGCTGTCTATTGGCCCGCCTTTGAGATGGCGGGATACGCTTTCTATACCGTGCCGAGCGGCTTTGCCTGGCCGATCGCGCACCTGGGGCTGTTAGCATGCCTCCTGATCGCCTCCGTCGCGATTCGGCCCCCGGCGTGGGAGTGGGTGGTCGGGATTGTCCTCTTCTGGGGAGCGGGGAGTGCCGCCCAGCTCGTGTGGGACGAGGCGACCCCGGCCCTCTCCGGCGGGTACCGCCTCTCGGCCCTGGTCGCCTTCCCGCTCATCTCACTGCTCGTCCACCGCCAATGCCTCCGGGCGCTCGAGCGCCCCAGCGCCGCTTCGAGCAAGCTCGAGGACGTGGTCGGCCTCCTGAAGATGGTTCAAAGGGTCGAAAATGCCCGCGGCCTGGAGCCCATGCTGATGCTCGTCTCCTCGCGAATTGCCGATCTGCTGGGCGTGGGATTGTGCGCCCTGGGGCTCAGGACCGAGGACGCGCCGGACGAGGTGCAGGTCGTCGCCCTTCACCCGCCGAACGCGGCCCAGCTCGAGACGCAGACGTTTGAGCTTTCCGAGTATCCCCCGATCGCCGATGCGTACGACGCGTGCGAGATCAGCGTCGTCGACGACGAGGACGACGGGTTCGCCGAAGTCTTTGAGGCCCTGAATATGGAACCGGGACGTCAGATGATCATCGTCCCGCTCTGTCACCAGTGGCAGAGCCAGGGCCTGATGTTGTTGAGCTATCTCGGAGATCCCTCGGAGGCGGAGAGGGCCGCCCTTTTGGACGCCGCCTCGGCGGTCGCCGGCATCCTCGCCTCGGCGATCGTCCGGGTCGAAAAGCCCACCGAGGACGCCCAACCCACACCCTCCCCGGAGGAGACAGCGCCCGTCGACGAGACGACCCAGGAGCAGGTCGCCGTGCTCACCGATCGAATCAACGTTCTGATTGGCGAGATCAAGACCCGGGATCAGGAGATTCTGGCATTGAATCGCGAACTGGAGTCACGCGAGGAGTCGACGTCCGAGGTGGAAATGGCTATCTGGCAGGAAGAGATCCGCCAATTAGCCGGCGAACGGGATACGTTAAAGAAGAAGCTGGTCGATCTCAGCCAGGATCGACAGGTTCTGCTGGACGAGAGCGCCCGGTTGAGCGACAAGCTCAGCGACGCTCGGGAGGCGTTGGAGAGTCTGGGAGCGGAACGCAGCCGGTTGCGCAAGCAGGTGGATTCCCTGCAGGCGCGTCTCACGGATGCGGAAGAGGCGTTGATGGCGTCCAGCGAAGTCGCGCTCAATCAGGGCATGTCCGGATTGATCATCGCCGATGAGAACGGGCAGATTATGATGGCGGACGCGCTGGCCCGCCAGTTGCTGCGCCTTCCCAACGGCAACGTCATCGGCATGCCCCTCAACGGTGCGTATCCGGCCCCCCGGTGGACCCGGGCCGTGGATTCGCTCCTCGCCCGAGAGGAAGACGAGACGCCGAGGAACCGGGTGCATCTGAGCCTAACGATTGACGAGGGGGCGGTAGAGGCGGATCTGGTCACGTTGCAGGGGCGCGATGGAGAGATCGATGGGTTGGCCGTGACGGTAAGTTCATCCGAGAGCGATGCGGAGCGGTATGAAGCGGTCGTCAGCCAGGCCAACGAGTTCCGCACCCCGATGACCGCACTGACCGGTTATACCGACCTTCTGCTCGGCGAGCAAGCCGGTATCCTCACCGAGATGCAACAACAGTTCCTGGAGCGGATCAAAGCCAACGTGGAGCAGATGAACCATCAGCTGAATGACCTGGTGCGGATCGCCTCTCCCGATAGCCGGCCCATCGAGCTCTCCCCGCAGCCGGTGGATCTGATCAGTATCATCGAGGAAGCGATTATGGGGCTTGCCGCGCGGTTCCGAGAGCGCCGGCTCGCCGTGAACCTCGATCTGCCCTCGGAACTTGCCCCGGTCACCGCGGACCGGGACAGCCTCTACCAGATTATGGTGCGGCTGCTCTCCAACGCCGTCCTCTGTTCGGAGACGGACACCCAGGTCACCATCAGCGCGGAGGAGGAGTCGTATCCGGAGGGAGGGCACCATCTGCAAATCTCCGTCACCGACACCGGCGGCGGCATCGCACCGGAGGATTACCCCCGGGTCTTTCGCCGCTTCTACCGCGCCAATCAGCCCCTGGTCGAGGGGATGGGAGAGACCGGCGTGGGGATGGCGGCGGCCCGCACGTTGGTGGAGGCCCATGGCGGGCGGATCTGGGTGGAGAGCGAGGAAGGGGAAGGCAGCACTTTCAGCTTCGTCCTGCCGGTGCAGCAGCCCCAGGCCGAGGCGTAGCGTGCGCCTCGGGTGATGATCATTGAGTCGAAGGGTGAGTGAATGAAGCAGTCAATTCTCCGGTTGGTCGGGGTGCTGGCTGCCGGGGCGTTTGTGCTCGCCCTGGTGATCGGGAGCCTGTTGTTGACCCGCGTCGACCCCATGCTCATCGCCGAGGCGCCCCCGTCGGCGACGGTGCAACCGCCAACGTATACACCGTTTCCCACCCACGCCCCGACGACGTCGACCCCTCGCCCCACCGCCACTTCGCAGCCCGACCCGACACCGACGCCGCAGTCCCCGCTCTTCGAGCGGTGTGAGGCCCATCCCAACGGTTGGGTCCTGTATGAGGTGGCAGCGGGCGAGACGCTGCAGGTGCTGGCAGCCCGTGCCGGATTGGGTGTGCACGAACTGCGGCGGGCCAACTGCGGAGCCGCCGAGGTCCGGCCCGGCGACCGGATCTATATGCCCAAGCTTGCCGTCGCCACGGCGACCCCGGTGCCGACAAAGCTGCCGCAGTGCGTGCCGTACCGACCCTCCGGTTGGCAGACGATCGTAGTCCGCCCGGGTGAGACGCTCTATACCCTGGCACGCCGCTACGGCACCACGGTCACCGCCCTGCGCCGGCCCAACTGCCTCACCGGCGACCGGATCTACGTAGGGCAGAGCCTCTACGTGCCGGGCGTCGTCGTAATCCCGCCGACCCCCCTGCCGCCGACCGCGACCCCGCTGCCGCCCACCCCCACGCCGACGCCCCAGCCCTCCTGGACGCCCACACCGGTTCCGGGCACGCCCACCGCGACGCCGACGCCCAGCCTCACGCCGACCGAGACCCAGACCCCCACCCCGACGGGCACCGCAACGCCAACGGTGATTCCTTCGCTGACGCCGACCCCGTCGGAGACCCCGATCCCCTCGCTGACCCCAACGCCGACGCCCATCCCCTCAGAGACGGCGATCCCTTCGCCGACGCCAAGCGCTGAGCCGACCGCCACCTCGACGCCCGTGTCTCCCACACCGACCGAGACGCCGGTACCCTGACCACGTTACCTAAGTAGGTAAGAACAAGTATCTTAACCCTGCTCATAGCCCCCCGTCCTCGGGGGCGGTCTCCCAAACGGATGAAGAAACTTTTACGGAGTTACTTAGTTTGAGACCCACTTGACCGCATCGAACCCAATCAGGCGCGAGCGGTAGGGCTCGTACGTCACGTCGGAGAGCGAGACGTAGTCTCCATCCGTCCCGTCAAAGCGGTAGTTCCCCAGGTAGACCCACTCGTTGTCGTACCGGGATTGGTCCACGATCCGCAGCGTATATCCGTTGGCGTGGCTGATCCAGTACCGGGCCTGACCCGTGGTCGTATACCAGTACGGAACATAGACGTAGACCTCGTACCTGCCAGCCTGGAGGTTGGGGTACCAACGCGCCCAGTTGTAGTTAGCCTGCGCCGAGTGATTGTTATACGTCCACACCATACTCCCGTCGTAGCCTTCCGAGACGGTGCGCCAACCGGGGGCAGCCCCACCTTGCACGAACCCGGAATCGGTGTTGTCGACGATGACCGTGCCAGAGGGCGGCGGGGGTTGTTGACCCCCGTCGGGCGTCCAACTGAGCTTGGCGACGGCCCCGCCCTCGTTCTCGTAGTATTGGATCTCGATCGTCATTGGCCCGCCCGGCAGATAGATGTCATCGGAGTAGGTCGTCGGAGCCTGGTCGTACCACGCATCCACCAGCAAGTGCCCATTGACCCACATCCGCGCGCCGTCATCCACGGTCAGCGAGAACGTGTACATACCCGCGTTCAGGTCGACCGTCCGGGTCCAACGGACCGAGAAGTGATCGGCGTTGATCGTCCCGGGGGCCGGAGAGCCGCTGCCCCAGTCAAAATCGATCGCCGCGTCGTTGCGCACCAGGGCCGGCATGCCGCCCAGGGTCTTGTTGTTGAAGTACTCGCCCTTCCAATCGGTGATCGCGGGCGGGGCCTGGCCCTTCAGAGACCACTGCACCTTGGCGACCGCGAGGCCGGTCTGCTCGAAATACTCCACCTTGATCTGATGGTGCCCACTGCCTAAGGTGGTCTCCGTGGTGAAGGTCTGCGGCGGATGAACGTGCCACTGGTCGAGGATCAGGTCACCGTCCACCCAGACGCGGATGCCGTCGTCACTGGTCGCGGTGAACGTATAGGTCCCCGGCGTGACGTCGATGTATCGCGTCCAACGCGCGGAGAAATGATCGGCGTTGACCGTACCGGGCTCCGGCGAGCCGGTCGACCAGTCGTGGTCAATGTTCGCTTCCGTTCTCTGGAGGACGGGCGTGCCCGAGAGTGCGGTGTTATTCCAGTAGCTCACCTCCCACGTCGGGTCGGAATGCTGGGGCGTGACCGGTCCTTGGGCGAACACCGGGCTTGCCAGGGTCAAGACCAGTAAGATCAGGGTTCCTAATACGAAGCGTTTGCTCTTCATGGTTACCTCCTGCGTAAACTGCTGCGTAATCTCCTGCACAAAGTTAAAAAGTTGTCGTAGCGCGGCGAAAGCCTGCATCTCATTGACATCGCCGTTGATTTCCGATCAAGCTTTCATCTTTTAGACGTAGGGGAACTCGAGAAAGTTCCCTCCCTCACCCTTATTATAGTAAAGTTTTCGTGACTATAACGTTAACACTGCGCAACAGTTGCAGACATAAGTGGCAATCCGTCGGAAACCGATGAGTGCTGGATCTGGTGGCACGATCCGCCCGCGCAAAGATTGACTTGAGCCCGGAACCCTCCGTGCTAGAATAGTGAAGTTACTGGCAACCCTTGTGCTTCCATATGACTCTCGACGCTAGGATGGATACGTGGTGAACAAACAAGAGGACGTACGCAAAACCCGTGTTTCTGTAGACTTGGAGCCCATCGGCCGACGCGCGCAGGTGGACCCGGCTTTAACCCTATTGGACGCCGCGCAGAGCGCCGGCGTGGAGCTGGCGGCGGTCTGTGGTGGAGCCGGCTCGTGCGGCAAGTGCCGCGTGCAGTTGATCGAGGGTGAGCTCAGCCCTCCGACACCGGATGAATTGGACCTTTTCGATGAAAGCGAGCTGGCGGCGGGCTACCGGTTGGCGTGCCAGGCGCGCCCGCTGACCGACGTCAAGGTCGACATCCCCCCCGACTCGCTGAGCACGCAGCAGCGGCTGCAGATCGAGGGGCAGGAGAGCGAGATCGACGTCGACCCGAGCATCACAACGTTCGACGCGGATCTGACGCCCCCCACCCTTGAGGACCTGCGCGCCGACACCCTGCGCCTCACCGACGCGCTGAACGACATTGGGGGAAAGCGCCCGGTCTTCGCCCAGCCCGTGTTGAGCAGCCTCTCGACGCAGCTCCGCGAGGCCGATTGGTCGGTGCGGGTGGCCGTGCACTGCGACTCGATTGAGGGTGGGGAGGCCTGCCGGGAGGTGGTAGGGATCATCCGGCGCGACCAGCCGGCGATCGGGCTGGCGGTCGACATCGGCACGACGAAAGTCGCAGCCTACCTCGTCGATCTGCAAACCGGCAGGACGCTGGCGAAGGCCGGGTTGATGAACCCGCAGATCGCCTACGGCGAGGACGTGGTCAGCCGGATCAAATACGCAAACGAGCACCTGAACGGTCGGGAGGTGCTGCAGACCCGCCTGATCGAGGGGCTCAACCACCTGGTCGGTCAACTCTGTGAGGAGAACGGCTTGGACCGGGGCCAGATCGTGGACGCGGTCGTAGTCGGCAACACGGTGATTCACCATCTCTTCGCCGGCCTGCCGGTGACGCAGCTGGGCGCATCGCCCTACATTGCCTCGGTGAGCGAGCCGCTCAATCTCCGGGCCGACACGCTGGGACTGAAGCTGGCGCCCGGCGCGAGGGTCTATCTCCCGCCGAACATCGCCGGCTACGTCGGCGCCGACCACATCTCTATGCTGCTGGCGACCGAGACCTGGCAGGCGAAGGTGCCGACCATCGCGCTGGACATCGGGACCAACACCGAGATCAGCCTGGCGATGGAGGGAGAGCTGTTGAGCTGCTCCTGCGCGTCGGGGCCGGCCTTTGAGGGCGCTCATATCTACGCCGGGATGCGCGCCGGACCGGGCGCGGTGGAGTACGTGCAGATCAACCGGAAGGGTGAGGTGCGCGTGCAGACCATCGGCGGGCGTCCGGCGGTGGGCCTCTGCGGCTCGGGCATCCTGGATGTCGTCGCCGAACTGCGGGCCTCGGGCATCCTGGGTCCCACAGGGCGGCTCAAGAAGGATCACCCGCGGATTGTGGACTGGGAGGGCGGCGGCGCGTTCCTGCTGGTGCCGGAGCCCGAGACCGGCAACGGGCACGATCTGCTGGTCACCCGCAAGGACATCAACGAGATCCAGTTGGCCAAGGGCGCCATCCGCGCGGGCGTCGACGTGTTGGTCAAAGAGGCCGGGCTCACCTATGACGATCTGGGCGCCTTCGTGGTCGCCGGCGCGTTCGGCACCTACCTGGATCTCAAGAGTGCCACGCGGATCGGGATGTTCCCCCCGCTGCCGCTCAACAAATTCCGGCAGGTGGGCAACGCCGCGGGCACGGGCGCCCGGCAGATGCTGATCAACGCCGGACGGCGGCGCCTGGCGGCGGCGATCGTCGACCGCGTCCGCTACATCGAGCTCACCGCGCACCAGGCGTTCACCGACATCTACATGGATGCGATGTATCTGTAGAGCAGACCGTACCGGGGTGAGGCGGACCGCGTTTGACGCGGAGCCCCCTTCCAGCGTCCAAGGAGCATAAGTGTGTCCATCCACCTGGAGCGAATGAAGAGAGACGAGCGGATAGAGGGACCCCGGCCCATCGTCGCCATCACGATGGGCGACGCCGCCGGGATCGGCCCAGAGGTGATCGCCAAGGCATTGCGGAACCTCGGGGTAAAGCGGCTCTGCAAACCGTTGGTGATCGGGGAGGCCCGAATCTTTGGGGAGGCCCAGGGCTCAGCGGCCTGCGACCTGCTGCCGGTGAGCGACCCATCCGCATTGCGCGGCAAGATGCGCGATGCGGATGGCGACGGCTGGATCCTGGATCAGGCCAGCCTCGATCCCGGGACGATCGAAGTGGGCCGGGTCTCGCCCGAGGCCGGTCGGGCCGCGGTCGCCGCGGTGCTGCGGGCTGCGAAGCTGGCGCTCGACGGCGAGGTCGACGCCATCGCGACGGCGCCCCTGCACAAGCAGGCGGTGCGGCTGGCAGGCTACGACTACATCGGACACACGGAGATCCTCGCCGATGTGACCGGGTCAGCGCACGCGACCACGATGCTCGCCACCGAGGGCCTGCGGGTCACCCACGTCACACGGCACATCCCCTTCCGCGAGATCGCGGACCGGATCACCCGGGACCGCGTGCTGGAGACGATCGAGGTGACCGCCGACGGCCTGCGCGCGATGGGATTCGACGCGCCGAGGCTGGCGGTCGCCGGACTAAATCCCCACAACGGCGAGAACGGCCTGCTGGGGCGGGAGGAGCTGGACGGGATCGGACCGGCGGTGGAAGCGGCCCGGCAGCGGGGCCTCGATGCCACGGGACCGATCCCGGCGGACTCGGTCTTCTTCCAGGCGATTCGGGGCGATTACGACGCAGTCGTCACCATGTACCACGATCAGGGCCACATCGCCGTGAAGACACACGGGTTCGAGGGCTCGATCACCATCACCCTGGGCCTGCCCATCATCCGCACCTCCGCCGATCACGGGACCGCGTTTGATATCGCAGGCCGGGGCGAGGCGAACCCGAACAGTATGATCGCAGCGATCGTCGAGGCCGCGCGAATGGCGGCCCGCCGTCTCGTCTGTAAAGACCCAGGGTAACCCTTTAGTTTTATGAGCAACGATGCACAACCGTAGGCCCCCCCCCCTCCTAACCTCCCCCTCGAGGGGGAGGTTAGGAGGGGGGGGGGCCTACGGTTGTGCATCGTTGCTCATAAAACTAAAGGGTTACCCTGGGTCTTTACAGACGAGACGGCGGGCCGCCATTCGCGCGGCCTCGACGATCGCTGCGATCATACTGTTCGGGTTCGCCTCGCCCCGGCCTGCGATATCAAACGCGGTCCCGTGATCGGCGGAGGTGCGGATGATGGGCAGGCCCAGGGTGATGGTGATCGAGCCCTCGAACCCGTGTGTCTTCACGGCGATGTGGCCCTGATCGTGGTACATGGTGACGACTGCGTCGTAATCGCCCCGAATCGCCTGGAAGAAGACCGAGTCCGCCGGGATCGGTCCCGTGGCATCGAGGCCCCGCTGCCGGGCCGCTTCCACCGCCGGTCCGATCCCGTCCAGCTCCTCCCGCCCCAGCAGGCCGTTCTCGCCGTTGTGGGGATTTAGTCCGGCGACCGCCAGCCTCGGCGCGTCGAATCCCATCGCGCGCAGGCCGTCGGCGGTCACCTCGATCGTCTCCAGCACGCGGTCCCGGGTGATCCGGTCCGCGATCTCGCGGAAGGGGATGTGCCGTGTGACGTGGGTGACCCGCAGGCCCTCGGTGGCGAGCATCGTGGTCGCGTGCGCTGACCCGGTCACATCGGCGAGGATCTCCGTGTGTCCGATGTAGTCGTAGCCTGCCAGCCGCACCGCCTGCTTGTGCAGGGGCGCCGTCGCGATGGCGTCGACCTCGCCGTCGAGCGCCAGCTTCGCAGCCCGCAGCACCGCGGCGACCGCGGCCCGACCGGCCTCGGGCGAGACCCGGCCCACTTCGATCGTCCCGGGATCGAGGCTGGCCTGATCCAGGATCCAGCCGTCGCCATCCGCATCGCGCATCTTGCCGCGCAATGCGGATGGGTCGCTCACCGGCAGCAGGTCGCAGGCCGCTGAGCCCTGGGCCTCCCCAAAGATTCGGGCCTCCCCGATCACCAACGGTTTGCAGAGCCGCTTTACCCCGAGGTTCCGCAATGCCTTGGCGATCACCTCTGGGCCGATCCCGGCGGCGTCGCCCATCGTGATGGCGACGATGGGCCGGGGTCCCTCTATCCGCTCGTCTCTCTTCATTCGCTCCAGGTGGATGGACACACTTATGCTCCTTGGACGCTGGAAGGGGGCTCCGCGTCAAACGCGGTCCGCCTCACCCCGGTACGGTCTGCTCTACAGATACATCGCATCCATGTAGATGTCGGTGAACGCCTGGTGCGCGGTGAGCTCGATGTAGCGGACGCGGTCGACGATCGCCGCCGCCAGGCGCCGCCGTCCGGCGTTGATCAGCATCTGCCGGGCGCCCGTGCCCGCGGCGTTGCCCACCTGCCGGAATTTGTTGAGCGGCAGCGGGGGGAACATCCCGATCCGCGTGGCACTCTTGAGATCCAGGTAGGTGCCGAACGCGCCGGCGACCACGAAGGCGCCCAGATCGTCATAGGTGAGCCCGGCCTCTTTGACCAACACGTCGACGCCCGCGCGGATGGCGCCCTTGGCCAACTGGATCTCGTTGATGTCCTTGCGGGTGACCAGCAGATCGTGCCCGTTGCCGGTCTCGGGCTCCGGCACCAGCAGGAACGCGCCGCCGCCCTCCCAGTCCACAATCCGCGGGTGATCCTTCTTGAGCCGCCCTGTGGGACCCAGGATGCCCGAGGCCCGCAGTTCGGCGACGACATCCAGGATGCCCGAGCCGCAGAGGCCCACCGCCGGACGCCCGCCGATGGTCTGCACGCGCACCTCACCCTTCCGGTTGATCTGCACGTACTCCACCGCGCCCGGTCCGGCGCGCATCCCGGCGTAGATATGAGCGCCCTCAAAGGCCGGCCCCGACGCGCAGGAGCAGCTCAACAGCTCTCCCTCCATCGCCAGGCTGATCTCGGTGTTGGTCCCGATGTCCAGCGCGATGGTCGGCACCTTCGCCTGCCAGGTCTCGGTCGCCAGCAGCATAGAGATGTGGTCGGCGCCGACGTAGCCGGCGATGTTCGGCGGGAGATAGACCCTCGCGCCGGGCGCCAGCTTCAGTCCCAGCGTGTCGGCCCGGAGATTGAGCGGCTCGCTCACCGAGGCAATGTAGGGCGATGCGCCCAGCTGCGTCACCGGCAGGCCGGCGAAGAGATGGTGAATCACCGTGTTGCCGACTACGACCGCGTCCACGATCTGGCCCCGGTCCAAGCCGTTCTCCTCACAGAGTTGACCGACCAGGTGGTTGAGCCCCTCGATCAGGCGGGTCTGCAGCACCTCCCGACCGTTCAGGTGCTCGTTTGCGTATTTGATCCGGCTGACCACGTCCTCGCCGTAGGCGATCTGCGGGTTCATCAACCCGGCCTTCGCCAGCGTCCTGCCGGTTTGCAGATCGACGAGGTAGGCTGCGACTTTCGTCGTGCCGATGTCGACCGCCAGCCCGATCGCCGGCTGGTCGCGCCGGATGATCCCTACCACCTCCCGGCAGGCCTCCCCACCCTCAATCGAGTCGCAGTGCACGGCCACCCGCACCGACCAATCGGCCTCGCGGAGCTGCGTCGAGAGGCTGCTCAACACGGGCTGGGCGAAGACCGGGCGCTTTCCCCCAATGTCGTTCAGCGCGTCGGTGAGGCGCAGGGTGTCGGCGCGCAGGTCCTCAAGGGTGGGGGGCGTCAGATCCGCGTCGAACGTTGTGATGCTCGGGTCGACGTCGATCTCGCTCTCCTGCCCCTCGATCTGCAGCCGCTGCTGCGTGCTCAGCGAGTCGGGGGGGATGTCGACCTTGACGTCGGTCAGCGGGCGCGCCTGGCACGCCAACCGGTAGCCCGCCGCCAGCTCGCTTTCATCGAAAAGGTCCAATTCATCCGGTGTCGGAGGGCTGAGCTCACCCTCGATCAACTGCACGCGGCACTTGCCGCACGAGCCGGCTCCACCACAGACCGCCGCCAGCTCCACGCCGGCGCTCTGCGCGGCGTCCAATAGGGTTAAAGCCGGGTCCACCTGCGCGCGTCGGCCGATGGGCTCCAAGTCTACAGAAACACGGGTTTTGCGTACGTCCTCTTGTTTGTTCACCACGTATCCATCCTAGCGTCGAGAGTCATATGGAAGCACAAGGGTTGCCAGTAACTTCACTATTCTAGCACGGAGGGTTCCGGGCTCAAGTCAATCTTTGCGCGGGCGGATCGTGCCACCAGATCCAGCACTCATCGGTTTCCGACGGATTGCCACTTATGTCTGCAACTGTTGCGCAGTGTTAACGTTATAGTCACGAAAACTTTACTATAATAAGGGTGAGGGAGGGAACTTTCTCGAGTTCCCCTACGTCTAAAAGATGAAAGCTTGATCGGAAATCAACGGCGATGTCAATGAGATGCAGGCTTTCGCCGCGCTACGACAACTTTTTAACTTTGTGCAGGAGATTACGCAGCAGTTTACGCAGGAGGTAACCATGAAGAGCAAACGCTTCGTATTAGGAACCCTGATCTTACTGGTCTTGACCCTGGCAAGCCCGGTGTTCGCCCAAGGACCGGTCACGCCCCAGCATTCCGACCCGACGTGGGAGGTGAGCTACTGGAATAACACCGCACTCTCGGGCACGCCCGTCCTCCAGAGAACGGAAGCGAACATTGACCACGACTGGTCGACCGGCTCGCCGGAGCCCGGTACGGTCAACGCCGATCATTTCTCCGCGCGTTGGACGCGATACATCGACGTCACGCCGGGGACCTATACGTTCACCGCGACCAGTGACGACGGCATCCGCGTCTGGGTGGACGGTGACCTGATCCTCGACCAGTGGCACGTTCATCCGCCGCAGACCTTCACCACGGAGACCACCTTAGGCAGTGGGCACCATCAGATCAAGGTGGAGTATTTCGAGCAGACCGGCCTCGCGGTCGCCAAGGTGCAGTGGTCTCTGAAGGGCCAGGCCCCGCCCGCGATCACCGATTGGAAGGGCGAGTACTTCAACAACAAGACCCTGGGCGGCATGCCGGCCCTGGTGCGCAACGACGCGGCGATCGATTTTGACTGGGGCAGCGGCTCTCCGGCCCCCGGGACGATCAACGCCGATCACTTCTCGGTCCGTTGGACCCGGACGGTCGACCTGAACGCGGGTATGTACACGTTCTCGCTGACCGTGGATGACGGCGCGCGGATGTGGGTCAATGGGCACTTGCTGGTGGATGCGTGGTACGACCAGGCTCCGACGACCTACTCCGATGACATCTATCTGCCGGGCGGGCCAATGACGATCGAGATCCAATACTACGAGAACGAGGGCGGGGCCGTCGCCAAGCTCAGTTGGACGCCCGACGGGGGTCAACAACCCCCGCCGCCCTCTGGCACGGTCATCGTCGACAACACCGATTCCGGGTTCGTGCAAGGTGGGGCTGCCCCCGGTTGGCGCACCGTCTCGGAAGGCTACGACGGGAGTATGGTGTGGACGTATAACAATCACTCGGCGCAGGCTAACTACAACTGGGCGCGTTGGTACCCCAACCTCCAGGCTGGCAGGTACGAGGTCTACGTCTATGTTCCGTACTGGTATACGACCACGGGTCAGGCCCGGTACTGGATCAGCCACGCCAACGGATATACGCTGCGGATCGTGGACCAATCCCGGTACGACAACGAGTGGGTCTACCTGGGGAACTACCGCTTTGACGGGACGGATGGAGACTACGTCTCGCTCTCCGACGTGACGTACGAGCCCTACCGCTCGCGCCTGATTGGGTTCGATGCGGTCAAGTGGGTCTCAAACTAAGTAACTCCGTAAAAGTTTCTTCATCCGTTTGGGAGACCGCCCCCGAGGACGGGGGGCTATGAGCAGGGTTAAGATACTTGTTCTTACCTACTTAGGTAACGTGGTCAGGGTACCGGCGTCTCGGTCGGTGTGGGAGACACGGGCGTCGAGGTGGCGGTCGGCTCAGCGCTTGGCGTCGGCGAAGGGATCGCCGTCTCTGAGGGGATGGGCGTCGGCGTTGGGGTCAGCGAGGGGATCGGGGTCTCCGACGGGGTCGGCGTCAGCGAAGGAATCACCGTTGGCGTTGCGGTGCCCGTCGGGGTGGGGGTCTGGGTCTCGGTCGGCGTGAGGCTGGGCGTCGGCGTCGCGGTGGGCGTGCCCGGAACCGGTGTGGGCGTCCAGGAGGGCTGGGGCGTCGGCGTGGGGGTGGGCGGCAGCGGGGTCGCGGTCGGCGGCAGGGGGGTCGGCGGGATTACGACGACGCCCGGCACGTAGAGGCTCTGCCCTACGTAGATCCGGTCGCCGGTGAGGCAGTTGGGCCGGCGCAGGGCGGTGACCGTGGTGCCGTAGCGGCGTGCCAGGGTATAGAGCGTCTCACCCGGGCGGACTACGATCGTCTGCCAACCGGAGGGTCGGTACGGCACGCACTGCGGCAGCTTTGTCGGCACCGGGGTCGCCGTGGCGACGGCAAGCTTGGGCATATAGATCCGGTCGCCGGGCCGGACCTCGGCGGCTCCGCAGTTGGCCCGCCGCAGTTCGTGCACACCCAATCCGGCACGGGCTGCCAGCACCTGCAGCGTCTCGCCCGCTGCCACCTCATACAGGACCCAACCGTTGGGATGGGCCTCACACCGCTCGAAGAGCGGGGACTGCGGCGTCGGTGTCGGGTCGGGCTGCGAAGTGGCGGTGGGGCGAGGGGTCGACGTCGTCGGGGCGTGGGTGGGAAACGGTGTATACGTTGGCGGTTGCACCGTCGCCGACGGGGGCGCCTCGGCGATGAGCATGGGGTCGACGCGGGTCAACAACAGGCTCCCGATCACCAGGGCGAGCACAAACGCCCCGGCAGCCAGCACCCCGACCAACCGGAGAATTGACTGCTTCATTCACTCACCCTTCGACTCAATGATCATCACCCGAGGCGCACGCTACGCCTCGGCCTGGGGCTGCTGCACCGGCAGGACGAAGCTGAAAGTGCTGCCTTCCCCTTCCTCGCTCTCCACCCAGATCCGCCCGCCATGGGCCTCCACCAACGTGCGGGCCGCCGCCATCCCCACGCCGGTCTCTCCCATCCCCTCGACCAGGGGCTGATTGGCGCGGTAGAAGCGGCGAAAGACCCGGGGGTAATCCTCCGGTGCGATGCCGCCGCCGGTGTCGGTGACGGAGATTTGCAGATGGTGCCCTCCCTCCGGATACGACTCCTCCTCCGCGCTGATGGTGACCTGGGTGTCCGTCTCCGAACAGAGGACGGCGTTGGAGAGCAGCCGCACCATAATCTGGTAGAGGCTGTCCCGGTCCGCGGTGACCGGGGCAAGTTCCGAGGGCAGATCGAGGTTCACGGCGAGCCGGCGCTCTCGGAACCGCGCGGCAAGCCCCATAATCGCTTCCTCGATGATACTGATCAGATCCACCGGCTGCGGGGAGAGCTCGATGGGCCGGCTATCGGGAGAGGCGATCCGCACCAGGTCATTCAGCTGATGGTTCATCTGCTCCACGTTGGCTTTGATCCGCTCCAGGAACTGTTGTTGCATCTCGGTGAGGATACCGGCTTGCTCGCCGAGCAGAAGGTCGGTATAACCGGTCAGTGCGGTCATCGGGGTGCGGAACTCGTTGGCCTGGCTGACGACCGCTTCATACCGCTCCGCATCGCTCTCGGATGAACTTACCGTCACGGCCAACCCATCGATCTCTCCATCGCGCCCCTGCAACGTGACCAGATCCGCCTCTACCGCCCCCTCGTCAATCGTTAGGCTCAGATGCACCCGGTTCCTCGGCGTCTCGTCTTCCTCTCGGGCGAGGAGCGAATCCACGGCCCGGGTCCACCGGGGGGCCGGATACGCACCGTTGAGGGGCATGCCGATGACGTTGCCGTTGGGAAGGCGCAGCAACTGGCGGGCCAGCGCGTCCGCCATCATAATCTGCCCGTTCTCATCGGCGATGATCAATCCGGACATGCCCTGATTGAGCGCGACTTCGCTGGACGCCATCAACGCCTCTTCCGCATCCGTGAGACGCGCCTGCAGGGAATCCACCTGCTTGCGCAACCGGCTGCGTTCCGCTCCCAGACTCTCCAACGCCTCCCGAGCGTCGCTGAGCTTGTCGCTCAACCGGGCGCTCTCGTCCAGCAGAACCTGTCGATCCTGGCTGAGATCGACCAGCTTCTTCTTTAACGTATCCCGTTCGCCGGCTAATTGGCGGATCTCTTCCTGCCAGATAGCCATTTCCACCTCGGACGTCGACTCCTCGCGTGACTCCAGTTCGCGATTCAATGCCAGAATCTCCTGATCCCGGGTCTTGATCTCGCCAATCAGAACGTTGATTCGATCGGTGAGCACGGCGACCTGCTCCTGGGTCGTCTCGTCGACGGGCGCTGTCTCCTCCGGGGAGGGTGTGGGTTGGGCGTCCTCGGTGGGCTTTTCGACCCGGACGATCGCCGAGGCGAGGATGCCGGCGACCGCCGAGGCGGCGTCCAAAAGGGCGGCCCTCTCCGCCTCCGAGGGATCTCCGAGATAGCTCAACAACATCAGGCCCTGGCTCTGCCACTGGTGACAGAGCGGGACGATGATCATCTGACGTCCCGGTTCCATATTCAGGGCCTCAAAGACTTCGGCGAACCCGTCGTCCTCGTCGTCGACGACGCTGATCTCGCACGCGTCGTACGCATCGGCGATCGGGGGATACTCGGAAAGCTCAAACGTCTGCGTCTCGAGCTGGGCCGCGTTCGGCGGGTGAAGGGCGACGACCTGCACCTCGTCCGGCGCGTCCTCGGTCCTGAGCCCCAGGGCGCACAATCCCACGCCCAGCAGATCGGCAATTCGCGAGGAGACGAGCATCAGCATGGGCTCCAGGCCGCGGGCATTTTCGACCCTTTGAACCATCTTCAGGAGGCCGACCACGTCCTCGAGCTTGCTCGAAGCGGCGCTGGGGCGCTCGAGCGCCCGGAGGCATTGGCGGTGGACGAGCAGTGAGATGAGCGGGAAGGCGACCAGGGCCGAGAGGCGGTACCCGCCGGAGAGGGCCGGGGTCGCCTCGTCCCACACGAGCTGGGCGGCACTCCCCGCTCCCCAGAAGAGGACAATCCCGACCACCCACTCCCACGCCGGGGGCCGAATCGCGACGGAGGCGATCAGGAGGCATGCTAACAGCCCCAGGTGCGCGATCGGCCAGGCAAAGCCGCTCGGCACGGTATAGAAAGCGTATCCCGCCATCTCAAAGGCGGGCCAATAGACAGCACTGTACACGTAAAGGCCGAGACTGAGCACCATCAGAACGATGATGACGGCGTTCAGGGCTTTCCTGCCCCGCTGCGCGCGCCGCACGTCCAGCGCCGCCCATGCCAGCATCAGGACGGTGACCAGATCGATCCAGCGCTCGACCGGCAGTAACACCTGCGCGGGGGTAAAGAGCCCGGACAGCCCCAGCAGGCCCACCCCCATCAGAGCGAGGCGGCCCAGCAGCATCACCCCGGCGGCCCGCCGCCACCGCCAAATTTGCGGTTGATCGTCCTTCGTCGGGCGATCGGAGGTCTCGGCGGATGCAAAGGTAAACATCCATGCCTGTTGGAGGGCAAAGAGGGTGACGAGGAAATAGACAAGGTCACCGGGTGGTTGGATTATCAGTTGTAGCGCTTCCAAGAACAGATCCATGATTGCCGCCTCAATCCAAGATACAGATCCGGACATAAAACACTAGCTTTTCCATAATACCCATGGAGACGCAGAACCGCTTCGGTTATTCATGACCCGATCCCTAAGCCGCCTCGTGATCGACGCGGGTAACGTCGAACCCTAACACTGCAACCTGATTATAGACCCCGGGGAAAATTCGGGCAAGCACCGATTGGGTTTCTCACCCCGAGCTTTGGGGTATAATACGGGGAAGCCGAAACAGCCAGGGATCGATTGATTTTTACGATATTCTTCTATATAATATGAATAAGGGGGGCTGGTGGCACCGCACGCGCAGACCTCGCCCGTCACTGGCGTTTACGACCACGTACCGTTACAAACTTATAAAGAAAAGGGTGTTGCCGTGTATAGGATCCTGAACGAACGTCGTCATTCTCACAGCCTGCTCGCGGATACGCATATCTCAAGCTCCCGGAACAGGATCGGATATCAGCTTTTCCTCATAGGATTGCTCCTGACCCTGGGGGTGTTACGCCCGCAGCCGGTTCGCGCTGAGACGTCGGTTAACGCGGGGGGCGAATTGTTCGCCTCGGCAGTTGCAGGTGAGTATCTCTGCCCACTGCGGATGATGAGGCGGGCCCCGGGTCACTGTCTGCCCTACGGCCCCGGCGCCCGTGAAGTTCGACTCGAATACCTGCGGGCGCGGCTCCCGGACCCACTGCCGACGCTGGAGATCGAGGAGATCGAGACCGCCGACGATGCGGTCACCCAATATTCGTTCGCGTACGTACGACCGCTCCCGGCGGCGTCGTACCGCCATCCGGAGGAAGCCTCGGTGGGGATGCCGCCGGTGCGCGAGTTCCTCGCCGGCGATAACTGGGTGAGCGTGATGGGGTCCGTGGAGTACGGCGGACAGCTCTGGTACGAGATCAACGCCAACGAGTACGTTTCCGCCGATCATCTCTCCTTCACCGCCCCGTCCCGTTTCAGCGGTGTGGCCTTGAACGAGCAGCCGGCCTATCCGTTCGGCTGGATCAACCGCCAGGTCATCCCATCGGTCACGCCCGGCGGTGCCCCTAACGGCAGGGTGACCCTCAACCGTTACGATCGTATCACGATTTACGCGCAGGAGAGCCTGGGTGCCCAACTCTGGTATATGGTGGGCACCGATCAGTGGGTGGAGCAGTCCTTCACCTCTCGCGTGAGTGTCAATCCGCCGCCCGAGGGGGTCGGTCCCAATGAGAAATGGATTGAGATCAACACCTACGAACAGACCCTGGCGGCTTATCAGGGATCGCGGATGGTCTTCGCCACCCTGGTCTCGACCGGGCGGCCCAGCACCTGGACGCCCAGCGGTCTGACCCGGCTGTGGGGGAAATATCGGACGACCCCGATGCAGAACCGCGACGTCACGCCGGGCAGCCCGGCATGGTACTACCTGGAGGACGTGGAGTGGACCCAGTACTTCAACGGCGCCTATGCGATTCACGCCGCGTATTGGCACAACGCCTTCGGCTTCACCCGCAGTCATGGCTGCGTCAATATGGCCCCTCGGGATGCCAGGTGGCTCTTTGATTGGACGACGCCTTATACGCCGACCGACACGAACGTGGCCCTGAGCCAGACCCCCGAGTCTGGCACGTGGGTGTGGGTCCATAAGACGCCCCCTTTCCCCAGCGGCGTCGCCGCGCAGTGAGTTTTTGCACCAGACATGGG
>CAYMAQ010000039.1:0-21169 GCA_964388385.1 uncultured Anaerolineales bacterium | reverse complement strand
TTGAGCTTTCAGCCCTTATCATCAATTGACGTCATCTCATCACCTGACATCAGATCCAGCAGCGGATCGAGTATGCGGGCGATGTACAACAGCGTTGATTCCCACGTAAACCGCACCGGCGAAAACCAGAACCGCACAGGCCGCGATCATCGTTCGGAAACCCGCATACTCGGTAAGAAACCCTCCGAGGGATGTCCCCAGAATCGCCCCAATCGATCCGGCGGTGCCGTAAAAGCCCGCCATCCGTCCTCGTTGCTCGCGCTCTCGAACCTCTGCAGCATAGGTCATCGCCGTAGCTGTATAGGCGGAATAAGCAAAACCTCGGATCAACTGCACGCCGATGATCCACGGCATCACAGGTAAAAACAGATAGCCGGCAAAGACGCCCGCCCAAAGAGTCAGCCCGATGCTCAACATCGGCAAACGCCCTAACCGATCCCCTAACCAACCAGCAAGAATCATCAAAGGGAATTCCGAAAGAGAGGCAACCGCCCAAAGCCGCGTCATCTGCCCCTGGCTATATCCCAAGGACTCAACCATATAATTCGCCCAGACAGCATAGACCGCCCCGGTTACCAGCGACCAAATACCGACCGCAATAAGCAGAGGCGGCAGAGGGAGCCCGGGCTTATCAGACGATGAAGTAACACCCTTCCGAGATTGAATCGTCTTTTCGTCCACAGATGCCTCAGCTGCGGATGCTTCATCGACGGGTGTTTTTTCATCCGCATCCTCTGGCCTGCGAATCCAGAATGCCAACAGGAGGGCGAGCACTAAAGCCACCGCGCCAATGAGAAAAGGGCCGCGAAGGGACCAGACTTCGGTCAATTCGCCTGAGCCGAAAGCGGCGGCACCAAAAGCCAGGGAGGCCAATCCACGATAGGTTCCCATCTTACGACCCCGTGCACCCCCCCCTTTCTCTAGAAGATCTCCCATCAATGCTAAACTCGCCGTGTCGTAAGCCGCCTGGGCTAATGCCATCCAGAGATAGAGTGGGAAGAGCCACTCTGCACTGGGAACTCCGGCAATCCCCACAAACCCTAAAGCTAACGCCGCAAGTCCTCCCAGAAGAATAGGTTTACGTTTTTGCAGCCGGTCGGAGAGCCAACCCCATAGGGCGTTTCCTCCGATCATTGAAATCGATGTAACGGTGCCAAGGAGGCCAATCATAAGGTAACTTGCACCCAGCGACCTCGTGTAGAGCGAACGAATCGGCCCGGTAATACCTCGGGAGATAAAAAGGAGCATAGTAATAAGAGTCATACGAAATACAGGATGCACAGACAACCTCCAGGGTTGATGTATAGGTCACAACGTCTGACTATGCAGTATACGCGATAGGAGGAAATCCGGTAGTTTCCGACGGACTTTGTTGGGGGGCATTGTGTGCTATGCTGAAGCCTAGCAGACGTGCAGAACCTGCCCGCTAGGACCTGAACTTCGCAAGAGGCCTACGCTGCCATCCTTTTAAATGCCAGTGGTGTTGGATGTTTTCGATGTACTTATACTGAGTATCGCGCCTCGCGGGAGGATCACATATCCAGAGGAGAGGAGTCGATGAAAATCACGGGGATTCAGACCTACGTTTTACGCACGACATTAGGCGATCAAGCTTTCGGCTGGTCCCAGCGGGTGGGAAACAGCCGCCAGACCGCGATCTGTGTCGTTGAGACCGACGAAGAGCTACGGGGGGTGGGAGAAGCCTTCTACTTCGGTGGCCCCTCTATAATCGCAGCTCAAATCATCGAGCAAGCGCTGGGGCCCCTCATATTGGGCGCGGATCCCTTGGACAATGCTGTGCTCTGGGACCGTCTTTATAACTTGACGCGCGATCAAGGACAGAAAGGCGTCACGATATCGGCCCTGAGTGCGATCGATATCGCGCTCTGGGATATCAAGGGTAAGGCCCTGAATCTTCCAGTCTACAAGCTTCTGGGCGGTGCATACCGTTCCCGTGCCAAGGCGTATGCCACTGGTCTCTACGAGCCTCAGAATGTACCCAGCGTGGTCGATGCGCTGAGGAAGGAGGCCATAGGCTATCGAGACCAGGGGTATCAAGGAATGAAACTCAAGATCGGGTATGATCCAAAGACAGACCTGGAGTACATACAGTCGATTCGGGAGGCCATCGGCGCGGACACCGCGTTAATGGTCGATGCCAATCACGCATACAACGCAAACGAGGCGATCCACCTCGCCCACGCCATGGAGCCTTACGGCATCGAGTGGTTCGAGGAACCCGTCCCCCCTGAGGATCTGGAAGGTTATCGCGACGTCAGAGCGAACACGGATATTCTCATCGCCGGCGGAGAGTGTGAATACACCCGCTTTGGCTTCCGACAGCTCATCAATCGGCGTGCGGTCGATGTGCTCCAACCAGACCTCTGTGCAACCGGCGGATTTACCGAAATGGCTCGGATCGTCGCCCTCGCGAGTGCCGCCAACATGCCGGTAGTCCCCCACGTTTGGGGGACAAACATCGGGTTGGCGGCATCGCTCCAGGCGTTTGCGGCCCTGCCTCATTTCCCCAACCGGCGCTTCCCTGCTGAACCGTGGTTCGAATATGACCGTTCGGCCAATCCGCTGCGCGAGGGTGTGACGATGGAGAGCTTCGAGTTTCAGGATGGATATCTGACGATCCCGGACCGTCCCGGCATTGGAGTGACGCTGGATATGGATTTCGTACGACGTCACCTGGATGAGTCATGAGAGACTGCATCGCGAAGGGTAAATTGGATATATACATCGCGTGCTCGCAGGTAGTTGCGTGCACCTTAAGCCATGGTACGATGCTCATACAGTCATTGATCGATAACAGCAATCCGATATAGACAATCTGAGATGCAAACAGCTCTAAAGGAGGCTGCGTTATGTCTCAAATGACACGCGAGATGCTCGATGCGCTTTGTAGGTTTGACACACCCTCGATCACCAACGTCGTCGCTACGTATCCGGACAACCCACTTTGCTTGGGTCTCTACCATCCTTGGACCCAAAACTGGTACACCAACCAGACGGTTCGATGCATGTATCCCGAATTGGGCGCAGTGGCAGGTTACGCCGTGACCTGCGTCTACGGCTTGCCGGACCCTATGTTCGACCGCTTATCCTTTATGGATGTCATTGATGCCCTCGATGCCTCTCCCAAACCCACGATCTTCGTCTTCGAGCAGCGCTTCCCGCCGGAGATCGCGGACAAAGTCGGCCTGGCCGGCGGTAATATGACTTCCGCGATGAAAGCCGTCGGCTGCATCGGCGGACTCTCCAACGGTCCCTCCCGCGACATCGACGAGATCCGCCCGATGGACTTCCAGTACCTTCTGAGCGGCGTGACCCCGGGCCATGGGCCAATGGCCATTCACGCCATCAACGTGCCGGTGTCCATCGCCGGTATGGACGTCAGCCCGGGCGACATCATCCATATGGACGAAAACGGCGCCGTCAAATTCCCCGACGACCAGCTTGAGGCCGTCCTTACCAATGTCCGAAAACTTCACGACGAAGAGGCTGCACGGATGGGCGCTCTCCACCAGGCGACCAATGCTCAAGATGTCCGCGCCATCTTCGCAGGCCAACCTTATGGGGAGGAGGAAGAAACGTAAGGAGGGAGAGCACCCTGTTAAAGACGCCAGTTTTAACTCGAAAACCTCAATTCGAGCCTCACCAAAGACAACATGGCTGATTCCTATGCCTTCCAAAGGAGCCCTATGAAAATCACCGATGTGCAAGCATCCGTCATTGGACGCCCGGAGCCACATAGTGGCGGATGTGTTTGGACCTTCGTCCGCGTCTACACCGACGAGGGTATCGTCGGTACCGGCGAATGTAACTCGGCGGCAGCGAGCACGTCCGGGTTCGCCGTCAAAGAGGCGATCCTGGCAATGAAACCCCTGTTAATGGGCAGAGATCCCACCAATCCGGCACCGATCTACGAACACCTGCGCCGGCAGGGTCGCTACGGCGGAACGAGCAGCGCACCGCTGATCTTCGCCATCACCGGTATCGAGAACGCGCTCTACGACATCACCGGCAAAGCGCTGGGGATCCCGGTCTATAAATTACTGGGAGGCAAGTACCGCGACCGCATTCGGCTCTACGCCGACCTCCACGCCGGGGAGGAGGAAACCGCCGAAGCCTATGCCGAGAAAGCCCAACAGGTCATTGAAGGGGAAGGCTACAGCGCCGTAAAATTCGACGTCGACCACACAGGAATCGGCAAATGGGACGCCACTAACCGGACGGTGGGCGCGCAAGAGATGACCCACATCATCGATCTGATCCGCACCACTCGCGAGGCCATCGGCTACGAGGTCGATTTGGCGATCGATGGTCACGGCCAGTTCGACCTCCCCTCTGCAATCACACTGGCGAAGGCCGTGGAGGATCTACGGCTGATGTGGCTGGAGGAGCCTGTTCCGGCAGAGAACATCGACGCCCTCGCGCAGGTACGCGCGTCCACCAGCACCCTCATCTGCACCGGAGAGAATCAGTACACACGCTTCCAATTTCTCGATCTGCTCCAACGGCAGGCCGTCGACGTGATTATGCCCGATCTTGCCAAAGCGGGCGGGATTTTAGAGGGAAAGCGCATCGCCGAGATCGCCGATGCATTTTATGTTCCTATTGCACCCCATAACGTCTCATCCCCCCTGGGAATGATGGCCGCGTGTCACGTGATGGCCTCCGTGCCGAATTTCCTCGTTTTGGAATTTCATGGTCGGGAGATCACTTGGTGGAGCGACCTATGCGAAGGGGATAAGCCCTTCATCGAGAACGGTTGGATGATCGTATCTGAGCGACCCGGCATCGGTGTGGAACTCAACGACGAAGTCGCAAAATCGCTTGTTTGGGAAGGCGACACGTATTTCGACTGATCACCCGCACAGTATAGGGACCAAAACCTGGGTATCCGCTATCAGTCGGTAAAATCTACGCTGGTAGCATAAGGAAATGACAAGTTAACCGCTATCACAAATAAGGAGAAAAACAGCCTATGTTGAACAAGCGATATCCTCAAGAAACTTTATCGGAGCAACTACCAGAACCGGGTACGTGGCATCCTTTTCCCACAATCCAAGAACGGGATGCATGGGCATCTCTGCCCACCGAGATGCGGAATGCTTACCTGTCCAGTGGGAAAGACATGCTGGGACACAAATGGCAGGCGTTGCCCGCAACGCTCTTCCTCGAATACGCACGAAACGGTAATCGCAGTCGCTATCAGAATGTGCGATACACGCGTCGCTACAATCTGCGCGATCTCGTCTTGGCAGAATGCGTCGAAGGCAAGGGGCGCTTCCTGGATGATATCGTGAACGGCGTTTGGGCCACGTGTGAGGAGTCTTACTGGGGCGTCCCGGCCCACTTAAACCTCCAGGAATCCGGCAGCGGGCTGCCGGACGTCGAGGAACCCACGGTCGATCTCTTTGCCGCAGAGACCGTTGCACTCTTGGCATGGACCTCATATCTGCTGGGTGATACGCTGGACGAGGTCTCGCCTCTGGTCCTTCCCCGGATCCGGTATGAGGCAAGACGTCGAGTGCTCGACCCCTGCTTGGAGCGTGACGACTTCTGGTGGATGTCCTTCGATCCCGGCGCGCACTCTATCAATAACTGGAACCCGTGGATCAACTCGAACTGGCTGGTCACAACGCTGTTGCTGGAGGACGATCCTGAGCGTCAGATTGCTGCAGTTCATAAGATTCTGCGCAGCCTAGATATTTTCCTGGGCATTTACGGAGAGGCCGGGGGATGCGACGAAGGTCCTGGCTATTGGGGACGGGCTGCAGCCTCGCTCTTTGACTGCCTGGAGTGGCTCTATAAGGCCACAAACGGCGGCATAGACGTCTATGACGAGATCAAAATCAGGAATATGGGGCGCTTCATCTACCGTACCCACATCTACGACCACTATTTCGTGAATTTCGCCGATGCCTCAGCTATCAATCATCCGCCAGCCGGTCTGATCTATCGCTACGGCAAGCGCATCGACGATGAAGCGATGGCCAGTTTTGGCGGCTGGTTAATGGAGCAGGCGACCGGAGACGTGGCCAAACAGAGCCGCAGCTTGGGCCGTATCCTCCCCAATCTTTTTGAAATCCCCAGACCCCTGGATGTGGAAGCAACTCAACCCCTTCCGAAGGACGCATGGTTCGATGACATTCAAGTGATGGTCGTCCGGGATCGGGCTGGAAGCGCCGAGGGACTTTTCGTAGCGGCCAAGGGGGGTCACAATAGCGAGAGCCATAATCACAACGACATCGGTAACGCTATCATTTACGTGAACGGAAAGCCGCTTATTGTCGATGCTGGCGTGGAGACCTACCGCCGGAAAACCTTCAGTCCTCAGCGTTATGAGATATGGACGATGCAATCGGCATATCACACGCTCTTACCGACAGTAGATGGTGTGATGCAGGCCCCTGGCTCCGATTTCAAGGCGGGCGAAGTCCGGTACGAGGCCGGGGAGAACCACGTAACCTATCAACTCGAAGTGGCAGGCGCCTATCCGGACGAGGCCGAAATCAAGAGCTGGGAGCGAACGCTCACGATGAAACGGGGAGAAGCACTGACCATTGAGGACGCGTATACATTTAACACCGTCCCTGGTGACCTGACGATGAGCCTTCTAACGCCCTGCGAAGTTGAAGTCGGATCAGGGTCGATCACATTCAAATCGACGACCTTCGGCCCAAAGGAAGCCCGGCGTGAAAGCGGTGCCGGTCGTCTGACCTTCGACGGCACGTTAAGTGCTGACGTCGAGGAAATACCGATCACCGATGACAGGCTGGGCGGCGTCTGGGGCAACCATCTCAATCGCGTCGTGTTCAAGATTGAGAATCCACCACAAAAGGGCACGTGGGTCTGGCAAGTCACTAACTAACGATCGCACAGCTCTGAGAAATCGAGAACAAATAGGGGCCGAGGCAGCGATTCGTATGCCTCGGCCCCGGTAGAGCTATGAGCACTTCATAAATCAAGAACTTGAGATCCTACGGTGTAGAGCAATCACATTTGATGCTTGGAGCCCTATCCGTGAGGACGCTTCGTACTGTGTCAATCCATCCCCGTATGGAGATTCATCGTATCGTAATTCAGCAGTGCGTCGGGGAGCGTTTCGACGTACGCCTTGATCTCATCACGCACTCGACGGTAATGCTTCAACGCTTCCTCTTCAGTCTCTGCATCAGCCGCGAGTTTAGGTGGATCATCAAATCCCTTATGAACCACCTTGGCCTTTCCCGGAAACACTGGGCAGTTTTCCTTCGCATGTCCGCAAACAGTCACGACATAATCGAAAGAGATATCCATCACCTCACTGACGTGCTTGCTGGTGTGATCCGAGATGTCAACCCCAACCTCTTGCATCACCTTCACCGCCCTGTCGTTAAGACCATGCTTCTCGACGCCTGCGGAGTAAACGTCGATCTTATCTCCCTTCAAGTGCCTCGTCCATCCCTCGGCCATCTGACTTCGACAGGAATTTCCCGTGCAAAGAAAGAGCACTTTCAGTTTGTCGGCCATTATCCCCCCCTTTGGAATAGCCTCACCTTTCGTCCTCTTGACTCAACAGCTGCAAAAGGCCCTTAATATGACTACATTCATATTGTTGAATGCAGTATACTACAAATCGGCTCGGTCACAAGGATATGAAACGGAATATTAAGGCAGATACCGAATGTAGCGAGGGATACCGAGTATGCTACACTGCCAATAAGGGCTTCGAATCTGAGATGGATACGCTGGCCAAAAGCCGAAGAGCTTTGTCTGCCAAATACAATGGATTTGCTATCGAGCCAAGGCCGGATATGATGAGAAGAAATCGTTGGAATCCATCTCAATTCAAGGAGTTGAGCGATGACTGCATCGACCATGACACCCAGAGAACGATGGTGGGCAACCGTTAACTTCGAGCCAGTGGATCGACTTCCCTTCTGGCCAAAGTTGGATGCGGCCTATCCCCGGGCTCAGCAAACACCTTATGACACAATGTCCATCTCGGAAATCCACCGCTGGATGAACAGCGATGAACACGTGGGGATTCCGGCATGCACCCGCGACGTGCGGACGCGAACCTCGATGGAAACGCAGACGAACGGTGACCGTCGTATCACGACCTATCGGACCCCCTTCGGAGAAACACAGACGATCCGACGCTTTGACGTCGCCTCGCAGGCTTGGCATCCGATAATTTTCCCGATACGAGATCGCGAGACGCTACAATTGATGACTGCGTTCTTCGAGGATACGGACGTTACCGTGGATAAAAATCGCCTATCCAAGGCCCAAGCCCGCGTGGATAAGATCGGAGAGAACGGTTTCACCTTTATGTCAATCGGGGAGTCCCCTTTAATGGTTTTCGTTGAGTGGCTCGCCGGCATCGAACAAGCGCATTACTTATTGGCCGATTATCCCAAAGAGGTGGAAAAGCTCTTCGATGCCATTCACAGGACGTTGTTGAAGAAAGCCGCTTTGATGGCACAGTACAGCCCCACCGACGTGCTCTATATGGTCGAGAACACCTCGACGACTCTCATCTCACCGGCCCAGTATCGACGCTACTGTCTGCCGCACATTACCGCTTATGGAGAGACCGTCCATCGCTACGGGCGAAAGCTCTTTCTGCATATGTGTGGGAAGCTCAGGCGCCTGCTGCCGGATCTCGCAACGCTCCCCGCGGAAGCGTTTGAGGCCTTCACCGCCCCCCCACTCGGCAGCACCACTCTCCTTGATGGGCGCACACATTGTCCTGACACGTGTCTCGTCGGCGGCACCCACGCAATGCTGTGGGCCCGACCAGCCGAGGAGATCATCACAGAAATCGAAGCGTCCTTGGACGCCCTACCTCATCACCGCGGGATTGTGCTCACCTCCGCCGGCGTGATGCCGCCGCTCTGTCCGCCTGAGACAATCAAAACCGTCTGTGAATGGGTCCAGTCTTATTCAATCCGGCTGTAGGCTGACAAAACAGACAGTATGGAAACCTATCTTATCCAGGGCTTGGGATATGGACTGGCGGCTGCTGTGCAACCCGGCCCTTTTCAGACTTACCTTATCGCCCAGACTTTGATCAAAGGTTGGCAGCGCACCTTACCCGCAGCACTGGCGCCCTTGATCAGCGATGGACCGATCATTTTGCTGACTGTATGGATCCTCAACAGGTTTCCGGCGGGTTGGCAAAATACCCTATCTATCGCCGGTGGGCTCTTCGTTCTCTATCTATCGTGGGGTGCCTTCAAAGCCTGGCGGACTTTCGACGAGCGGGACGCAAACACCGAAGATGGTGCCGGTAGTGTGTTTAAAGCGGCGCTGATGAACGCTCTGGGGCCCGGACCCTACCTCTTTTGGGGACTCGTCACCGGGCCGCTCCTAATTGCGGGATGGCGTGAGAGTCCGACCAACGCAGTGGCATTCCTCCTCGGTTTCTACGGTGCGATGATCCTGACCCTGATCGGACTCATCGTGGCGTTTGGCGCAGCCCGCCAATTAGGCAAGCGTCTCAATCGCCTACTTGTTGGAATCTCCGCGCTTGCACTATGTGGTTTTGGATTGTATCAGATCTGGCAGGGGCTCCACGGATGACATTTATTGACAGTCGACCTTTAGGAGAAACTATGCAGGAACAAACCTCACACCTGATCGATCTCTGCGGACTATGGCGCTTCCAGCCAGATCCGGCTGGCGATGGTCCGTCCCTTGGCTACCCGTCGCCGTACTATGATGACCATCGCTGGCGCGAGGTCCGTGTACCGGCGGACTACGCGACCGGTCATCCCGCTCTCGCCGGATACGAAGGCGAGGCGTGGTATCGACGCCAAATCTCGATCCCGAAGCGCTGGCGGGGAAAGCGTGTGCTGCTCCACGTTCGAGGTGTCAACGTCCGGGCAGACGTATGGATCAACGGACGGTGGGTCGGACGTCAACCCGATCCTTATTTGCCTTTCGAGTTATCCATCGATCACGTCCTGGCTTTCGGAGCGGAAAATCTTATCGCCGTTCGAACAGATAACACCCCCTGTGCTGGCGGGGTGCCGGGGCTCCAACAGGGCTGGCGGAACGTCGGGGGATTGTTAAGAGGAGTCGAACTCCGCACCACCGACCTACTCCACATCGACCACGTCAACATCTCCGCAACGCCCACGTCGGAGGGGGGTGATCTGACCATTCAGGCGATGATCGCTAACAGCCGATCGCGAGACGCCGACGTGACGATCGCCGCGGCTATCTCCGATGCGGCGGGCAACCTTCAGGGCGAATGGATCAGCAAGCCATTCGGCGTGCCCGCCGGAGCGAAGAGGGAGACAGCCTTGAGAAACATGATCGCCGACGTTAAGACTTGGGCTCCGGAATCCCCGGACCTCTACACCTTGGAGGTCACACTTCAGCAAATGGGGACGTTGCTGGAGACGCAAAGAGTGCGCGTCGGCTTTAGGACCGTGAAAGTCATCGATGGATCCCTTCACCTCAACGGCAAACCCCTTGTTCTCACCGGATTCAACCGGCACGAGGACGCACCCGATCATACCGTGTTTCGAGACCCAAATACGGTGCGCAGCGACCTGGAGAAGATGAAGGATGCCGGCGCGAATTTCGTACGGCTCTGCCACTATCCACACGATCCCACCGAACTCGATCTGTGCGATGAGATTGGGCTGCTGGTGATGGCCGAGATTCCGCTTTACTGGTGGAAAGGGCGCCGGGAGGAAGGTAATCGAGGTGACCATCACGCCGTCTCCACACTGAGAGCCGCTAGACGGCAGCTCTGTGCGATGATTCACCGCGACATCAACCACCCTTCGATCATTCTATGGTCGGTGAGTAACGAGACGGACGAATCGCAGCCGGAGGTCGCTGCAGGCAACGCCGATCTGATCCGGATGGCCAAACGCCTCGATCCCACCCGCCTTGCGGTACACGTCAGTAATCACTGGCGGGATGACCCACACTTCACGGCGGATGATGTCATCTGTATCAACGGCTACCCGGGCTACGAAGCGATGCGTCGAAACGGAGAGGTCGAGCTCACCGCCCTGACGGAGCGCTGGCGGACAGAGCTTGCAGCGCTCAACAAACGCTATCCGGATAAGCCCATCCTCATCACCGAGTTCGGCTATCCGGCGATCTATGGGACACCTGACGGCGTATTCGGAACAGACACGCAGGCTGAGATGATCGAACACGAATATCGGGGCATGGATGCCCCCTATATCTGCGGCACCACGATCTGGTGCTGGGCCGACCATCCGTGGCCCGAAAACACCTTTACGTACTGCAACCGCCTCAATCAAAGCCCGTTTGGCGTCCTGACGCGGGACCGGCGTGAAAAACGCGCCTATCACGCGATCCGCACTCTCTTTCGAGAGCGACAAGGGCTATCCGAACCGGAGCGGGGCACGGAGACCGGGGACTCTGAAGCCGGTCGTCAGGTAAAGATGATCCGTCCTCACCTCGATGACATCCCCCAGGTCACCTTCCCCGACGGGTTTAAGATCCGGCCGATGCGGCTCGATGAGGCTGGGCTCTGGACCGATATCTGGCGCGATGCCGAACCCTATGCGAACATCAGATCCGGACTCTTTCACAGCGAATTCGGCCACGATCTCCAGGCCACCCAGTGGCGTAGCTTCATCGTCACCAACCCGCGGGGTATTGCGGTCGCGACGATCAGCGCGTGGTATAACCGCACCTTCAAGGGGCAGGATTACGGCCAAATCCATTGGGTAGCGGTGCGACAGGCCTATTGGGGACGCGGACTGGGTAAGGCAATGCTCGCCCACACTCTGAACCAAATGGCGAAGTGGCACAATCGAGCGTTCCTGGGAACGCAGACACGCCGCATCCCGGCGATCAAGATTTACCTGGACTTCGGCTTTGTCCCCGATCTGGATGAACCTGGGGCGGTGGAGTCCTGGCAGGAGGTCAAGGCTCAGCTCGATCACCCCGTCCTGGAAACGTTGGATTTAGAGACGACGGCAGAGTCTCAGCCGGGTCAAGGAGGCAGCGACCGATGATTGAACCCTATCTGGAAGATTTGGAGACGAGGATCGATCCCGACGTCGAGGATGCGCTGTGGGAGTCGTGGGTCGAATTCGCGGACGGTGAATATGAAGGCGACCTGTTTATCCCGACCAGGCATAAGAAAAACCCTCCGGGCCTATCCTGGCCCCACATTTCCATCAATGACGCCCTGGAAGATTATGAGGTGATGGCGCTACAGCAGTTTAAGGGGTGCGCTGATGCCTTGGAACACGGGACCGGTGCGCTGATGGCCGTACGCTGCAACTACGGCACCGGCATTATCCCCACACTCTTCGGCGCCGAGTTCTTTGTAATGGATAGGGAGACCGATACCCTCCCGACCGTGATCCCGTTGGGCGGACTGGAAGCGACCAACGTCGAGACAGCGCTGGCCTCCGCCGATTCCACGCGGGCCGCAGCAAAAGTACGAGAATTGCTCGATCAGGGAATTCCCGATCTCCATAAGGCCCTGGGAGGTAAGGTGATGGAGATGGCGGCCTATTATCAGGAGCTGATAGCCCCCTATCCCAAAATCCGGCGGTACATCCACATCTATCATCCCGATATGCAGGGACCTATGGACATCGTCGAACTCCTATGGGGTAGCGCTCTCTTTATGGCCCTCGTCGAGATGCCGGACCTGGTCAAAAGCCTTCTGGAACTGGTCACAGATACGTACATCGCCTTTATGAAAGAGTGGACCCAGCTGGTACCCTTCTCCGGTGACCACACCGTACACTGGTCGATGCTTCATCGCGGTCATATTATGCTCAGGGATGATTCGGCGATGAATCTGTCTCCCGCTATGTTCGACCGCTTCATCAAGCCGTACGACGCGCGTTTGCTGCGGGAGTTCGGGGGCGGCGGGCTGCACTTCTGCGGGCGAGGCGATCACTACATCGATAGGGTACCGAATATGGAGAGTCTGACAACCATTAATATGTCGCAGCCCGAGTACAATGAGATGGATCGCATCTACAAACACACAGTCGATAAAGGCATCAATATCATAGGACTGCCGCGCGAGGCTGCCGAGGCTGCCCTCGCTCGAGGTCGCGATCTGCACAGTCGTGTTCACTGTTGGGCCTCATAGATGAACATCCTCCTGATCGCACCTTACTTCGGGGGTAGCCATCGCGCCTGGGCACGGGGATATGCCCGACATAGCCGTCACCGACTCGACCTCCTGACGCTGCCCGCACGCTTCTGGAAATGGCGTATGCACGGTGGTGCGGCAACGCTGGCCCACCGACTCGAAGCAATCGACGTAGAACCGGATCTCCTGGTGGCGACCGATATGCTCAACTTGCCCGCGTTCCTGGGGCTGACCCGTCACCGATCGGGAGATGTACCCGTCGCACTCTACTGCCACGAGAACCAGCTCACCTACCCCCTTCAAGAGGGAGAAAAGCGCGATCTGACCTACGGGATGATCAACTGGCTCTCGATGCTGGCGGCGGATCGGGTGCTTTTCAACTCCCGATTCCATCTGAGTGATTGGTTCGAGGAGCTTCCGAGGATGCTCAAGCACTTCCCGGATTACAGTCATATGCCGATGGTGCCGGACATCCACTCGCGAGCCGAGGTGCTCCCCGTGGGATGCAATCTCCATGCCCTCGATGAGGTCCGATTCAAAACGTCAAACAGGATCCCCCTCATTCTCTGGAATCAGCGCTGGGAATACGACAAAGATCCTCGCACTTTCTTCCGTGCCCTCCGCGTTCTGGTCGAGCGGAACGTGCCGTTCCGGGTGGCCCTCGCAGGCTCGAACGTGCGCCAACAGCCGAAGGAGTTCGAGACAGCCCGCCAATGGCTCGGCGAACGGATCATCCACTATGGGCGCGCCGATCGACAGACCTATCACCACCTGCTGTGGAAATCCGACATTGTTGTAAGCACGGCCCGTCACGAGTTCTTTGGCATCGCAATCGTCGAGGCGATCTACGCGCGGTGCTTTCCTGTGCTGCCCCACCGGTTAGCTTATCCCGAGATTCTCCCTGAGGAGCGACCCGCCCAATGCCTCTATAGAGACTTCGAGGAATTGGTCTCCCATCTCACATGGGCACTCACCCATCCGAAAGAGCGAAACCTGATCACCCCTGCGCTGCATGACAGCGTGGCACCGTTGGACTGGTCTCACATGGCCCCCCGATACGACGATGTGATGGACGCAATCGCCAATTCAGCTTGAGTATACAACCATCAGCATCGCGGACGCACCTTTCGGTGCGTCCGCGATAGAGGTAAGACTACGCTACAATACGTATCTACTCTGCGTACACAGCCTCTCGTAATCCCTTGAGATAACCAATCGCAAAGAGTCGCCCGATCGATGAATAACCGGGGCGATCATTGACGTCCCCCTCCATCGTAGGCACGTGGTCGGGCCGGCACACCCCGTTAAATCCGACGTCACGGTAAGCGCGCATACAGGCCAACATATCGGTTTGTCCCTCATCGTGAAAGGTCTCCACGAATTTCTCCGGCGTACCTCGAACGTCCCGGAAGTGAACGAAGAAGATCTTGTCCTGCTCTCCAAACTTCTGGATCGCGGTGGGAAGGTCGTCCGTCATTAAGGTGAAGTTCCCCTGGCAGAGCGCGATCCCGTTCATCGGGCTGGGCACCAGATCGAGTAACCGTTGGTAATTCTCAATACTACGCATAATCCGGCCGAGGCCGCGAATCGGTGAGAGGGGTGGATCGTCCGGATGCATAGCCAGCTTCACACCGGCTTCCTCCGCGACGGGCAGCACCGCGTTCAGGAAATACTCCAGATTCTCCCAGAGCTTCTCTTCACGCACTTCCCCGTATTCGGTCAGTGGCGCGTTCTTCATCAGATCGTAGTCAAAAGCGGTCGCGAGCGCACCTCCCCGTGCAGGTACCGTCGTCGAGGTGCGCATCCAGTTGAAGACCGGCATCCACTCATAGCACCAGACCGGGATACCGAGCCGGCCCATATTGCGGATGAGGTCAATCGCGTATTCGATCTCCTCATCCCGCCCGGGAAGGCCTAACTTCGCTTTATTGAGCGGAGGTCGGCTCTCAAGGACATCCAGGGTAAACCCAGCGTCCTGATAGGCGGTCTTGACCCGCACGAGCGACATATAGCTCCAGGGAAGACGCTCCTTAGGTGCGTCAAGTCCGTGACTCCGGTCCATTGAGCCCACAACGTGGGTGATACCGGTTTGTTTCACCATACGCCACAGGGGTGAAGGTCTAGGGGGTAATGCTTCGGCGATCTGAATCATCATTGACTCCTTATTTCTGATAAGCTTACCATTAACAACCGACGATCACTCAGGCGTGGATACGCTGCCCGAGAATATCCTGAATCCAACCAGCCACAGGTAGTTTGACATACGGAGGAAGCGTTGAATGTTCCTTCTTCAACGTCAGAAAGATCCACTGATGTTCCAGTACATTCAGGGCCGCTGTGATATCCCATAGAGGAGGCAGCACAAGGGTAACATTCTCGCCAACTCGATTCAGCTCAGTAAAAAACGCTTTTGGATCCCCTGTGTGTTCGAGAGTGTGCGAGCAGAGAACTCGCTCAAACTGTTTATCGCCAAACGGTAAGCGATAGACGGCTACCTTAACGAACTTCGGCAAAGGCCTATGAGCGACAATGTCCGCATTAACCCCCCCGCCATCGGTTGTGCCACAACAGACATTGAGACCCCACATGTGTTTCTCGAGAATGCGTCGCTTCAGCCAATGGTAACTTACAATATGCGGCAGCCACAAGACCGCAACTGCCGCCAAGGCTGTCCCTAATAAAGTCTCTAAACTCATTCGCTCCCGTCATATCCCTGGATCGTTGTTAGACAGAATCCAATCGGTTCCTATCTACGTCTGCGCGAACAATGCAGTTCGCGCATACAAAGGCGCGCGCCCTTGTCTCCCAATCCGCTCGATGAGTCCCATCTTGCGCAAGCAGTACGCCATCTGCCTGCCAAATCGTCGCCCGCGGGCTGTCGCATCCGAGAGGTCTTTCGTCGTGAAGCCGTCGTCCAGATCCTCCGGAAGCAAACCCGCAAAATCACCCGGTGTCTCAAACCGCTCCTGCGCCACGACCTCAATCAAACGCCGTTCGTCAACCACCCAGCCATGTCTTCGCCATCCGCGGCGTGTATCCCGATGTCGAAGCTCCTCCTCATGGGTCCAGGCGATCTCAACAGCGAAGGTATCCCTTGAGATCAAATCCGGAAAGCTAACGAGTTCCTCAAAAATCTCCTGCGACGCACCCCGCTTGGGAGATTTTCTCCGCTCGACCTTTGCCTTGGGATCATCCGGATTCCATCGCTTCATCAACCACTTCTCCCTCGGCATCGGATAGACTAACAGCACCCGGTAGTCTCGAGTCAATGCCCGAAGTTTCGACTTGATCGATGAGAAATTCGCCGTCTGAATCTCGATAAGGCAATCATCCCTCACAACGTCGATGACGTATCCATCCAACGGCACCTCTACTCGATCATCGGAGCCAGCATACCAAGCCTTAAGTGCCGCGTGGAGCGGCTGTTCATTGTAGGTTGTAATGCAGGGTGCGTCAGTCAAGCGTCTCAACCAAACACTGCATCACGCGTGCATCGTGAGCCATCTCGATCCGTTCACCCGGCTCTAGGATCAGAAAATCCTCATCATCCCAATCGCCCCAGATCAGCCGTCGGATCAGGACAAGATCACCCGCAAGTTTCTCAAAGTTCCAGCCGCGTCGGTCGGCCTCAGCCCGCGTCTCTGCTTCCACCTCACTGCTATCTCCCACGCCCATATCAATATAAGCCGCGCGGTCGTAGTGCTCGCGCCAGGCGCCCATCACCTCCATTAAGTATTGGGCATTGTCCTCACCATACTTTTCGACGTACTCATCGTAGAGATCCTCAGCGTTCTCGCCCATCTCCGCCCCTAATGACAGAGCCGTCCCGCTGGTCTTCCGTTCGACATAGTCGCGCACGTACCAATAGGTACCCGGATGACGGATGAATTCCTCCTGATAGCGACCGCGCCCCCCCAGGAAAAGGGTGATACAATCGTGAGCGCGCGGAATAATCAAGGAAATGCCTTTCGCCACCAAACCTGCCGTTGAGCGACCGCAGAGTCCGTACGCCATAACAACGGCGTCATACTCGTCAGAGGCAGCCGCCGCATCGATCGCGCGCTGGAGCCGTGACCGCAGGTCATCGGGGTCTTCGTGCCAACCCAAACGGAACAACTCGACGTCCACGACGTGGGGAGAGCGTGCGGCAGACAAATACGCCATCCGAGCCAGAGCTTCACACGCTAAACATTTGAATTTCATCCTACCTTATGCTCCTATCCTCGTATCGATGATATTCAATACCAGATCTATAATTCGAAGCACATCTCGACGCCCCGCTCACAGAAGAGACGTAAACTTCCATCAATGGCGACGCGCCAGGACGTGCAACCAGGACCGCCCTATTCCTCCGCTCGAAACTTCCTGCAGAATCGAAAACCCGGCGCGCATGATTAGATGACTGAGTTCGGCTTTCCCATAGAACGCAAAAAAACGCTCGACAGATTTGCCGTATGCGTACGGTTCCCACCCCTCGCCGTATCCGGATTTGAACGAGGCAAAGAAAAGGCCCCCGTGTCGGAGCACTCGATGCACCTCAGACAATGCAGGAGATACCTCACCCTTGGGCAAATGAAGGAGTGCGGCATTGCACCAGATGCCGTCATACACTCCGGTCGCAAAGCCTAGTCGCCGCATATCCATCGAGGCCAAGGGCACATCAATCCCTTGCCTCGCTTGAAGTAACATACCGGATGAGAGGTCGACGCCGACGCCCCGCATCCCCCGCGTCCGAAACCAGGCCAAATCGCGCCCAGTCCCACATCCAAGATCAAGAATAAAGGCCGAAGGTCCCAGAAGCCGCCAGAACTTTATAGCCGACTCAGCCACCATCGCCGGCATACGAGCGTTGATTCGAGCATACCGCCCGGCAATCCGATCGTAACTCGCACGCATCCGGCGATTAAGATCCATCACCGCTCTCATCCCAAGCGCGGTCCCCTCGGGTCCGCATCTCACGTCTACGCATCATCCTGGTCAGAATAACAAGCCCCATAGACCCAGAAGGACAAAAAACACGCCATGGAAAATGCGCAGTCGCCCCAGAATTTTGGCCACCTCGTCGGGATCTTTCAAGTCCAACACGTTAAAGAGCGGTCGTTCCAAAAAAGTAGGATGGGCCCGTTTGGATTGACGGCGTATTAGAACGCCCTGCAGCGCGATGACAACCCCCGCAGAGATTAACGTGACAAAAAGCGCCGTCTCAAACATGGCTATATAACCTCCCGATTTACCACGACCTTCCGCATCCTATCCCTCCCCACCCTATCGAACTGCCGTAAACTACCTTCAACTTATGACGCAGCGGAGACCATTTCGGGATCGAGATGCCGTGTCTCCGGCAAGAGGAATCCAAAGATCAAAGCGGCCATCATCCCGGAGGCTCCCATCGCCAAGGCCGCAGAGGGCAGGGCAAATGCATCCGCCACCCATCCTACAACTGCCGGTCCTCCGGTGCCCCCGGCATCGCCAATCAAACGCCACACGCCCAGGAATTCCCCTCTCCGGTTGGAAGGAGCCAAATCAGCGCCCAAGGTCATCATACCACCCGAACTCAGGCCGTTACCTAGCCCAGCCAGGGACGCGCACGCCAGCAACGTGCCAAAACTCTGGGTCAACGGGACAAGCGCCATAGCGACAGCCTGGATCGTAAAACTTGGCACCAGCGCGTACTTGCGCCCCAGATTATCCATCAGCCAACCGGCGGGAACAAACATCACCATCTCGACCGCCGCAGCGATGCCCATCATCAGACCAACCTGATCGACCTCCATACCAATCACCCCGGCAGCATAGAGTGGGATAATCGTCCCTCGCCCAGAGCGAATCATCTGGACGAAAATCTGCCCGATCCCAGCGGGGAGCAGAAGATCAGACTGGCGACGGAGCATTGGAAGAAGACGCACCTCCGAATCGTCAGCGGCAAGTTCGAATCCAGGCGTCTTATCAGATTGCCCCCGGGGAATGAAATAAAGCACGAAGAGAATACCCAGGGCACTTACCGCCCCTGAGACGACAAAAGAGAAACGGAGTCCCAGGCCAGCAGCCAGATAGCCGCCGATCAGCGGACCAATAAATCGACCGATCCGCAACAGCCCCCCAAAGAGGGCCAAGGCCCGTCCACGGGTCGCCACCTCTGCGCGACCCGCGACGTAAGCGTGTCGCGCCACGCCATAAATCGACATCCCAAACCCCGAGATGAGTTGATAGACAAAGAGCTCTGAAATCGATCCGGCCCACGAAAACGCCAACCGGGCGAGCACCAGCGCTCCAATCCCAAGCAGCATTGCACGTTTATGACCCAATCGCCGGAGTAAGAAACCGCTCGGCAGATCGCTTATCAACATACCAAAGGCCTGTGCCGATAGGACCAACCCCACCCATCGATAGGAGACCTCAAATCCCTCCACGTAGAGCGGTAAAACAGGGCTGATGAAACCAAAACCGAGGAAGACCAGGAACGCTGGTACGTAAAAGGGCAGAATCAAAGGATCGCGTAGCAGAGGCCGAATCCAACGCTTCTGAAGACGGAACAATTTCATTAAGAGATCTTTCTTTGTCAGAGTCAATAGGCCGTCGCTCAAGTAACGCCGATCTCACAAACCGACCGGACCATATTACACCCTAGCATTGTACCATATGTCGAAATCCAGTACATGCCAATTGGCAACGCAATCAACACCGAAAGGGAAAGACTGACACTCTCTCCTAATGGGATGCTTCACCCAGGAGATCTGGCATCCGAGGGCGAAGCAGGCGTTCCGCATTGCGATGACAGATATTATGCCTATCTGCATCAGTAATATCCGCATCCATCAACACGCCGACCGCGTGATGCGGATCGAACCAGGGAAGGTCCGTCCCAAAGAGCATCCGGTCCGATCCCGCTCCGTCGACGAATCGTTCAATAACACCACGATCGTCAAAGACCGCCGTCAGTTCCAGATAGATATTGGGGAAATCCTGGGTCAGCATGATAGCTGCATCCCACGCGCCGTGGCAGCTGTGTCCCAGGAGAAGCTTCACATTCGGATAGCGCGACGCCACCTCCCTCACCACATCCTCCCCATCGTACGGACTTCCACCCCACGTGTGCGCCAGGACCAGATGCCCGTGTTCATCGGCGTAGGCCCAGGCCGGTTCGTAGCGCGGATCGATCAACGCCACCTTATGATAGTCCGAGAGGAATTTGAACCCCACATAGACATCCGGAAAGAGCGACTCGAACGACGCAACCTCGCGCTTGACTATCTCAGGATAATTCGGATTGATGGTGCAGTACGCGCGGAAGCGCGTGGGGAACCGACGCACAGCCTCAATGCTGAGGCTGTTGGAAAGATCCGGGGAGTGCAAGGATGTATGGTGCGAAAAGCAGAGCAATCGCACACCACATGCATCCATCGTGCGAATCATCGCCTCGGGTTCCACGCGCGGAAAATAGATCGCGGAATGCGGTCCCATATGACCATGCATATCATAGATGGGACATTCTGCAGACCGGCCCTCCGCCCAGAATTTTTTAGCTAAAGTAGAGTGCTCAAACGGCGCGTTCATACACATGCCTCTCTCAAGATGCGTGAAAGATTGCCGTGTGCAATGGCTCCTTTCGCAGCAACGGGGATCTCCGCGTGCTTAAGCGCCATCATCATGCCGCCGAAATACGATTCCGGGAAGCCACTCCCGAAGACCATACGGCGTGCGCCGTAATCCGCGACCAGCGCTTCGATCCCACCATCCAGCAGATACTGCGAGGTATCCACGTAGACGTTGGGATAACGCTCAAGGAGGGGGCGGAAGCGCCGATCCTCCCCCCAGCATCCGTGATCGCAAATCACGCAGATCAACTCGGGAAATTCGTCCAACAGCGTATAGAGATTATGCCACTTCATGCCACGCTTCACCGAGACGAAGAGCGGCACCTGACCGCCGACCATCGCCTCCAGGAGGGGCCCCATCGTCACACCGTTGATCAGAAACTTGTGATCGGCTGGAAAAACGCGGATCGCTTTTACCCGTGACTCCCTCATCTCCTGGAAGAGCCGAATGGGAGGTGGA
>CAYMAQ010000038.1:18618-21210 GCA_964388385.1 uncultured Anaerolineales bacterium | reverse complement strand
GTGCCTTGCTCTCAGAAGAAGTTATGGTAGAATCAGGAGTGATCGAGAGAGACAAGCCCCTGTAGCTCAGATGGATAGAGCACCGGCCTCCGAAGCCGGTGGCCCGCGTTCGAGTCGCGGCAGGGGTATTGGCGGCCCGTCAGCAACCGGGCCGCTTTTTGCATCCCTCTATTGACTCCTGGGTTCCCGCAGCAAACCGCTATCCGAGATGCACCGGTGCGTGCATCCGACCGGACTCGTAGGCAGCCAGGATGACCTCCAGGTCGCGCCGTCCCTCCTCCGCCGGAATCTCGGGATGACCGCCGTTAAGCGCAGCCTCCGCGAAACGATCGAAATAGGTCACGTACGCGTTTTCCATCCCCTCAGGGGGAAAGGAAAGCTCAGTCCACGCGCCCGGGGTCAATTCTGGGATATCACGTTCGGTATAGACCAGAAGCTCGTTACCGGCAAAGACAATCTGTCCTTCAGTGCCAAAAACCCGATTGCCGACCGCTCGCGTACCCCGCATTCCCTGCTTTGACGCGCCCGGTGCACACGACGAGGCCACCAGACTGCCCAGGGCGCCGTTCGAGAAGCGGAAAGAGACCGTGATGAAATCCTCGACCTCTACGGGCGTTCGGTACGTATCGTACTCTGCGAAGACGCGGACAATCTCGTGTCCGGTGATATACCGCATCCGGTAGATGTCGTAGATGTAGTTCATAATCAGGATGCCCCCACCCGCTTCAGCCTTGGATTTGCGCCAGGTGGTCTGCACGCGGTTGGTATAGCCGCCGGTCCAGTAACTATCGGGCTTATTCGACGCCCCGACAATGTGAATCGCCATCACCTCACCGATGGCGCCTTGGGTGATCAGCTTGCGCGCCTTGCGGGTCGAGGGCTGGTAGCGCACGCCTCCCTCCTTCGCAGAACAAAGAACGCCCGCGTCCCGGCACGCCCGAATCAGGGCGTCCGCATCCTCAAGCGTCGTCGCCATCGGCTTCTCCACGATCACGTGCTTGCCGGCCTCCGCTGCCTGGATGCCCAGGGGCACGTGCAGGTGATGCGGCGTGGAGATGACGACCGCATCCACGTCCGGGCGATCCAGCACGTCCGAGACATCGGTGGAACACGGAATATGATACGTCTCCTCATACGAGGTCGCCATATCCGGCACCGGATCCATACCGGCGACCATCTCGGCCCGCTCTGTCCTCTGAAAAAGCTTGCCGGTGGCCTTGTAAGCGATCTCCCCCAACCCTATCAGTCCAAAACCCAATCGTTCCTTCGTCACAAAATACCTCCTGAATCGCGATATTGGAACGCGCTTCACAACACAGTCGTTGCGCGCACGCGCGCCCTACACTTCCGATGAAATTTTGATACGCTGAAAATGTTTACTCATAGGCTGGCAGCAGGGTCCAATGCAGCCATAAACGCATTGAACGTCGTGATATGGCGCTGCAACACCGCTTCGGGCTCCTCGGGGTTGATGATCTCCACGGAGAAGAATCCGTCGAACCCATCGGCAGCAAGCAGGTCGAAACTGCGCTGATTGTCCGCATCCGCAACGTGCGGGTCGTCCTCCCGGGCCGCAAAGTGCACGTGACGGACGCACCCACGGATATGAGCATAGGCCTCATCCACCGACTGCCCCCGTCGCAGATGGTGCCCGATGTGCCAGAGCACCTGGACGTTCGCCGATTGCGCCCGGTCGAGAATCGCTTTCGCCCACTGCCCCTTCATATTGGTGTGGGTCTCCACCAGCACCACCACATCGGCAGCTTCCGCCCACTCGCTCACAGCCGCATAGGAGTCAGCCGCGAGGCCGATAACTCGATCCCGGGCCTGCGGATCGTCCTCGGGCAGGGGATCGGCGAAGGTGCGCAGATACGGTGCCCCGACGTCGGACGCAAGTTCGATGGCGCGATGCAACGTCTCCCGCTGCGGTACGTGCGCGTCTGGATCAGATGATGCGAATTTGACCCCCGTGGCGATACAGCTTGCGGCAATCCCGTTATCCTCCAGGATACGCCGGGCTTCACGCCGCTGTGCGAGCGTTGCGTCGAGCTCAACCCCGTGGTTCTGACCCCAATCCAATCGAAATTCCAACCCCTGATAGCCGAACCGTTCGGCCGTGTGCACCAAGTCGAGCAGTGTCTGCGCCGGGCAGACCGAGCTCATAAATCCCGGTTTCATCCTGTAGCCTCCTGATATTCCTTCAATCACAAACGATGGTTAGGTGCGTGGCACTCCCGTGAACAACCATCAGCGATAAACAATCTGGAGGAACGTAAGCCCATCCGATGTAGTTCACGAACCAAGTGCCTTGCACCGGGTACCCGGTGAGATTACGCGGGGATGAGACCCACCTCAGGCCCGTAGTGACGCAGATATGCCGCGCGCAGACGTTCGAGCACCTCCTGCTTGTCCGCATCGTGGGCGGCGTTCCGCATCTCCAGGGGCCGCGCCCGCAGATCCAGGAGCTGTTCGCGGTTCTCGCCGCGGTCGTAGCGCGCATATTTGTACCGTTCCGTCACGACCGCACGACCGAACTCCCCCTCGATCGGCAGCACCTCCCGCCATTCAGAGGGCGCCTCCCCCTCGACAAGC
>CAYMAQ010000038.1:13501-18518 GCA_964388385.1 uncultured Anaerolineales bacterium | reverse complement strand
GGGATGAGATCCAGCCCGTTGCTCACCAGGTGGATCGCATCGACCTTCCCCGCCGGCGTGATGCCGGGCTGGCTCACGATCAGCGGGACGCGGCAGGCCTCCTCGTAGAACGCGGTCTTGTGCTCCATCCGGTGCGCTCCGTCCAGGTCACCGTGATCGCTGCTGAAGATCACGACCGTGTCCTCGGCTTTGCCGCTCTCCCGAAGCGCCTCGAGAACCCGCCCGATCTGGGCGTCGACCCGCTCCGTCAACCGGCAGTAGGCCCAACGGTGCATCCGCCACCGCGTCTCGCTCCAGTTTTCGCGTGCCGAACGCTTGAAGGGGCGCTGCGCCTGCATCTCACGGATCGCCTCGGGCTCATCCTGCTGGGGTTCGAAGTTGTCGGGCAGCGGCGGACAGAGCGTCTCAAAGAACGTTTCCTCGCTGACGCCGTCCGGTATCTCTAAAGCCTCGTCCAGCGCCGCCAGCTCCGTCTCTCCGCGCTCCAGGATTCGCTTCTGGATATCAGCCTCGGCAAAGTCCCGGATCGCCATATAACAGATGTCGTGGGGATTGATAAACGAGGCGACCAGGAGGAAGGGGCGGTCGCGATCTTCTTGGATATAGGAGGCGCACGCCTCCGCCAGGCCGTCGCGTTCGTCGCCAGTGATGACGTCAAACCCCAGATCCTCCGGCGTCATTCTCGGCAGATGGACTTTCCCCCCATACGCAACGTCATACCCCGCATCACGCAGCAGCCATCCCAACCCGGAGGCCCGGATCTCCTCGGGGACCGTGTCAACGTGCCGGTGATCGTTGGAGCGCACGTCGATAACGCTGGGCATCCGTCCGGTCATCATACTGAACCGAGAAGGGAGGCAGACGGGGTTCGTGCAGTAAGCGCGCTCAAACCGCACCCCTTCCGCGGCCAATCTGTCCATCGCCGGGGTCTCCAGGTGCGCATTGCCGGCGCATGACATCATCGTCGCGCTCTGTTGATCGGTGAAGATATAAAGGATATTGGGTCGAGTATCGGTCTGTTCGGTCATCGGTCGTAGCTCCTTAGGCGTTCTGTTTGACAGTCCAGGGTGTTTCAAGGCGTCCCCACGCACCTGTGACCTCACGGTAATGATCCAGTCCATCCCGTTCCAGATAGACCTGTCCGGGCAAGAAGTCATCCCCGAGACGCACCAGCCAGCTCTGTAACGCCTGATCCAGCCGTGCCTGTAGCGCCCCGTACGCCGGATCATCACAGAGGTTATCCATCTGGTAAGGATCTTCCGCGTTGTCGTAGAGCAGCCACGGCCCCTGGGTCGTGCAAACGTAGGTATACCGCGCGGTCCGAATGCCGCGATAAACGGGCAGACCCTGAGCTCGAGACATCGCAAAACTCACCGGATAGTTCAGGAATGCAGCGGGCGCAAAGTCCATAGCGCCTGCTTCATCCATTTCACCCGCGATAAGAGCCGCGTAATTTTGCCCCTCGACCGTACTGGGGATCGGCAGGTTGCAAAGCCCAAGCAGAGAAGGCATGAAGTCCGGGGTATTGATGGGCGTATAGAGCTTCCTTGCCTCCATCCCAAGCCCTCTCGGATACCGCAGGAGGAGGGGTACACGGATCGACTCATCCCAAGGGACCTGCTTCCTCCGCACTCCCTGACTGCCGTGCATGTCACCGTGATCGGAGGTGAAGATAAAGAGCGTATCGTCCGCCAGATCGCACGCATCCAACGTCTCAAGCAGCTGCGCTACGGCATCGTCAAGGGCCGTGATATGTGCGTAGTAACCGCGGAGCGTCTCGGTCGCCTGGGTGCGCAAATCCGTTCCATCAACCCGATCCGCCGGCACGTTCGGGCGCAGCCCAATCTCCGCATCCTCGTAGAGAGCCGCATACCGCTCCGGCACCAGGTCGTAGGGATTGTGCGGTGGACCCCAGGAGAGCATCAGGAAGAAAGGCGCGTCCTCATCCGCGCGATCCCGGATATACTGACAGGCATCCCGCGTCTGTGCCAGAGCATCGTAACCCTCCCACATCTTGGGGTCCGGATCCTCATCCTCGAAGTAAGGAGAGGCCATATAATCGTGATTGCACTCAAAACCCTTCCAATACTCGAACCCCAGACGGTGTTCTTTGGGAATGTAGGCGCGTCGCCGCCCGTACGCACCGTCGGGGCTTCCATAGAGATGCCACTTTCCGATATACGCAGTCTGGTACCCGTGCGCCGCGAAGACCTCGGCGAGTGCCGGCGCGTCGGTCTCCAATGGCACATCGTTGATATAAACCCCGTGGGTCAGGGGATATTGCCCGGTCATCAGGCTGGCCCGGTAAGGACAGCAGACCGGATGCCCCGAAACCGCGTTCACGAAGTTTACGCTCTGAGAGGCCAATCGATCCAGGGTTGGCGTGCGCACGTCCGGATTTCCGGCGTAACCGGTCGCCTGCGCCCGCATCTGATCGACCAGGACAAAGACCACGTTAGGGTGTGTCATAATCCTCCTCGTTTCATGCACCTCACGCTCGCTGATCATCCGAGCGAATCGTCCGCGCCGACCGTATCCGCTTCAGCCAGGACGGCGGACAGCTCGCTGCGGTCCCCACCCATGGCAGCCCAGGTGTTCAACACCCGATCGCGCCATTCCTCGTCCTTGGGAACATGGACCTGCTTCTGGCTGGCGAGGACGTCCCGCATCTCCTCAAGGATCGCCGCGAGATCCTCTTCACGGTAGCCGTTCATCCAGCGCGGATACTGACGCCAGTTGAAGGGCCAGCCCACCCTGGGTTCCGGCGGTTCGTCGGGCTCCGGTAGATCCACGAATCCGGTGTCGTCCGCTCCCCCTTCGAATCCGTACTCCCGCTCGAAGGCCAAACACGCACGCCGCAGACGATCGCCGACCTCACGACACCCGGGATCGCCGATCAGGTTCTGCTGTTCCCAGGGATCCTCGTCCAGATCGTAGAGCTCCTCGCGCCCGCCCAGGCGGAAGTGAATGAACTTCCAGCGCCCCATCTCCGCAGCGATCCAGCGCCGCTCATTCTCGTAAAGGTGCGTGATCACGATGCGCGCCCGATCATCCAGATCCATCGAGAGCAGACTCTCCCCGATCAAGGGATGGTCGTCGGGCGTATCGATCCCCGCCGCGTCCAGGACCGTGGCCGCGATGTCCCATGTATTGACCGCAGTGCTCGCCCGTATCCCATCCGGCACACCCGGCCCCGCCAGGATGAGCGGGATGTGAGCCGATCCCTCATAAGGAACGGTCTTGCTGAAATGCCGGCGGTCCCCCAGCATCTCTCCGTGATCGGACATGAAGATAACCAGGGTGTTCTCCATCAACCCGGTCTCCTCCAGCGTATCGAGAATCCGGCCCACGTGGGTGTCAATCAGTGTCACCCGGGCGAAATACCCCTCCTTGAAACGCCGCACCCAACGCTGGGTGACATCCTTCTCAGGGGGCACGTCGGTCTCCAACGCCTGGTCCGGCGCCAACCGGGACGGCGGAAGCGGCAGACCATCCGGCGAGACACCTCCCTCATAGAGCTTGAGATACCGCTCCGGTATGTAAAAGGGCGGATGCGGCCCGACCCAACTGGCAAAGATGAAGAAGGGACGGTTCCGCTCGCGTCGCAGCAGCTCGGTGGTGCGGGTCGCGACCCACGCAGATCCGTGGTGCTCCTCCGGCACGCGGGAAATCTGGGGTACGGGATAGAAGACCGGGCGGACACCGTGCTGGCAGCGCACGTCGTAGCCCCTCTCCTGGAGATACTGCACGTAGGCATCGTTCTCCCACGTCGAGGGAATCTCCTCCATCAGATCCATGTGATTATACCCGTGGTGCTCGCGCTCCGGATAGTGATGCATCTTCCCGACAGCCATCGTCTGGTATCCGGCCTCCGTGAGCAGTCGGGGCAGCGTCGCCAATCCGTAGTCCCTGATCGGCTCGTGCAAGTTCTGGTAATAGCCATGATACCGGGCGCTGGTCCCTGTCAACAGATCGTGGCGAGCAGGCATACAGAAAGGGCTGGACGTATAGGCCCGCGCAAAGGTCACCCCCTGGCGCGAAAGCCGGTCCATATTGGGCGTCACCGCATGATCGCCCCCCAGCGCGCCCAGCGTGTCGAATCGCTGCTGGTCGGTGTGCAGAATAAGAATGTTGGGTCGTTGATCAGCCATCATAACTCCTTAGAATCCAGTGAGTGAAAACCGTTCATCAAGGGTCACGCCCTCTATGAATAGGGCTCGATCCACATCTCGGGAATCTCCAGCCCGAAGCCGGGTGCCTCATTGGGCACCAGCCAACCGTCCTTCGGCAACGCCTGTCCAGGAATACGCCGGGCCTCCTCCAGGGGCACGCCCGGCGGCGAGCCGACAAAGACCTCACACCACGGGGACGCCGCCGTCGCATAGGTGAAATGCTGTCCGAACGGGGTGACCCCACCGCCGTGCAGGATTACCGACTTCCCCGCGGCCTCCGCGGCATCGGCGACCTTCCTGCAGGTGGTCACACCGCCGCACCAGTTGATGTCGGGTTGGAGGATGTCCACCACGTCGTGGCGAATCGCCCACTGGAAGGGCATGGGTGTGTACCAGTGCTCGCCGGTCGCCAACGTCTGCCACGGCAGCCGGCGGCGGAGCGCCACGTGACCGTCCCGATCCTCGGGAACCAGACATTCCTCCATCCACTTGATCCGGTACGGGCGCAACACCTCGGCCAACCGCACGGCGTACTCGACGTCAAAGGCCATCCAGCAGTCAAGCATCAGTTCGCTCTCATCACCGATCGTCTCCCGGGCCTGGGCCACGAAAGCCTCGTTCCTCCTGATCCCATCCAACCCATCCGCCGGACCGTAAGGACAGGCCAGTTTGAAAGCCCGGAACCCCAGTTCCCGGTACCAATCCACGTCATTGCCGGTCGCGTAGCAGAAGATCCGGTCCTTCTGCGGTCCGCCAAGCAGGATGTAGACGGGTTGTTCGAGCAGTTTACCTTTAAGATCCCACAGCGCCAGATCGACGGCACTGACGGCATAGGACGCCAACCC
>CAYMAQ010000038.1:0-13401 GCA_964388385.1 uncultured Anaerolineales bacterium | reverse complement strand
CACGGGGGCAAAGGGCAGCGTGCCCAGCCCCCACGTGCCGTCCTCCGCGGTGACCTGACACCACGCACCCTCCCACGTCGGCAGCCAGAGGCTCCGGTGGCGTTTGACCTTCGGATAGCGGGACATCGGGTTAGCCACCTCCGCATCCTCGGCCCATCCGGCCCGCCGTGGCTGTGTACGGGCACCCTCCAAAGCCGGGACGTTGACACGCACCACACGAATCTCACGGATCTCCATATCAGGGTTCCTCCCAACTACACGGTTTCTGCAGATATCTCGTCGTTTTGTCTACCGGGACGCCGGTTGACCTGAAAGCCTCTCACGCTACACCGAAATCTCGTCGAGGCGTGCCAGATCCAGGGCCGCATCATAGGCCTCGAAGACTTCACGCGCGCGCGAGAGACGGCACCCCCCGGCGGCATCCCCGCGAGCGAGAAGCCATCGGCCCCATGCGCGTTCTGTCCTCGCCCATTCCAGGCGGTCCTCACCCTTATCAAAGAGCACCAGGCTCCGCGCAAACAGCTGCTCCGCTTCGGGGAACCGTCCAAGGGTCGCGCAGACGTCAGCCAGGACCCGCACCGCCCCTCCCTCGACGGACCGTTGACCTTTCGACCGCGCGCCATTTCGAGCCGCCTCGGCCTCCTCCCGGGCACGATCCAGATCCCCCAGCGAGAGATAGGCCTCGCTCCGCGCGAGCTGAAGGCGCGGCACAAACTGTGGGGCACTCTCCCTCCCCAGGCCCAGCGCCTCTTCCAGGTACACCAGCGCGCGCGCCCCATCACCGGCCGCCAAGGCCACCCGGGCCAAATCGTGCAAAAATCCGGGACGGAGACGGCGCGGTCCCCACCGCTGCACCAGCGCCAACCCCGCCTCCAGGGTCTGCGCTGCCTCGGCCAACTGTCCCAGGTGCGTCTGGATCTCCCCGAGCGTGCTCATCAACCAGCCCTGACTGTGGCGGAGATGCGATCGCCGCGCGATGCGCAGCCCTTCCTCCGCCCAGATCATAGCCTGGCGGGCCTCACCGGCCAGCAGGCCGTGATAGGCCAGGTTGTTGAGTGTGATCGCCTCCCAACCGGATGCCTGAACCCGTGCAAAACACCGCTGAGCTTTTTTGTCGTAGTCGAGGGCTTCTCGAGGATTCCCGCTGTTCACCGTGATCACGCCCAGCCAGAAAGTGGCCTCCCCCATCAACTGCCACGCCTCAACCGACTCGGCAAGGTCAAGGGCCTCCTCCAGGTGGCGGCGGAGGGTCTCTACGGACGCTAACTGCCCCGAGCGCATCGCGTTGGAGACGATAATATGGCCCTGCGCGACCCGTCTGGGCTTTCCCGGCAGGGCTCGTGCGCGCTCGAGACCGGACTGCGCGTGCGCCAGGGCCTCCTCAAAAGCGCTCATCTCCCGATAACACTCGGCCATGCCATAATACGCCTCAATCTCTCGCTCGGGCTTCTCAAGTTGGGCCCAACGGATCAGAGCCTGCTCGTAGAACTGCGCACCCTCGTCGTATCTCGCCAATTGGTGAGCCAAATGTCCCATGGTCATCAACACCGGTGCGGGTTCCCCTTCGGGCAATGCGACCGCGCGGCGGCAGAACGTCAGCGCCTCCTCGAGCGCATACCGCCGCTGCGCGACCTCTGAAGCGCGGACCCACCAGTCGAACGCCTCAGCATGGGCCCGTCCGCGTTCGTAGTGGGATGCCAACGTGCCCGCGATAACGTCTCGATCGGCCGCTAACCCCAGCAGCGCCCCGGCAATCTGCCGGTGAAGGCGACGGCGACGGGCTTCGGGGATCATCGCATAAGCGACTTCCGTATAACAATCGTGAGTCAGCGCAAAATCCGGCCGATCGGGATGCCGGGGCTCGACCAACAGATTGCGATCGAGCAGCCCGTCGATCAAATCGAGAAGCGTTCCCTCCTCAAAATCAGAGAACGAGGCCAGCATATCAAAATCAAACGCGCCCCCCGCGACGACGGCGACGTCCACCACGTGCCGCATCTCACGACGCAGGCCGCGAAGTCTCCGGGCGATCACGTCACGGACCGTGGGGGCGAGCGCTGCCCGATCCTGCCCGGTCGCGACCCAACGCCCCCGAACGTCCACGTAGAGCTGTCCCTCCTCAAACAGATGCTGCAGCGATGCGATAAGAAAGAGAGGATGGCCCTGTGTAAAATCCGCAATTTGGGCCATAATCGGCAGATCCGAGCGGCGGCTCAAGCGAGCCAGAAGCTCTCTGACGGCCTCGGGATGGAGGGAGCCCAGAGCCAGGTCGGCAGCCAGTCCGCGCTTTCGCAGGCGCCGCATCAGCGCCCGGAGGGGATGATCGGACGGCGTCTCCTCGGAACGGCACGTCAGGATCAAAAACCGGATCTCCGCGATGCGCGCAAGCAGGCGAAGGGTCCCCTCGTCGGCACGATGCGTATCCTCGACACAGAGGACCGTTTCTGCTGGGAGGGCCACCTCCACCAGGTTCAGCAGCGCATCCTCCAGCCGCCGGCGCGCCTCATCCGCTGGCACAGCTTCCCGCGGAGGGGGCGAGGCAAGGTGCCCGTGAATATCCGGGAAAAGCTCGCGCAGGGCCGCCTGTTGATCATCGGAGAGAGTTTCCATAGAATCCGCGCTCGAGTCGCGAAGCATCGCCACAATCGGCCCATAAGGAAGGGCATCCTGATCCGGAGAGACCCACGCCTGGACGACCCCGGCGCCCTCCCCGCGAGCGTAACCCATGAATTCCTGAACCAGGCGTGATTTCCCGATCCCAGCCTCCCCCTCGACGAGGATCATCCGCGTCTCAGGGTCCCGCCACTGGGCGACCAACCAAGCGTATTCCCGATCCCGACCGACCAGGGGCACATCGCCCAGCACATACGGGACCTCAAAGAGCCGTCCCTCGTAGGCTGGGGGAGGATAGCGAGGATAGTCGCGCGAGGACCAGAGCGAGCCCTCACGGATCTGTGTGGCCAGATAGGTTGTGTTTCCCTGAGGCTCAACACCAAACTCATCCGCCAGGACCGTCCGGCATCGCTCGTAGATACGCAGGGATCGAACCCGTTCGCCGGCGTAGTACGCATAGAGCATCATCCGGACGTAAACGGCCTCCCGGCACGGATCCGCGCCCAGGACCTGCTGACAACACGCCAGCGCGCGCCGATAGCGACCGCGCTGCGCATAGCACTCCGCAAGCTCCATCAGGGTGGTGAGGAAGCGCTCCCGGAGACGCTCGCGCTCTATGGTCGTCCAGTCCGCATACCGATCCTCCTCGAGATAGTCTCCCCGGTAGAGAGCTCGGGCCGATTCATACGCCCGCGCCGCCGCATCCCAGTCGCCGGCCCGTTGGTGCACCCGCCCTCGTTGAACGAGGTTCTCAAACTCGACGACGTCCAACCAACAGGTGGATTGGGGGTTCCACACGTAGCCGCCTCTTTCGCTCACGATAAAGGCGGTCGAATCCTCAGCGTCGAGCAGACGGCGAAGCTGGCTCATACGGACGTAAAGCCGCGGCCGGGTCTGATCCGGGGGTTTACCGGGCCAGAGGAGTTCGAGCAACTGGTCCACCATCACAGGATGGCCGCGATGGGTAACAAGAAATTTGAGGATGGTGCGGTTTTGTTGGCTCCGCCAGTCCTGTTTGACCAGGCGGTGGTCATCCTGGTAAACGTCAAACGCGCCAAGGAGATGGATCTTCAACGAAACCATAGCACGACCATTGTAGTCGCCCCCCAGATCCAGTCAAACGGCGCAGATCAGCATACTTTCAATCAATAAAAAAGAGGAGGCCGGATTCCCGACCTCCTCCCACCCCATCATTTGACCTGAGATCAACGGGCCTCGACGTCGATCCCGTGCGCTCGCGCCACCTCAACCCACGCCGCCATCGCCTCTTTGTCCGGCGCGGTCAGATCCTCAGCTTGATAGTCCAGATCCAGGCTCCGGAACTTATCGGAGGCCAGCTTGTGGAAGGGCAGAAGCTCCAACCGGGGCATACCGCCCTCAGAACCCGCCTCGGCACGAATCTCGCCCAGCTCGCGGATATACGCGGCAATAGCATCGATCGCTTCATCCGATGCGTTGACGGTCGGGATCACCGGCGTCCGGAAGATCACGGGCTTGTCGGTCTTCATCAGGCGACGGTGATTCTCAAGGATGCGCTCGTTGCTCACGCCGACCGCCTCGCGATGGACCTCCGAATCCATATGCTTGATATCCGTCATCACCAGGTCCGTCACCGTCAGCAGCCGCTCCAGGTCCTCCCAGCGGCAGTGCGCGTTCGTCTCAATCGCCGTGTGCAAACCGGCCTCCCGGCTCCGTGAGAGGATCTCATACGCGAAATCCATCTGGAGCGTGGGCTCCCCACCGGATAGCGTCACCCCACCTCCCGAACTCTCGTAGAAGGCCCGATCGGCAAGCACCTCCTCCAGCACATCGTCCACGGAGACCCTCTCCCCGACCAGGACCAACGCCCCCGCGTAACAGACGTCAGCACAGGCGCCACAACCCTCGCAGCGCTCCCGGATAAACTGTTTGCCCTCCTCCGTCATCACGTGCGCCTCGTTCGGGCAGACCTCCAAACAGGCCCCACACCCGATGCACTTCTGCGGAAAGACCTGCAACTCGGGTTTGAGATGCCACGTCTCGGGATTGTGGCACCAGAAACAGCGCAGATTACAACCCTTCATAAACACCGTGGTCCGGATCCCCGGGCCGTCGTGGATGGAGAAACGCTGAATGTTGGTGACGACGCCGCGCACATGCTCGGCCCCTTCTTGCTCTAACGCCATAGTATCGCTTCGTATCGTTTCGCTCATTGAATCCAATCCTGTGTTGTGGAATCTTGACGTCTCAATCATCCCAAAGTCTGAACAGCCCGAGCTTGATTATAACACATCAACACGCTGCGTCATGGCCCTCTTGAAAAAACAGCTCACCGCTGCCAATCGATCGTCGTCCGGTGGGGCGAATACCAGGGGCGTGCGGTGATCCGACCGCGGTCGTGGTGCCCAAGGACGCGGACGACCTTTCGCTCGCCGGGCATCAGATCGAAATAATTGTCCTCAAAGAGCCAACCAAACGCGTCACCCTCGGCATCCCCTTGGAGCACCACGCTTCGCGCGAACCGATCCGTACGGATGACGAGCGCGCCGTCCTCGACCTGGACGTTCAGCCGTGCCTCGGGGAAGACCATCTGCCGCTCCACGTCTGCAAACACCTGCGTCCTGGCGATCAGAGCCCCATCGGGGCCGTCCACGCGGGCATAGAGGATGTGATCCAGATGGAAGGTGCCGATGCCGGCTCGATCCAGCCGCACAATCTCGACCGACTGTCCCGGCGCGGCCCGCACCGAACGCGTGATCGTCTGTTTCACCTCATTCTCGTCCAGGTGAAAGAGCTGGACCGTCACCGCTCCGGTCACCGGCTCACTCGTATCATTGACCAACCAGAGCCAGACAGACGTCCCAATGTCGAAAGAAAGTAGAACCGGCGCATAGGCCCGCTTGATCGCGTAATAGGGGATAATGGGCTCCAGGAAATAATCGACCTTGCCGCTGTAGATCTCCGGCCAGGAGTCGTTGTACTTCCAGACCAGGTACCCGCCGCACCGGCGGCGATTCGATTCCGCCTCGGCCGGGCGTCCCCGCCGCTGCCGTTCGATCGTCTCCCGATAGTACTGCCCGGCCGCCATACCCAGCCGGTAGACGAGCTCGCCGGGCCCGGTGGCATCGTAGAACTGCTCCACGGGTCCGGTCTTTCGCCAGCTCTGGCTGGTGGTGTAGGACATCCAGCGCTCCGGCCATGGATAGCGGTTACCGTGCGTGTAGACCGGAGAGTAGCGCTCCGGCCAGAGATCCTCGGGCGCAAAGAAGCGCTTCAGGCTGTGAAGCGGGGGCGCGGCGATGCGCGTGTCCTCGCTGACGAAGTTTAGATAATCATACCCCGGCACGTACCACATATTGGTGTAGCCGTGGGTGTCCAACACCTGCGGATCGTTGGCGTCAATCCCCCCGTAAGGTGAGTTGGGCAGGTAGAACCTCGCCGGATCGATGACCTCACAGACCTCCTGGACGTCCCCCTCGGCGACCTCCCGCCCCGGCCAGGGACCGCCAGGACCCCCGAACGCCCGCTCGTGCCACATCGCGGCCTCGTTCCCGCCACACCACATCAGAATCGAGGGGTGATGCTGAAGGCGGGTGATCGTATGCGCGACCTCCTCACGACAGATCGCGCGGCTTACCGGATCCGGGCGCAGCGGAAGGATGTGAAAATCTTGCCAGACCATAAATCCCCGGCGGTCGGCCAACTCGTAGAAATGATCGTCGGGCGGTTCGACCACGCCCCACACCCGCAGCGCGTTGAAGTTGGCGTTTTCAGCGATGTCAAAGAGCCGCTCGGCCCGCCCCCGATCCCACACCGCGGTGACCCAATCAGGTGAGACCCAGTTACCGCCCCAGAGCTTGACCGGCACGCCGTTGACCTCAAAGTGAAGTGGCTCCGGCATCGTCACGCGCCGGAATCCGACGGCGCGCCTCTCCTGTTGAACCTCCAACCCATCGACGGTTAGCGTCGCGACGACCTCGTACAGGGGCTGGTCGCCGTAACCGCGGGGCCACCACAGCTCCGGACCCTCAACCTCGAGCATCAGCCGGGACAGATAGGCGTCGCAGGTGACCTCGGGTTGTGCGGTGACGTCAGCGACGACAGCCCCATCCGGCGCCAACAGTTGGAGATGCAGCGACAGATCCCCGCTATACGTCATACCGGTGATGTCCACCCCGACCAGGCCCGCGCTCAACGTCTCGTCGACCGACGCGTCAACCCGCAGCTGCGTGATCTCGGCCTTGGTCACCGTCTCCAAAATCACATCCCCAAACACCCCCACCCGGGAGAAATAGGGATGAGGACCCAGATAGGTGTTGTAATTCTGACGAGGGCGGCGCACAGGACGCTGAGGATCACCGTCCACACAATCAAGGGGCTCGGGTTCGTCTCCCGACAGATCGAACACCGTGTGGAAGTGAAGCAGCAACGTATTCTCACGCCGGATGGCCTCGGTCACGTCCAGCCGCAGGGGCATCACCATATTGCTGTGTTCGCCGACCCGCTCGCCGTTCAGATAAACATCCACGATCGTATCGAGCCCCTGAAGATGCAGGGTATGCGTCCCCGCCGGATCGTCGACCGAGAAGTTGACGGCATAGACCCAATCGCGCTCCGATACCCAGAGACAGGCCTCCGCCCGTCCCGGAAGCCAGGGTGGTTCGATGACGTCGTGAGTCTGGAGCACGTCGTGCACCATCGCCGGCATCGCGTCGATCTCAAGCCAGTCCTCATCCCACGCGGACGCTGAAGCCTGAGCAATCACGGAAGCTTCCAATACCTCACTCTCTGACAGTTGTTTGAGCCGCCATCCGTCGCGCAACACGCGTTTTTTCATCGAATCCTCCGCCCTCACTCAGTCAATTGTCCCATAATCTAAGGGACATCTGTAGAAATACAAACAAGCCGCCCAAAAGGCCGTGAAACGATACCTCACGCCTCCGGCACAATAGCCACCGCCCGAGGCGATCCGCAGCCTACCGCACCGTCCGCGGCAAGCGCCTCGACCGCGTCCGGGTTGATGTCGTACACGGACAGATCATAGCCGGCTTTGAGCACATTACGCCCCATCGGCGCCCCCATCGTTCCCAACCCGATCAGACCAACATGTCTAATTGTCATCAAAGGCTCACCTCCATATCAAAGCGTCTTTTGGAATACGGCATGCCTAAACTTTACAAAATCACCCGCCTGGCATCGCTTCTTGTGGAATGTGGTATGCCAACCAGGCCAAATTCTTGTATCATGGTTCTATTGTGATGTCAAAGGTGTCAAAAAAACCTGGACACCCGGATCATCAATGGGGATGTCCAGGAAAGGTCGCACGGTTCAGGCACAGGGTTCACGCCTTGACCACGCCTACTCTGCGATAAACTGGATAATGAGAACCATAATCAGGATGCCCAACTCGATCGCGGTCACCTTCAGAAAACGGGACAGCATCTCCATCAAGGGCTGCTCTTCCTGCTTGCTTTTACACGCCTGAGCGTACCAGTGCTGTGTATAGAGAATCCCAGCCAGCCAGATCAACCCAAACAGGAGGAACGATATGTTATTGGCAGCGGCTAACCCCCACTTGTTGAGCCTCATCGCCAGATAGACGACAGTGACCGCCCGGTTCGCGACCAGCAAGGTGACGAGCCCAATAGCCCCGGTTACGAGGACGAGGAGGTACGCGACGACTGTACACATCAGGTTACCCCACTAGCCTATGTCGGTGGCGCGGACCATATCCGCCACCCCGATTAAAGACAGTTCATCCGCGAAGTGGCAGGCCGCAAAATGCCCGGGCTCGACCTCACGCAGCGGCGGCGTCTCCGTCGAGCAGACGCCCTGCGCGTACCGGCACCGGGGATGAAAGTAACAGCCGGAGGGTGGATTCGCCGGCGAGGGGACCTCCCCTTGCAGGACAAGGCGCTTGCTCTCCAGATCGGGATCGGGCTTGGGGGCGTTGGACAGGAGCGCTTCGGTATAGGGATGGAGGGGATTGTTATAGAGCTCCTCCGTCTCCGCCGTCTCCACGAGTTTGCCCACGTACATCACCGCCACCCGGTCGGAGATATGCTCGACCACGCTCAGGTCGTGCGCGATGAACAGATACGAGAGACCGAACTCCTCCTGAAGATCCTGCAGCAGGTTCAGCACCTGGGCCTGGATGGAGACGTCCAGCGCCGAGACCGGCTCGTCGGCCACGATAAAACGCGGCTCGAGGGCCAGCGCGCGGGCGATGCCGATGCGCTGGCGCTGACCGCCGCTGAACGCGTGCGGAAAGCGCCGCATATACTCGGGATGCAGGCCCACGACCCGCAGCAACTCGGCCACTCGATCCTCCAGCTCACGTCCCTTCACCCCACGGTTGACCATCAGCGGCTCGCCGACGATCTCCAGCAGCGTCATCCGGGGATTGAGCGAGTTGTAAGGGTCCTGGAAGATCTTCTGCATGTTGCGCCGGATATGACGCAGCGTCTCCCGATCGGCACCTATGACGTCAACGACACCCAGTTCCTCGTCGTGGAAGACGACCTCACCGGCGGTGGGCTCCACGCCCCGCAGCACACACAAGCCGGTCGTCGTCTTGCCGCACCCGCTCTCACCCACCAATCCCAGGGTCTTCCCCTGGGGAACCTCAAACGTGATCCCATCCACGGCCTTCACGTTGCCCACCACACGGCGGAAGAAACCTTTTCGAATGGGGAAATACTTCTTTAAATCCCGAACCTCGAGGATGGGTTTTGAATTCGTATCCTGGCTTACGGACTTGCTCACGATTCTCTCCTTGTCTACTCGTACAGGAAACAGCGCACGAGATGACCTGCGTCAACTTCGACCATCTCCGGTTCCTCGATCTCACACGTCCCGGCGACCGCGCTCGGGCAGCGGTTGCGGAACCTGCATCCGGACGGGATGTTGAGCGGATCGGGCACCACACCCCGGATCGCCTCCAACCGCCCGCCGGTCTTGCGACCGAGCACCGGGATAGACCGCAGCAGCGCCTGGGTGTAGGGATGTTTCGGATTGTGGAAGATGTCGTGGACGGTAGCGCGTTCCACCACCTTTCCCAGATACATGACGATCACCTCATCGGCCATCTCGGCGATCACGCCCAGATCGTGAGTGATGTACTGAATAGCCATACCCAATTCCCGCTGAAGATCGCGCATCAGCTCCAGGATCTGCCCTTCCGTGGTCACGTCCAGGGCCGTCGTCGGCTCGTCCGCGATCAGCAGTGTCGGCTGGCACGAGAGCGCGATGGCGATGATCGCCCGCTGGCGCATCCCCCCGGACAACTGGTGCGGATACCGGTCCACAATCTGATCCGGATACGGCATCTGAACCTTATCCAACGTCTCAATCGCGATATCCCGCGCTTCCTGTTTCGAGACGCGTTGGTGCAGGATAACGGCCTCCGTGATCTGATCGCCGATGGTGTAGACCGGATTGAGGTATGTCGTCGGCTCCTGGAACACCATCGCGATATCGCTTCCGCGGATCGAGCGCATCTCACGCCCCTGCGGGTCCAGTTTAGTCAGATCCACCGGGCCCCCTTGATAACCGGCGCGGTGGAGCAGGATCTGCCCATCCACCGTCTCCCCCGGCGAGCGGATCAAGCGCATAATTGAATAGGCGGTCACGGACTTTCCACAACCACTCTCTCCCAACACGCCGAGAGTGCGTCCAGGCTCAATCTCAAAGCTCACACCATCGACAGCCTTGACGACACCCCGCTCCAGGAAAAAGTGGGTCTTAAGATTCTTTACTTCCAGCAGTAGACCATTCTCTGCCACGAGCCTTCCCTCCAAGTTTATGGATCTGATCATGAATCACTAAAGCGTTTCTGCGTTGCCATGGGCATCACGGAAAAGTTTAGTGATTCGTGTCCGGATCTGTAAATGCAGTCTGCGAACAAGTCAGTCGATCTTTAGGAACAAAGCCAGACCACGCCCCTTGGCACCTATGCTCACTCGGAGGCGAAGGGGTCGGCTGCGTCGCGAAGTCCATCACCCAGCATATTGAAGGACATCGCGGCGATCATCACCGGCACGATGGGCCAGAGCAGCCACGGCTGTAGAATAAGGACGCGCAGCTTCTGCGCGTTGCTCAACAGCAGACCCCAACTGGTCATCGGAGGGCGTATGCCCAGGCCCAGAAAACTGAGTGCGGTCTCACCCAGGATCATCCCGGGGATGGAGAGCGTTGCCACCACGATCACGTGGCTGAACGTATTGGGCAACAGATGCCGGAGGACGATCCGCGGGCCGCTGCAGTTCTGCAGCTTGGCGGACATCACGAAGTCATTCTCGCGCAGCGAGAGGACCTTGGCCCGCACCTGCCGCGACAGCCCTCCCCAGTTAACGACGGAAAGCACCAGGGTCATCCCGAAATAGGTCTTGATCGAGCTCATGCCAGGCGGCAGCACCGCAGCCAACGACATCCACAGCGGGATCCGGGGAAACGACATCAGAACCTCGACGATGCGCATGACAATATTGTCCACCGCACCGCCCAGCATCCCGGCTGCCGTGCCTACGACGCTGCCGATTATGATGCTGATCGCAATACCGACCAATCCCACCGTCAGGGAGACCCGACCGCCGTAGAGGATGCGGGTGAAAAAATCCCGACCCAGGGCGTCGGTCCCCATCAAAAAGACCTTCCCGGGGTCATCAACGACGAAGAGATGCCGCTCTGCCTCGAAAAGGCCCAGGAATTTGTAAGCATCCCCCTTCGCAAAGAACCGCACCGGATGGGTAACCCCCGTCCTCTCGTAGACCATCTGCATAGTCTCCATATCCAGCGTCACCTTGACTTCGTAGACAAAAGGGCGCACCAATTTGCCGTCGCGGAAGATGTGAATGCCGTTGGGCGCCGAGTTGGAGTGTTCGGAGTGCGTGTGGGTGAGGTGATACGGAGAGAGAAAACCGGCAAAGATAGCCATCAGATACAGAATAATGATAACGATCCCCCCCGCCATCGCCAATTTGTTCCGCTTGAACCGCTGCCACATCAACTCGCGGACCGTCATCACATTGACGGCTTCGGGTTCGGTCGTCTGTGTCGCTGTATTTTTTGTCATCGTGGCTACCTCCGCTTAATGATAGCGGATCCGGGGATCCACCAAGGCCAACAAGATATCCGCAAACAGGTTTCCCACGACCGTCATCAGCGTGATCAGGATCAGGAAGGTACCGGCCAAATAGATATCCTGCTGCCGCACCGCGCTCAGATACATCGCGCCCATCACCGGGAGGTTCAGGACGATGCCCACGATCGCCGTGCCGGAGATCAAGCTGGGGAACGCCATACCCAGGTTCATAATCAGCGGATGGAGCGCATTCCGCACCCCGTGCTTCCAGACCACTCGGCTCTCCTTCAGCCCCTTGGCCCGCGCGGTCTGGATGTAGTCGCGGTTCAACTCGTCCAACAGGTTGCCCCGCATCACCCGCATCAGGCCCGCCGTGCCCGTGATGGCGACGATCGACCCGGGGATCCACAGGTGCTTCATCAAGTCGACGAACTTGGCGAACGTCCAAGGCGCATCACGGAATCCCTCCGAGAAGAGGCCCAGCGGCACGAACCCCATCCAGCGCATCCCCACCACGATCAGGACCATCGCCACCATAAAGCTGGGCACGCCCACCCCAAAGAACGCCAGAAAGGTGAAGATCTGATCCCCCAGCTGGTACTGGTGCGTGGCCGAATAGACCCCGACCGGGATTCCGATCGCCCAGGATATGATCAAGCTGAAAATCGACACCGCCAGGGTCATCCAGATCCGCTCCATCACCAGATCCTTCACCGGTTCGCGGTAGGCAAAGGACTCACCAAAATCCCCCTGCACAAACTTCCACAACCAGTTAATAAAGCGGATGTGGACCGGTTCGTCCAACGCGTAGATACGCCGCAGCATCTCAATCTGGTCCGAACTTGCGGCGGTACCCTGCCGTGCCAGCTCCGAGATATAGAAGCTGACGTAGTCGCCGGGTGGGAGCTCCATCAGGAAAAAGCCGATCACCACGATGATCATCACCGTGGGTATGGCGGCGAGTACGCGGTGCGCAATGTACGATAACATATCTCCTCCGTCTCACTCAGAATTAAACGTCAGGGAATTCACCCAATAGATCCAGGAACGCTCGAAATATATCAGGAAAAAACCCCCAGCAAGCCTAGCGGCAGACATCGGCTTTGTCCGAACGCCCGATGGACCGTGTCACCCCAAAAGTGGAACACGCCACGACAGGATTGCAGGACAAATGTTCACGCTCCCGTTCAAAAGAAAAGAATCGAACGGTGGATCGGATTACACTTCTTACGCCGAGCCCCCGAAGCCCCAGAAACGTATAGGGTGCTGTCGAGGGCTCGGCCGGATCTCATGTATGATAAGCGGGATGCTGAAAACGTTCAGGGCTTTCTTGCATCCAATGCACGTCCTACAGCCGCGACCGGCCCATCATCCCGCCAACGTTGTGGAGATTATACTTCCTTCCACCACTGTTCGGGATCCAGCGTACCGATGTTGCAGTAGTGCCAGGAGCAGACGACGCCCCAGTCCGGGATGTTGCGCATATTATTCTTCCGGATCTGCGGAGTTTCCCGCTCACCGACGAACCCCAGCTGGGTCGGGCCGTGCTCGATGTGGATCTCATACCCGTCCAGCAGCAGTTCGGTCCGTTTTTCCTCATCGGTCTCGGCGACGGCTGCGTCATAGACGTCCCAGAGGTCCCAGATCCAGGAGCCCTCAGGCGGCTCCATACCCCGCTCGCCGTTGCTCGAGTAGTAGAGCGCGATGGGCTGTCCGCAGATCGTCCA
>CAYMAQ010000037.1:0-21295 GCA_964388385.1 uncultured Anaerolineales bacterium | reverse complement strand
TCACCGGCGAGCACCCGATCCGCTTTCAAGTCGCCGACATCGCCGAGGGCGAGATACACCAACAGGTCAGAGCACTGTCTCGCCCCAAGGCCCTCCCGGCTCCTTCCATGCGATAGAAGGGATGGACAGCGGAAAAACGTGGTCTGCTGAATTGAGTTTGCCAATAACGGTCTTGTTATGCGATGAGCTTTCCAAAACGGAGGTCTGTGGATGAGCTTAAAAACCTTATTACGCCAAGAGAAGAAAGAGCCGATCCATGTTTTGAAAAAGCGCCATAATTACTTCCCTCAGCGGTTTATGTGGCGGGGACAGGAATACACGGTCTATACCGTAGAACGGGTCTGGACCCAACTCAAGCGAAAGGGAGCCTGGCACTGCTTCCGGGTCCACTGCCGATCTGGAACGTACGATCTCTTCCAGGACACGCACCTCAACGCCTGGTATCTTGCCGCAGAAATTCACTAACCCAACGATAGAGTGGAGGCATCCCGCAGGCATCCTGCTTTCAAAAACAATCCTCAAGGCAGGAAGAAAGAGCACCAGGAGATCAGAGGCTAGTAAGTTGCGCCATCAGCAGATCGAGGGCAGATTCAGGGGGAATCTGTCCCTTTTTTATTGAGAGGTCGCTCTCCATAAGAATTTGATAAGCCTTCCGCAGTTGACGAAGCGTGAACCGCCGCGATTGGTCGCGGATTTTCCGTGCGACATAGGGATGCAGGCTCAAGCGTGAGATAATCTCGCGCTCCGAATGGCGGTGATCCGACATCCACCGGACCTGCATCAGCAGACGAAACTGCCGGACCACCATCCCGAAGATGCCCAATGGATGTTCACCGGCGTCCAGGAGACGGTGAAGGTAGATCGTCGCGTTTTGAGGATTGCGCTGACCTACCGCGTCCACCATATTGAAAATGACGTCGGCTGCCTGGATGTAGGGTACCATCACCTGAACATCCTCCGGCATAATCACCTCGCCGTCACCAACGTAGAGCATCAGCTTCTGAATCTCCTGATCCAGGATTCTCAGCTTTGGGCCGATGTTCTGGGCCAACTGAGCCGCGGCGCGCCGGTCGATGCGCCCACCCCGACTGCCGACCCGGGTTGTGATCCAACCGGGAAGCTCGCGGCTATTGGGCAGGGTGAAGTCTTCAATCCGAGCATCGAGTTCATCCAGCGCCTTATAGACAATGCTGCGCTTGGAGACCTTACGCTCCTCGACAAAAACCAGGTGAGTCGTCGGGGGTAAATCTTCGAAATACTCGGCGACCGATCTCGCGGCATCCCCCGTGAGATTCTTGAGCCCACCTCGCACAATAACGACCCGTGCCTCCCCCAGAAAAGGAATGGGGTCGCAAGCACGACGAAGGTCCCCGACCGTGATCGCTCCTGACAGAGTCTCCATATTGAGATCGCGCAGTTCATCGGTTAGCCCGGTCGACCGAATCAACGCGGTCAGAGCTTCCTCACGTTTCAGATTATTCTCACCATGGAGAAGATAGAGCATCAGAGAATCTTCCTCAGGATCGGCGCCGGGTGCGGACGCGCACCCGCTGAAGCGTTCCCTGTCGATCAGCCTCTATAGAAGCGATCTCCAACCCTGCCAGATCCCTAAGCGTGGTCACCCGTGTTTGAACCCAGCGGCTGAGCGAGGGAGCGATCAAGAGCGCCACAACGTTGAGGAGAACTGCCTGAGGCAGGAGCTCCACGAATCGGCGCACCGTCAGGCGCCGTTGAGCTTGAAAGCCTACTAATGTGGCTGTCGTGGTCAGAACGGCGGTCATCACCAGGTTCGTTCCGCAGTTCTCGTGATAGACAAGATCCGTCAGACCGTGTTGCAGAGAAGCCAGGGCTTGAGGGACCACCCGATTGACCTTCTCAGCATCGAGAGACGTGTAGAGCGTGAATCCCCCGAGTCCGGAAAGTCCCAGGATCTGGGCACCCGGATACCAGTGAGACAAGAGGTTGATTGTAGCATGTTCCAGGGCGTGATTGCGTCGAATACGATTGAACAGGGATTGAAATCCTCGATCACTCATCATTTACTCCCTCTGTGCGGCATCTGCATCGGGCATGGGATAGGCGATGACCAATAACCGGTTCGCCAGGCTCCCGTAAGGATGGCAGGTCACCAGGGTCAACCGCTCATCCGGCGTCTGTTGGATATAACGGGCATTCTGTCTGCGGACCTCCAGGGATTGACCGGCCTCGGGAAGGATATACTTCTCGCCAATCTCATACGTATAGACCTGGTCATTCTGCCCCTCAACCACGATTGTCTCACCCTCCTCAAGCTTATAGAGATCCCGGAAGACCTCACCCCGCCCGGTATTGTGACCGTTGAATACGGTGTTGCCGGGGGTCCCCAGGAGTGCCGAAGTGTTATGCCATCCGGCGGCGCGGAAATTGGGAACCTGCCACACTGCCTGACTCTTCCCATTCCGGGTTACAATCTCCCACCCGATCGAGGTCACCGGTGCGTCCAGATCGATCGCGGGAATACGCATACGGACGGGAAGCGTGCCGACCAGCAAAGCCATCGTCGGCGTCGGATTGGGGTCGTCGATTTGAGGCACAGAAGGGGGGACGGCAGGTGACGGGGGGTCGCTCTCCGTCGAAGAATCCTCTACGGCCTCCACTGAGGAATCGTCACCCTCGAAAGGCAGCAGGACCTCCTCAGAGGGCTCGACAGGCTCTTCCGCAGCAGCCTCATGCTGGGGCTCGGAGGTCGTGTCAAACTCCAAGGGAGGGGCGGTTGGGATGGGGTCCCGACCCAGCGCTGCTGAGACGTAGGGGGCCAGCCGAGGATAGCTCAGCGCCAATCCGAGGATGATGAGCGCCGCGCCTCCCCAAAGCAAAATACCCGCAACTTTCCACGTCTTTAGATTCATAATGACCTCATCCCAGACGAAGTATAAGTCTAACTCCACCGGAAATCAACCCAAGTTCATTGGATCACGGATAGACGCTGGCATTCTCTCAACCAGAGAAGGTCAGAGACCTGACGTATAGCTGCCAGAAGCAGAAAGACCGGAGGGATCGCTCCCCCGGCCTCGTATCTACCTCGATCGTATCAGCGTACGCCACTACGGCTCATCCGACGCCCCTAAACCTCTGGTTCGTAAACCTCTGGTTTAAGCACACCGATGAACGGCACGTTGCGATACTGTTCCCTAAAGTCCAACCCGTATCCCATAACAAATTCATTGGGGACCTCGAACCCGACGAAGTCCACAGGCACGTCAATTTCTCGACGACTGGGCTTGTTCAGGAGCGTCATCACCCTCACGCTCGCCGGATTTCGGGCACCGAAGTTGCGCAGGATATAATCCAGCGTCCGCCCCGTGTCCACAATATCCTCAACAATCAAGACGTGGCGCCCCTCGATGTTCGCCGATAGATCCAATAAGATCCGGACCACCCCGCTGCTGGTCGTCGCCGTACCGTAGCTCGAGATCTCCATAAAGTCCAACTCGTGTCGGAAATCCAGATGCCGGGTCAGATCAGCCAGCAACATAAAGGCCCCTTTGAGGATACAAATGAGGATAGGCAGATCGTCATCCGTATAGAAAGCGTTCAACGCATCGCCCATCTCCGCAATCCGCGCCTGCAACCTCTCCTCGGAGATCAACACACGTTCGATGTCATCGTACATTGAGGCCATCGCTCACGCTCCATTCTCGTAGACTCTGGGTTTCAACGCGCCGATGTAAGGCAGCGTCCGGAAGCGATCCGCATAATCCAGGCCGTACCCGACCACCCAGACATCGGGAATCGTAAAGCCCTCATAGTGAAGGGCGACGTCCACCTCCCGACGATCCGGCTTGCTCAGCAGAGCCGCCGTCCGCAGCGAGGCCGGCTGACGGGCCTTGAAAACCCGGTATAAGTAATCCAACGTGTTGCCCGTGTCGACGATATCCTCGACGATCAGCACGTGCCGTCCCGTGACGTCAGCCCGGGTGTCCATAATCATACGCACAGCGCCCGAGGTCTCGGCCTTATCCTGATAGCTGGAGAGCGCGATGAAATCCACCCGGTGTGCCACCGTCAGGCGGCGTGAAAGATCAGCCAAAAAGATAAAGGAGCCTTTGAGAACCCCCACAAGGAGGAACTCCTCGTTATTCAATCCCGCATAATCGTTGCTGATCTCGTCCGCCATAGCCTGGACGCGGGTCTCAATAGCATCCTTATCCAGCAGGACGTAATCCAACGAATCAGGTACAGGTACGGTCATCGTCTGACCTCTTTTCTCCATCGCGCCGATGGGGTACTTCGTGATGCTTACGACAACGGGCTTCGTAGACTTCGCTGGCTCCGACCAAGACGACAGGATCATCGTAACACGCGGGCTCACCTTCGATCAACCGTTGGGTCCGACTGGCAGGATTGCCACAGACCACGCAGATCGCTTGAAGTTTGTCCACGAGCTCCGCCACGGCCAAAAGTTTAGGAATCGGACCGAATGGCTCACCTCTGAAATCCATATCCAATCCTGCACAGATCACCCGTTTTCCTTGATCCGCCAGATTTTCACAGACCTCGATCAGGCCCTCGTCGAAAAATTGGACCTCATCCACCGCGATCACAGTGGCCTCCGGATCGATCCGCGCCTGAAGCTCCACACTATCTGCGACGGGCTGTGCTTTGATCTGCAGACCGTTGTGCGAGGCGATCGCCTCCTCGGCAAAGCGATTATCGATGATCGGCTTAAAAACCTGAATGGTCTGACGGGCAATCTGGGCTCGACGCAAACGGCGGATCAGCTCTTCCGTCTTCCCACTAAACATGCTGCCGCATACCACTTCGATCCAGCCCGTATTGATGTTTTTTTGCATCGGGGGAACTCCTCTAAGGGTTAAGAGTCCTTGAACATCTGATCCGAACGTGAAAGTCTGTCGATCGAATGTCAATCGCATAACGGGTGGTGGGCGGCCTTGGTCCGAATCAGGATAATCCTATTTATACACGATGACGGCATCTGAGAAAATCAAAATGGCCCAAGCTCAAGAAGAAACTCGACCCTAGGATCGGTAAGAACGCAGAGGAATGGGTTGGCTCTGTGGATACCACGACCTGTCACAGTGTTCACAAGCGAGCACAGCCGATAGAACCTGGGTCTTGTAAAATCACAGGATAAAACAAAAGAAGGCAGAGGTTATTAGCCTCTGCCCTGGATATTAACGCTTATGCGGCCTCTTCGACAGCCTCGGCCGCTTCAGCTTCCTCGGCGGGCTCATCACCCGGGAGGGTGAAGCCTTGTTCGCGCAAGGTTCTTTTGATATCGGCCAATGTCTTAAGTCCGAAACCGCGGATATCGGTCAGGCCATCGTCGCCCTCTTCCTCGATCAGACTGAGGATATCTCCGACGGTCTCAAACCCCGCCTCCTCGAAGAGATTCTCGATACGGGTATCGAAGTCCAATTCGTCGAGCGGGAGATCCGGCGAGGTCTGAGCAGCCTTACGGCGCTCCTCCGCGGCCATTGCTTCCTCACGCGCTCGCAAGCGGCGCATAAACCGCTCAACCTGCCCCTCGGTGTCGACGATGCGCTGCTCGCCCGTGAAGAACGGGTGGCACTGGGAGCAGACGTCGGTGCGCAGTTCGGGCACGGTCGCGCCTACGGTCCAACTATTACCGCAAGCACAGATGACCTTGGCCTCGGGATACCAATCAGGATGTATACCTTCCTTCATAAATTACGCCCCCTCTGCAACCACATTAACGCGCTTACGACCGTGGGTGACATCGTACTTCACCACACCGTCGGTCATAGCATACAACGTATAGTCTTTCCCCACGCCGACGTTCTGACCAGCCTTGAGATGCATCCCAACCTGGCGAACGAGGATGTGCCCGGCTCGCACGCGCTCACCGCCGAATTTCTTAACACCCCGGCGCTTTGAATTACTGTCGCGTCCGTTAGCATCACTGCCTCTTTTTCGTGCCATCGTTATGCTCCTTTTACAATCTCATCGATGCGCAGGCGCATATACGTCTGGCGATGCCCCATACGTCGGCGATAGCGTATCTTGGGCTTAAACTTGAAGATGCGAATTTTCGGACCCCGGAACTCCTCAACGACAGTCGCGCGAATCTTTGCGCCATCTACGGTGGGCTTCCCGACCCAAATATCATCCTCATCAGCCAGCAGATAGATCTCGTCTAGTTCCACCTGCGCGCCAACCTCATAAGGAAGACGCTCCACCACGAGTTCGTCTCCTTCTGAAGCTTTGTACTGATGTCCTCCGGCTTTAATAACTGCGTACACGTCTTTCCTCCCCATTACACAATAGAAGCCGAACCCAAACCGGGGATCGGCCACCTGTATTATATAGAAGTCGATGGTTTTGTCAACAACTGGACGATCAATCTCTATTCAACTCAGGCGCAATGTGCGGGTAATTGGATTCAATATCCCGCCAATGAGACCCTTTCCAATATATTCTACCACATTTCGGGCAACAGTTAAACACCTCATGGGTTCGTCCGACGTACGGCGGGACCCGACCGCGTGCCTCTTCCCGCGAGATCCCCAACAACGTGACATTGCACACCATACACCGTAGTGACGCCCCCGACGGAGGCGCGCCGACCGCCTCGATCACCTGCGTGATCTGATATTCGAGCGACTGGGAGGTGATGAGCACCGTCTTCAAACCCCGTCGCGCTGCCAATCTGCGGTCCATCGTCAAGAGCACGCGCCCCCCAGCCCGAGCAAGGTGCGCAACCACGGGGTGATCCCCTTCAACATACCTCGTATCGAACCCCAGAAGTCGCAGCCAGCGCGCCAGTTTGCCCAACATCGCATCGGCGAGCAGCCGGGGTGGATCAGGCATATGTGCGGATAACGAAACCTGGTCGATCATCTCAATTTATAGTATATCATACAGATCCGGACACGAATCACTAAATTTTTCCGTGATGCCCATGGCAACGCAGAAGCGCTTTGATAATTTTTCATCCGATCCATAATCACTTGAAATAGAAACTATGTTCTGATATCATAGAAGTAAATCAGGGAGAGACTATATGGCAAAAAAAGAGACCCGTTGGGTGTGCCAGCAGTGCAACTGGAGCTTCGTCCAGTATATGGGCAAATGCCCCAACTGCGGAGCCTGGGATTCGTTGGTTGAGACCCTCATCGACAAGCAGGGCGGTAAGGGCGGGGAAGCGATGCTCGCCACAATTGGCGCGGACAGGCCGAAACCCCTGAGTGAGATTGCTCTCGACGACATCGATCGGTTCCCCGTGCAGATGGAAGAGCTCTCGAGGGTCCTGGGGGGTGGGTTAGTGCCGGGCTCCATCGTCCTCATCGGAGGGGAGCCCGGCATCGGCAAATCAACGCTTTTGCTTCAGATCGCCGCACTGATCGGTGATTCTGCGCATCCGGTGCTTTACGTATCCGGTGAGGAGTCACCTCAGCAGATCAAAATGCGGGCCCGTCGGCTCGACATCGAAGGGGATCCCGTCCATCTCCTATCGGAGACCGAGGTGGGCGCTGTCTTGGCGCAGGCCGACCAGATGCAGCCCGCTCTTCGTGCGCTCGTCATCGATTCGATCCAAACCATCCATACCGAAGATCTGAGTTCCGCACCGGGTAACGTCAGCCAGGTCCGGGAATGCGCCAGCCGTTTCCAACGTTGGGCAAAACGCAACGGCATCCCGGTCTTTCTGGTCGGGCACGTGACGAAAGCGGGGGCCATCGCGGGCCCCAAGGTGTTGGAGCACATCGTGGATACCGTCCTTTACCTCGAGGGCGATCCGTTTCACACTTATCGGCTCTTGCGGAGCGTCAAGAATCGTTTCGGCGCTACCTCGGAAGTCGGCGTCTTTGAGATGCGAACCAACGGGATGATCGAGGTCGAGAACCCCTCTGAAGCATTTCTCGCGGAGCGCATGGTCAACGTACCGGGTTCCTCCATTGCGATCACGCTGGAGGGAACCCGTCCGCTCCTGGTGGAGGTCCAGGCTCTCGCCAGCCATACGAGCTTTGGCAATCCCCGCCGCACAGTCAATGGGTTGGACTATAATCGGCTGTTGCTCATCATCGCCGTCTTGAGCCGGCGGGTGCATCTACAATTCTCAGAGCACGACGTTTTCGCCAGTATCGTGGGGGGGTTGCAAGTCGAAGAGCCGGCGGTCGACCTTGCCGTGGCAATGGCCCTGGCTTCCAGCCTGCGGAACAAGCCGATGCCGGCGGACCTGGCATTGGTCGGCGAGGTCGGGCTCTCCGGGGAGGTCCGATCGGTCGGTCAGCTCGAAGTGCGACTCAGCGAGGCTGCCCGCCTGGGCTTTCGCAAGGCGCTTGTGCCTAGACGACTGAGGCAATCTGAGTTACAATGGCCTAAGGGACTCGAAGTCATCCAGGTTCGCTCCGTCAGCGAAGCCATCAACCGCGTGCTGGGCTCCAAAGATTCATAAGCGTGTAACATCTGCCTGAATGATTTACTGCAGCGTTTGTGTGATATGCGATCGCATCTTCAACCGGAAAGTACTCGACCCATAGGATAGGCACCGTGGCTAAACGCTCCAAGAAAAAACGCACACCGCTTTGGGAACAGCTCACCAAGGATCAGAAACTTGACATCCTTGGCTGGACCCTCTTCAGCCTTGCCGCGCTCACGATTCTCAGCATGATCTCGGTCGAGCAGGGCCTGCTGACCCAGTGGTGGATCACCCTGCTGAGCACCGCCTTCGGATGGGGGCGGTATCTGGTGCCCGTTTTCCTGGGAGCCATGGGGCTCTGGTTGGTATTGCGACACTTTGAGGATCGCATCCCCACCCTCGACCCGGAGCAGATCATCGGCGTCATTCTGGGATTCTTCGTCGCCGAAATGACCATGCACTTCATCGTCAATCTGGTCTGGCGCGACGTTGATCTTGTGGCTGCCGGCAGGGAGGGAATGGGCGGCGGACTATTGGGCGCGCTGCTGCTCAACACCGGGGTCGCCTGGTTGGGGATGGCCGGCGTGATCTTCTCCCTCATCATCGGCTGGATTGTGGTGATCGCCTTTACCGCCAGCGTCTCCCCCGCGGAGGCCATCGCATGGCTTCTGGATCGACGTGAAGTCGTCCGGACCCCGCAACCGTTGGCCTCCGGGATGAAGCAGACCTCCCGAACGGTCGCATCCGAGGGCCAACGGACCATTCTCGGCGAAGAGTCACCGGAGGAACCGCAGGCCCAACCCGAACCCAGACCTGACGGTAGGACCACAGGGAACTCGCCCGCGAGTGAACCCACGATTAATATCGCGTCCCGCCCTAACGACAACGGGCAACTACAAATCGCCCAACCGACCGTCGGGGAGCAGAACTGGCGGCTGCCCCCCGTCAGCGAGATGCTCGAGGAGGGAAGCGAACAGTATTACAGCGAGGATCTGATGCGTCGGCAGGTCAGGATCATCGAGGAGACACTGGAGAGCTTCGGGGCGCCCGTGCAGGTCAACGAGATTAACCAGGGCCCGGTTGTCACGCAGTTTGGCATTGAACCCGGCTTTATCACCACCCGGAGCGGCAAAACCACCAAGGTCAAGGTAAGCAAGATCGCTAATCTGGCTGACGACCTGGCATTGGCGCTCTCGGCCAAGAGCGTTCGAGTGCAGGCCCCCATTCCCGGCAAGGGCCTCGTTGGCATTGAGGTCCCCAACGAGGACCCGGCGATCGTCTCCTTGAGAGACGTGATGGAGTCCCAGAGCTTCAACAAGCTGGAGGGACGTCTTCGACTGGGGCTGGGTCAGAACGTATCGGGTCAGGCGGTGGCAGCAGACCTCCGCGCGATGCCCCATCTCTTGATAGCGGGTGCGACCGGGGCGGGCAAATCGGTCTGTATGAATGCCATCATCGCCGCGCTCCTGCTTCAGAACTCACCGGATACTCTGCGCATTATTATGGTCGATCCGAAACGCGTGGAACTAACCCAGTACAATGGGATTCCCCATCTGCTTACGCCGGTGATCGCCGACGTGGAGCGCGTCGTTCCCACACTGGGGTGGGTGACCAAGGAGATGGACAGCCGCTATCGCCGCTTCTCGAACGTGGGTGCGCGCAACATCGATGATTACAACCAACGCATCCAAAACCGGGAGGGAGAGTCCCAGATTCCGTATATCACCGTGATGATCGACGAACTCGCGGACGTGATGATGCAATCTGCCGACGAGGCCGAGCGCGTGATCTGTCGCCTGGCTCAGATGGCCCGAGCTACCGGCATCCACCTGATTATTGCAACCCAACGCCCGAGCGTTGACGTGGTGACTGGGCTGATCAAGGCGAACTTCCCTGCGCGGATTGCCTTTGCCGTGGCCTCCTCGGTCGACTCCCGGGTGATCCTGGATATGCCGGGAGCCGAGCGGCTACTGGGCCAGGGAGATATGCTCTTTATGCCCCCCGATGCCGGTCAGCCTCTCCGTTTGCAGGGGTCCTGGGTCTCGGACCAGGAGCTCGAGCGCATCACAAAATATTGGCGCACGGCGGTCGATCCGGAGTCGCCCCGAAAGGTCGAGGCGCTCTCCAAAGGAGGGCCCAAGGTTAAGGACCTCGCAACCCAGCCCTCCCTGTTTCCAACCTTTAATGAGCCCACCTCCGATACCATCGAATTCGAGGACGAGCTGCTTCCTTCGGCGGTGGAGATTTTTCTCTCCGAAAATCGCGCCTCTATCTCGCTCCTCCAGCGGCGTCTGCGGATTGGCTATACGCGCGCGGCACGCCTGGTCGATAATCTGAGCGAATTGGGCGTCGTCGCCGACGATATGAAGGGGCAGTCACACAAGGTGAATCGCGCTGTCGCCGAGGAACTCCTGGGCTCCATAGACTATGAAGCGCAAGAGTTTATCTAGGAGCGGCGCTTCTTGAGATCGGGCCAGGAGATCTTGCGCTTGGGATCCGCGGGTTGGGTCACCATCTTATGAACGGCGGTCTTGATCTCCTTGGCGTCAAACCCCTCCAGCTGATCGGCGAGTACATCGATCGCGGACCGCTCCTCATCCGTCAGATCCCGCCCCATCTCGGCCTCGAGCTCCGTCAAGGCCAGAAGAAGCGCTTGTTGATCGCGGTCCAAATCATCGTCGCCGTGTTCCCTGAGCCAACGGGCCTTGCCTTCGTTGAAAAGCTCCTGTGCGTCGTTGTTTTTCGTCATTTGACTCCCTCCTGTCTCATATCTAGTGTAGCACAAAAATGAATTCTAGGACACCTACCCAATCGACAGCCGATAGGCAGCCCGTTCCCTGGGATCGGATACGTGGATGGTTTTTTGATCTCGATGGAACGCTGATGGACACTGACGATCAGCTGGTAGAACGGATTGCTCGCCGCTTGGCCCTCCTGGGACCGAAACTCGCCCGAAACGTGGGACGCAAAATGGTGATGGAAAGCGAGACCTGGATCAATGCGATGGTGACCCTGTTGGACGTCTTCGGCCTGGATCCCTGGGTCTTTGCCATGCGTCGCTATCTGAGCCGCCAGGTCGAGCCGACCTTTCGCCTGATTCCCGGTGTCAAACCGCTGCTCCACACGCTCTCAGACCGCGGCGTGCTGGCGGTCGTTTCAACGCGCCCAACAGAGGACGCGGTAGCGTTCCTGAACCAGCACGGCCTGACGCCGCTCTTCGAACGCATCGTGACACAGGAGTCGACCCGACGGCTCAAGCCCCATCCTGAGCCCATCCACTACGCAGCCCGCGCACTCAATCTACCGGTCGGGGCCTGTGTGATGGTTGGGGACACACCCGTCGACATCCGCGCGGCGAGAAAGGCCGGGGCCTGGGCAGTCGGCGTGCTCTGCGGATTCGGGGAAGCGCACGAGCTAGATCACGCCGGGGCGCACCACGTATTGACGACGACCGCCGATCTCCTCTCCCTGATCGACCGGATCCCGAAGGATCACTCCGGCGGGACCCAGCCGTGAAACTGGGCGTCGGCCGGCGTCCCCGGCTTGAGCATCCCCTCAGGGTTCAACAGTCGTATCTTGACCGCATAGAACGTGTTCAATCGCTCCTCCTTGGTCGCCACATTCCGGGGAGTATATTCGGGCTCATCCTCGATGCGAGCCACCTATCCCTTGAATTGCCGCTCCGGAAAGCTGTCTACGGAGACATGCACCGTCTGATCGAGTCGGATGTTATCCTGTCAACCTGTGATCGTGTTGACGACCGCCCCAACCTGAAGTACACTCACCCTATAAGTCAAACGTCGCACCGCACCCAGGCACATCGGATAGAAAAGGGAGACGGATGATTCGAATTCAATGGCGGGTTCTCGCGCTGGCACCCGTCCTGGTCGGCTTCGGCTGTACCGCTGCCACCCCCCTGCCCACCCTGAATCCGACGGAGACTATGGACCCTCCCATCACCGCTACCGTCGAATTCTACCGCGAGCAGCGGGAGAGGATGGTCGAGAGAACCATAGAGGCCCGGGGCGTCAGCGACCCGGCAGTGCTGCGCGCGATGCGCGCGGTGCCCCGTCACCGCTTCGTCCCGGAGGCCTACGTCGATCAGGCCTACGACGATCATCCCCTGCCCATCGGACACGGACAGACGATCTCCCAACCCTACATCGTTGCGTGGATGACCGAGCTGCTGGAGCTCCAGCCGGGCGACCGAGTCCTGGAGATCGGCACCGGCTCCGGCTACCAAGCAGCCGTGCTTGCCGAGTTCGAGGACGTCGAGGTCTACACGATCGAGATCGTACCCGAGTTGGCAGAGCAAGCGGAGACCCGGCTCCAGGCATCAGGCTATACAGACGTATACGCCAAACAGGGCGATGGGTATCATGGTTGGCCCGAGCACGCACCGTACAACGCCATCATCGTCACCGCAGCACCGGATCATCTCCCCCAACCCCTGGCTAACCAGCTTGCCGAAGGCGGGCGCATGGTCATTCCCATCGGTCCGCCGGGGGGATATCAAGAGCTGTGGAAGTTTGAAAAACAGGATGGAGAGCTTACGACGAAGAGCCTGGGCGGTGTTGCCTTCGTACCGCTAACAGGAGAGGGTCGTCAGGAGTGATTCAGAGCGATCCCACGCGATCCCCACCGGGCACGCGGGGAGCGCGGGCGACTGCACAGGCACCCGCGTAACACGCGCTGCCGATCAGCAGGACCCACGTGAACCCACCGGAGAGCGCCACGGTCTGCGCCAGAACCGAGGCGACGACCGAGGCCGCACCGTTGACGGCGAAGGCCCACGGCATCCGGTGGGAGAAATCCAATCCGAGCCGGTGCAATCCCGAGGGGAAGGGCATTCCCATCAAAAGCCCCACCGGCGCCAGCATCAGGATCAATCCACCCCACCGCATCAAGGCGGGTCGTGGCAGTAACAGCCCCATCCACAGCGGCTGCGACAGAATGAGGATCACCAGAAGGATGACCAGCACACGCAGGGCCGGTTGGATGGGGACGCGGTCCGACAGGGTGCTCCCGATCCCCGAGAAGAGCAGAATCGCGAAGAGAACGGCGGTAAAAGCGTACGCCGGATGACCCAGGATCAGCACCCCGGCTTGAATCAGTGGAATCTCCACAAAGAGGTACCCCAAGCCCAACAGCCCAAAGTAGATCAGATCGGCGAAGAATCCCTCAGAGGCCTCCCTTCGATGCTCTCGTCTTCGCAGTACGGCAGTCGGAAGCAAAATAAGCCCACCGGCGGCCGACACGCTGATTCCTAACAGGACCCACAGCACAAAATAACCCGCACCACCGAACGGCTGCCACACCTTGCCCAGCTCCGCCAACACCTGCGGCGCCTGGGACCACTTGAAGAAGTGCGAGAAGAAGGGATGATTATCGGTGGGAGGGCGCACGTCGAACGTGTAAGCCTCGTACCACGCGCCCCGATCGTCGGCTTCCATCAGATCCGTAAACGTCCGGTGATAGACGGGCTCGGGGAGCACGTTATGGCGGTTCAGGGTCTCCGCATCGAGGTCGAGGGCCATCACAAGGTCGAAAGCCCGATCGTCAGCAAAGGCACGAATGCGTACCATCTCCTGATCCGTAAAAGGTTGCCGCTTGACGAGGAACGTCATCGTCTGATACCCGCGAAGGGCAACAGCGTGGGATGCCGCGGGCAGGTTATGATCATCCAACGCCGCCAGGATCAGACCCCAAACCCGCAGCGACTCACTGGGTGGATTCTGCAGCCAACGGTTGAGCACCAGGATCCCGTCCGGGGCGAGAGCGGCCAGGTAATCATTGAATGCCTCGACCGTGTAGGTATAATCCTCGTTCAAGCCGTAGGCACCGGAGCGAACCGGGCGGTAAGGATCGGTCAATGCCAGAGTCACCACGTCGTAATGTCCCGTCTCCCGCTCGGCGAAGCTGCGCGCATCCGACTGCACCAGGGTCACCGAGGGATGGTCGTAAAGCCGCCCGACAGCCTCGACCACCAGCGCATTGGGGACGACTGCAACGGCGTCTCCTGCGCCGCCTGCCAGCGCGATCCAGACCTCCAGGCCGCCTCGAGGTTCCAACACCAACGCTGTCCCCTCCGGGCGCAGCGCGTAGGCTATGGCCGTGGGCATCGCCCGTGCGAAGGCCAGGGCATCGTTCTCCCGGGCATCGAGGAGCCCCAACGGCAGCCGCAGGATGGAACTCAACCCACCCCCATCGACGAACAATCCATCCTGAGGCGGCAGGCTCCCCTCGAAACGGAAGCTAAGTCCCGGCAGGGATCGAATGCCCGAACTCTCGACCACATCCACCCGCGAGAACCCATTCCACCGTTGGCTGACGATGCGTGCTCCCGGATATTGAAGGGCGTAACGCAATCCTTTATAGGGCGAGAGCCGCAATCGCGCGAAATCCGGTTCCGCGGCAAGCGTGAACACGCAGATCACGATCAGGCCCAAACCCACCAAGCCCCACCGTCGGTCCGCCCCCCGGAGAACCCACGCTAACCCGCTCGCCGTGGCGCCTCCGAGGAGCCCCCCAACCCAGACAACCCCCTCACCCCCTACCCACGCCGGCAAAAAAAGCGCCAGCGCGCATCCGACAGCCGAACCCGCCATATTGGCGGCGTAGAGGAGGCCTACTGATTGACGGTAAGCTGTGATCAGGAGCCCGAACGTCAGCCCGCTGAAGAAAAAAGGCAGCGAGAGCAACAGATAGTGAAGGGCCAGCACGCCAATCTGACGAAAGTCCCACGCCACGCTGAAGGAGTCGAAGGGAACCTGGTTGATCACCACGTAGGCACCCGTTGCACTGATCCCAAAGCCCAGCGCGCACAGCACAAGACTCCGGGATAGGTGATCCCGTCCCCACCGGGGAAAGAGCGCCAGGCTCATGCCGCTGATCCCGGAGCCCAGCATCGCGAGGCTGACAATCATAAAGGCGTAGTGGTAGAACTGCGATACCGAGAAGATCCGGGTCAGGTTGACCTCAACCATCAGCGCCGCAGCGGAGATGCAAAAGATCCCCACCCCCAGCACAAAGGACGGTCTCCCCTCTCGTGACGGGCCCGCTGCACCTGACACTATGCCCCCTTAAAAAAACTTGAGAAACGTGTGCAAATCAACGTAAGATCGGGTAGGTGCTCCCACCGTGCGAGAAGGCGACCACGTCCCCTACGGGCACCCTTCGTTTCGCCAAATCCACCGCCTCCTGCACGTCGTCCACAAACGCGACGAAGGGCAAGCCCGCTCGCGCGTCCTCAGGAATCGTCGGCGCGTAGATGATGGTCTGACAGTGACGCATCGCCTGGATCGCGAAGTAGAGATAGAACCGTTGGTCGTCCGGCATATCCCCCAGCGACAGGCGCGGGATCGCCTCGACCAGGAGCGGCGCCAGGAACTTCAACCCCCTGTATCCCAGCGGCAGCTTCCGCTCCGCCAATCCGAAGACCCCCAGCCCTTCCTCGGCCCGAAGCAAAATGATCTGCACCCCACCCCGCCGAACCGCACGGATCGTATTGGCTAATGCCTTGACGCCCTGTCGAAGATCCTGATCCATCGGGTGAGAGGAGGCGATGACCACGTCGGCCAGCTCCCCCACCTTGACCCCGTAGATCGACGCGCTGAGCGCGACACCCTGCCGATGCGCATCGATCGGGTCGCCAGCCACCACCCGCACCACCTCCGAGTCGCTGTTGAGCACCGCATTGACCAGGAAGACCGGCGGCTCGATCATCCGTGCCCCCTCCTCCAGGTCGAGACGCATCGCGTTCTCCTCGATGGGCTGCCCCACCATATTGAACCTTCGAGCGTCCATATTCAGGGCGTGATTATGCCCGACCGTCTCCCGCCCGGCAACGCCGGGGATCAGGTTCTTATATCCCCCGCCGAAACTGGCGATCAGATGTGGCTCGATGCAGCCGATCGCGACGACCAGGTCGGCCTCCGTGACCGCCCGGTTGACCTGCACAACGGTCCCACGGGACGTCTCACCCAGGATCGTCAACTGCGCCGGATCGTCACAGTCGTGGTTGACCCACCGGAGGCCTTCAAAAGCCGACGCACCGGCCCGGGCCTCGATCTCGTCCTCCGTCATCGGACGATGGACGCCCAGGGCCGTGATAAGCGTGACAGCCTCGCGGCGGACGCCGCCGGATTCCAGCGCTTCCAGGACCGGCGGCAGCATCTGGTGGACCGGCGTCGGTCGGCTGTCGTCATCGATAACAATCGTGATTTCCATTCCGGGCTCGACCATCGCCGCCAGCGAGGGCGAGCCGATGGGCTCGCGCAGACTCCGCCGGGTCTCGTCGGCAGCATCCGGTTCGTCCGTTGTCCCCGCCGGCGTCAGCACCCCGTTCAGGTGCCACTGCGCCGGCAGCGTCACTGTGATCTCCTCTTTACCCCACGGCAGCGTCAGCATCTCGTCAGCCATCACAACTCCCTTTCATAAGTTCTCAAATCCGGTGTGAGGCCCTCACAGAGGCCCCGCCCATATAAGATAACGTCGGACAACGTATACCCTCTCACAACAAGCCCACACACCAGGGCCTTGCACTGGGCTTTCAGCATCAACCGCCGAAGAACGTCAATCCAATTCAATAACCGATGGAAACCTCGTATACCCCTCCAGGGAGAGCCGATCGCCCAACCGCGCCCAATCGACCGCCCCCAGCTCCGACGGCAGGCTGCCCCCGTCATACGCCCGTTCCAGCGTCTCCTGCAATCCCTCCACCCAGACCAGGGTATCCTCCCCCTCCCGGATCGGCTGCCGCTGCAACCGCTCCTCCGGGAAATCCACGATAGGCCAGCCTGACTCCTGGGCGCCGTTCGTGCAGAGCGTGTGGGCCGACGCCGTGGTGATCCCGCAGGCCATCGGCATCCCCGTCCGTACCGCGTCCGCGGCCTGCCAGAGCTTGCGTCGATTATTCGCAAAGGGATCGCCGTAGTCGACGATCTGGCCGTCGTCGAACGTGGTGACAATCGAATCGCCCCGTCCTTCGTACGACACCACCGCGTCCTCGAATTCATAGCGCAGCACCGGGCCGATGGTCTCCGACACCGGATGAGCCGCGTAGTAGAGGATCTCCACGCCGGATTCTGTGTGACAACGGATCGCTGCCGTGTCGTAGTTCTCGATCTCGTTGGCGCGATAAAGCTCCGCTTCGACATCCATCGGCATGGTGCTCGACTCCCGCGTCTCTCCAAGCACGTAGAAGCAGTTGTGGAGATAGTGCGCCGTCGCGTTCATCACCGGACTGTCGAGCACCCAATCGCCTGCATCGGTCTTGATCCGGGCGGCCCAGGAGCTGCGCCCGTAATAGGAGAGCGGCCTGGGCCACAGCACCTTGGTCCGCATCCGCACCGGCGCGCCCAACGTGCCCACCATCACGTCCCGTTTGAGCGCCTGGATCGCCTCCGAATAGGACCATTGATACCCGATCCCGACAAAGCCGTCGGCCTCCGCTTCCGCCTCCGCCATCGCACGGACCTCCTGCACCGTCGCCGCCGCGGGCTTTTCACAGAGCACGCTCGATCCGTGCACCAGCACCGTGCGCGTGAACGGCAGGTGCAAGGGGATCGGTGCAGCGATCACCACCAGATCCGCCGTCATCACCCGGTAAAAACTCTCCAGATCGGGAAAGATCGGGACATTCGCCGCCTCCAGGCGATCCAGATAGCGGCAGCGGACCGGATTGGGGTCCACCCCGGCGACCAAGCGGATACCGTGCACCTCACCCTCGTCGAGTATCGCCTCCAGATAAAAGTTCCCATACCCACCCAAAGCGACCATCGCCACCGTAACGTCCCGCATTCTCACCCTTTCTTTCAAATGCCTTGAAGCGCTTCCAGTCCCACCCTTTTGATCCGGCTGCCCCCACCGCCATCGAACCTCTTAAAAAGGCTTAGAGTCCCCATCCTCGAGGACGGCGGAATGGGAAGGGGCTCTTTTACCAATCCTCGAAGAAATTCGGCAGATAAGCCCGGTGCGCCTCCAGCAGATCCTCAGCCAGCGCCTCCGCTGTATCGCGATCAGTCACCGCCCCATCCGCCAGGAGCGCCTCCACGAAAAGCCTCCGATCCCCGTTCAGCGCCGCCGACACCGTCAACCGGATCGCTGCCACCTTCCGTGCAATCACGGCAGCCAGCGTATCCGGAAAGTCCGCCACATTCACCGGACGGAGCCCGGTCGCCGTCGCGACCGCCGGCACCTCCAGGAGAGCCTCATCAGGCAGATTGGGAACCGTGCCCCGATTCGGCACGTTGACGGCGAAGACACCCCGCCGGTCGTCGCGGATCGAGCGCAGGATCTCCATCAACTGCTCGTGCTCGCCCCGGCTCCGTGCCAGGAGCCAATCCTCCAGCGGCGCCGCACCCAGCGCCTGCTCGCGCATCCGGGCGTAGGCTTGATCGCCGCGTGCGATGGTATCCTCAAAGGAGTACGCATCCACCCCCAGTATCCTATCGCCGTACGCCCCTCCCGGAAACCGTTCCGGGAAGAACTCCGTCACGTGGCGGTCGTTGGCCGAGGGATACGCCCCGTAGGCCTCGAAGAGCGACCACGAGAACGGGTTGTTCGCGGCAAACTCGGGCGTCGGCGTCTCGTCCAGCCGCTCCCGGGCCACGGGCCACATGTCGCGCCCCCGCCATCGCAGGTCGAAGATAAAAGTCAGGTGATTGAGCCCGGCATAGAGCGTCGTCGTCTCTTCCGGCGGCGCGCCGACGAACGCCGCCAGGTCGCGGCTCACGTCGTGGGTACCGTGACACAACCCTACCACCGGCACACCCGTCGCCTCCCGCACCGCCCAGCAGTTAGCTGCCATTGGATTGCTGTAGTTGAAGAACCACGCCTCCGGGCAGAGCCGTTTCACGTCCTCGGCGATATCCACCAGCGCCGGGATCATCCGCATCGCCCGCGAGATCCCACCGGGCATCACTGTATCGCCCACCGGCTGGTAAATGCCGTACTTGCGCGGGATGAAGACGTCGGCCTCCCACGCGCGCCGCCCGCCCACCCCGATCGTCAACACGACCACGTCCGCGCCGGACAGGATATCGGTCCGATCCGTCGACGCCTCGATCTCGATCTCCGTTCCGGTCGCGTCCACCATTCGCCGGCAGAGATCCTCCGCCGTTTCCAACGCCTCGGGATCGATGTCCACCAGACCCAGCGTCCAGGGCCCCAGATCCGTCGTCTGGATCATATCGGCGACCAGCCCCTTGGTGAAGACGGCACTTCCCGCGCCGATCAATACCAACTTCGTCCCGCCATCCCTACTTTTCATCCGATCACTCCCTCTATGAAGCCATCCGAGTTCAACACCCTACTGCGCCTCCCGACGTTCAAGCTTTCCATTGATAATTAGCAGCCGTCCAACTCACGTCCGCTATCGTTTCTCAGTCCCCGTCCTCCCAATCCGGCAGGCCCGCCACCACATGATCTTCCGCGAGGATCACGTCCTGAGATTCGAGATGGGCCTGAAGCACCGTCGGCGGGAGATCTCGGGGCGGCACCTCCTCCCGCAGCGAGAGCATCGCCGCGGCGCCCGCCGCCTCCCCCATCACCATACACGTCAGCATCACCCGGATCGAGCCCAGCGCCGCGTGCGTCACCGAAACGCAGCGTCCCGCCACCAGCAAATTGTCCACCCGCTTGGGCACCATAATCCGGTATGGAATCTGGTATCGGAATCCGGTCTCAGGTCGGTAGGTCTGTTCGCTCATCCCCGGGCCGGCGGGGTTATGGATGTCGATGAAGAAGCTTCCGTACCCCACGGCATCCTCCCATTCGCGGCGTGCCAGCATGTCCTGTTCGGTCAGGGTGACCTCGCCCTCGATGCGGCGCGACTCGCGCAGGCCCAGCACAGGGGCGGTAGCGATCAAGTAGCAGTCCTCCATACCGGGCACAACCTGCCGGAAGACCTCCGTAAGGTGGTGCGCCTGGCGCCGTCCCTCGATCGTCGCCCGGGTCAAATCCCCCGCGTCGGTGGCATCGACGTGGGTCATGTGCGTCATATTGACCCCGACCTGGGTCGGGCGTACGTCGGTGTGCCACCAGCCCATGATCTGATTCTGGAACGGCTCCATAATACCGTCAGCCTGGGCCTGCTCCCAGACCTCCGTCATCTGGTAATTCGTACGCCATGCATCAACGCGCGGCCAATCGACGCCCTCCAGCATAAACATCAGCGTCGTCGGCTGGCAGAGCCCATCCTCCTCGCGTCCCATCTTGAAGGGCACCCCGGCATACGCCGCCACGTCCGCGTCGCCCGTGGTGTCGATCACCTGGTAGGCCATCACCGCCTGGCGGCCCGACTTGTTCTGGATCACTCCGCCGACGATCTGCCCATCCTCCACCAACGCATCGCAGAAGAAGGTGTAGTAGAGCACCTCGACGCCAGCTTCCGCCACCATCCGATCGAGCAGCAGCTTCAGCCCCTCCACGTCGAAATCCACACACGAGCCGTCGGTGGTGCCGGAGCCCCCGCGCACCAACCGCTCGCCGACCTCGTAGGCGATACCACCCACCACCCGGGTGTCGTCATCCCAGGCGTTGTACTGCGAGAGGTGATTGTGCCATCCCGAGGTCGCCACCCCGCCCAGACAGTGAGTCTGCTCGACGATCAGCACCCTGGCGCCCAGCCGGGCCGCCGAGAGCGCCGCCGCCACGCCGGTCATCCCGCCGCCGACCACCATCACGTCACACTGCCCCACCACCGGAATCTCCCATGAAGGATCCCGCGTCATTCTAACCATAACCCCTCCCGTAGAGGCAGTAACTCTGCACGTATAGCCAACACACTATCCCCCATGGCGACCGCACGAGAGATCAATCATCGTCCTTAATGCTCAATCCTCACTTCTTGTTTTCTTAATGCCGGATACAGAGCACCCAATCCCCACCGTCCGGGGTATCCAGGGCCGCCCC
>CAYMAQ010000036.1:11466-21309 GCA_964388385.1 uncultured Anaerolineales bacterium | reverse complement strand
TTTTGATTTCGACGAGCCTCCGTGGCAAGAGGACGCGTACAATCGAGATTTTCGCGACCGGATTGGGTTGCACGAGCATGATGTGATGATTCTGCAGGCGACGCGCGTGGTATCACGCAAAGGCATTGAATTGGCCGTGGATTTTGTACGGGCATTGGATACCCCCGAGCGCCGGGCGGCGCTGAAGGCGCGGGGATTGTACGATGGGCGGTCTTTCCATGACGACAGCCGGATTGTGCTGGTGTTAGCCGGGTACACTCAGGATGATACCACCGGATACACGGATCGCCTCCGTGAGAAAGTGGAAACCTCGGGCATTGACGCGCTGTTTATCGAGAGCGTTGTGGGCGGACGCCGGCAGACCCGAGACGGACAGAAGATCTACTCACTATGGGATACGTATGTCTTCGCCGATTTTATCACCTATCCCAGCCTTTGGGAGGGGTGGGGTAATCAGCTCCTGGAGGCCTTGCGGGCCAAGGTCCCGCTGATGCTCTTCGAGTATCCTGTTTATAAGGCTGACATCAAGGAAAGAGGACTGCGCGTTGTATCACTTGGAAGCAAAGTCCGGGGGTATGATGAGCGCGGCTTGGTGCAGGTCGCACCGGCGGTCATTGAGGCCGCAGCGGATGAAGCGGTGACGCTCTTGACTGACGGCGATCTGCGCCGAGAGGTCGTCGATCACAATTTCGAGGTAGGGCAGCGTTATTATTCGATGATGGCATTGGAGCAATACCTGGCGCCGCTGATGGTGCGTGAATGAGGGGCTGTTTTGAGATCCATAATAGGATGGAGAGGGCTTCACTATGACGATGGCGGATACGACTACCCTTGAGGCAATTACGAAACAGAAGCCGACGATCACCGATCACCTGGTTTTTCTCTACGGGGATGATCTTGGCGGCAACACCTGGACCCGACTGAAGGCGCGATTATCGACGTTTGCGGAGAAACACCCGGAGTTACGGAAGCACGTGCCGCCGCCCAACGAACGGCTGACGGAGCAAGATGCGATCCTGATCACGTATGGGAATCAGGTCTCCGAACCCGGTCAAGCTCCCCTGGTCACGCTCGCCGAGGTCCTGGAAACGTATGCCGAGGGGACTGTTACCGGCCTTCATCTGCTGCCCTTCTTCCCGTACTCGTCGGATGATGGCTTTTCGGTTATCGACTACACTCAAGTCAACCCGGATTTCGGTGATTGGGCGGATATCGAGCGGCTGGGACGGGCGTTCCGGCTGATGTTTGACGCGGTGATCAATCATATATCGCGGGAGAGCGACTGGTTTCAGGCGTTCCTGGCGGGAGATCCGGCGTTTGCCGATGCATTCATCGTCGTGGAGCCAGGTACGGATCTGTCGGCGGTGGTTCGGCCCCGGGCCCTTCCATTATTGACCGCGGTGCAGACCGCATCCGGTGAAAAGCTGGTGTGGACCACTTTCAGTACGGATCAGATTGATCTTAACTTCGCCGATCCCGAGGTTCTTTTGCGGATCGTCGACTTGCTCCTGCTCTACGTGACATACGGTGCTGAAATCATCCGATTGGACGCTATCGCCTATCTTTGGAAGGAGATCGGCACGCCGTGCATTCATTTGGAGCAAACCCACCGGGTGGTCAAGCTCTTTCGCGCCGTGCTGGACGCTGTAGCGCCAGGGGTGATGCTGATCACTGAGACGAACGTGCCCCATGAGGAAAATCTCTCCTACTTCGGAGAGGGCACCGATGAGGCGCAGTTGGTCTACCAATTTCCACTTCCCCCGCTCGTCATGCATACGCTGAGCTCCGGAGACGCGACCCGATTGACGGAGTGGGCGGCTGACCTCGCTTTGCCGTCCGATCAGACCACGTTTTACAACTTTCTGGCTTCCCACGACGGCATCGGTGTGCGTCCGGTTGAGGGCATCCTGACACCCGACGAAGTGCAGGCCCTCGTCGATCGCACGCAAGCCCACGGGGGACACGTGTCATTGAAGACGAACGCAGACGGTTCTGAGAGCGTGTACGAGCTTAATATCTCCTACTTCGACGCGATCTCAGATCCACGCGGCAGAGAGTCGTTGGCGCTGCAAGTCGACCGCTTCATAGCTTCGCAGGCGATCATGCTGGCACTGCAGGGCGTGCCGGCGATCTACGTGCACAGTTACTTTGGGTCTCGCAATGACTACGAAGGGGTCGAGCGGACGGGGCGCTATCGCTCGATTAACCGGGAGACCTTCAACCGCGGACAGCTTGAAGCCGAGTTGAACGACCCCACCTCACGGCGCGCCCGAGTTTGCACGGCCTATCGCAGATTGTTGTCGGTGCGGAAACGGCATCCGGCCTTTCACCCCAACGGGGAGCAGCGGATTTTGAGGCTCGATCTGGGTGTCTTTGCTGTCCTCCGAACCGCACCGGATGAGACCGAACGCGTTCTCTGTATACACAACGTCACGGATTCCGGCGTTCTCTTGGGTCTCGATCTTCAGCGCTTGCAGCTCAAGGGGGCCGGGCGATGGTGGGATTTACTCAAGGAACAGTTTGTCGCCGCTAATGTTGGTGTGCTTGAGATCACCTTGGGACCTTACCAGGTCGCATGGCTGACCGACACACATTCTTAGTCTTTACAGGAAGGATTTTGTATGGTTAAACGCAGTCAATCCGCTGCCGTATCACCGCCTGATAGTGCGCAAGGGGGTGACGGATATGCGAACGGTGCGGATGGGGAAAAGAGAGGTGCTGGGGCAGTGATGAAGAGCAGCCGGTTCGTCAACCGATCTCCTGTCTATTACGGTTGGATCATTCTGATCGCTGCAGGGATCGGTATCATTATGACCAGTCCCGGTCAGACGTACTCGGTTTCGATCTTTATTGACCACTTCATTGAGGATCTGGGTCTCAGTCGCTCGTTGGTCAGCACACTCTACACAATTGGGACGCTGACCGCCAGTTTTGCTTTACCGGTCATCGGGGGGCAGATCGACAAGCGTGGTCCCCGTATGATGGTGGGGATAATCACCGTGGGGCTCGCGCTGGCTTGTCTGTATATGGGCACGGTGCAGAACGCCGTGATGTTGGGCGTGGGGTTCGTGTTCATCCGGATGATGGGACAAGGCAGTCTGGGGATGGTGAGCATCAACGTGATGAATCGCTGGTGGGTTCGCAAGCGGGGTATGGTGCTCAGCCTGACCGGGGTCATCACGGGATTGCTGGGCAGTGGAACGTTTCCTTCGTTGATTCATGCGCTTATCGCACGCTTTGGGTGGCGTACCAGCTATATGCTGCTGGGGCTGTTTGTAGCTGTTGTGATGTTGCCGATAGGGTTAATTTTCTTCCGGCGCGAGCCTGAGGAGTACGGGCTGTTGCCAGATGGCACGAATCCCGAAGCGAAGATAGATGTTCAGGCTGATGGCGGTTTCGTTGAGGAAAACTGGACCCGTCGTGAAGCTCTGCACACCTGGGTCTTCTGGATCATCAGCCTGGGTGGGGCCAGTCTCTCTATGCTGGGAACGGGATTGCAGTTTCATATGGTCAGTATCTTTGATGATGCCAATCTCTCGACAGAGGCGGCCGCAGCGGCCTTTATGACGATCGCCATTGCGGCATCTGTGGTGCGGTTAGGCGCCGGAATTCTGGCCGACCGGGCTCCTATCCGGTATCTGCTCTCCGTGGCGCTGTTGGGACAAACGGCGACGCTGCTGATGGCCCCCCGTTTGCAGGGAAGGACGTCGGCCTTGGTCTACGGGATCGTTATGGGATTGACCAGTGCCTTGGCGATGACCGTGTCTGCGGTTGTCTGGGCCAAATATTTCGGCCGGCGTCACCTGGGCGCGATCACCGGGGTCTCGAGCTTGATCCAGGTTGCCGGATCGGCACTGGGCCCGATGCCGATGGGGATGGCCCGCGATATGCTGGGAAGTTACACGCAGGCTTTAACGGTGTTGGCTGTGCTTCCTCTGATTTTGTCGATCGTGGTGCTCTTTGCGCGCCGGCCTGCCAAGCCACGGTTTGCACGCTACGATTGTCATGAGGGAGCCTTTGAGACGACGTGATAAAGAAGGAGACCAATAATGAGCTTAACGCACAAAGAAAGGGTCATCGAACAAATCGTGCATCACGAGACCGATATACTGCCTTATACCATCGGCGGGTTTGAGGGGGATGTCGGCGAACGTCTAGACACGTATTACGGAACTGTCGAGTGGCGAGCCGCACTCGACCCGGCAATCAGACATCTCCCTATACCCAGTCAGGGCCTGAGCATGGGATCGGGCGATCTCACGGATGAGGGGCGCTATTTCACGGACCTGTACGGGACCGTTTGGCGGACCGACCTGAGGCCGCATGGCTTGGAAGAACCGGCGTTAAAAGAACCATCCTTGGACAATTTAACCCTTCCCGATATCGAGGATTGCTTCGAGGATGCTTGGGAACCCTGGGCGCGGGCCCTGATTGAGGACAACCGGGATTATTTTCTGGTTGCGGGTTTTGGGTTTGGCCTGTTCGAGCGTTCCTGGACGGTACGGGGCTTTGAGAACGCGATGATGGATATGGCAGCGCACCCGGATTTCTACGATGCGCTGATCGAGGCACTGGCCGATCATCAAATGGCGATTATTGAACAGCTCTTGACGCTGCCGGTCGATGGGATTATGTTCAGTGACGACTGGGGCTATCAACGTGGTGTTTTGATGGGGCCGGAGCGATGGCGACAGATCCTCAAACCGCGCCTGGCACGCCTTTACGATCGGGTTCACGAGTCGGGAAAGTATGTGCTTACCCACTGCTGTGGGAGTATCGTGGATATACTGCCGGATCTTATTGAGATTGGTCTCGACGTTTATGAAAGCGTCCAGCCGGAGGCCGAGGGCAACGCCCCCTACATCCTGAAGCGCAAGTTCGGCGATCATCTGACGTTCTGGGGTGGGCTCGGCTCGCAGTCGACGATCCCGTTTGGGACGCCTGAGACCATCCGTGCGGAGATCGATCGGCTCTGTCGCGAGATGGGCAAGGGCGGTGGCTACATCTTGGGTCCGGCCAAGGGTTTTCAACCCGAGACGCCCACCGAGAACGCGGCGGCGGTCATCGAGGGGTTCTTGGCGCAAAGTGGTGTGAATCTGAAGGCTATCCTTTGACTATTTGCGCAAACGCTTATAATGTGATCAGTTAGGTTTCGAATGTGATCGAATTGGCGATTGGGATAGGATCCGAGTATGACTCTGAAAGAGGAGCGAAAGCATCAAATCCTGGAGATCCTCAAGGAGGATCGGCAGGTCACCGTGGTCGGGCTGAGTGAACGTTTTAGTGTGAGTGCGGTGACCATACGCCGCGACCTGCGCGAGCTGGAGACGAACGGCTTTCTGCGGCGCGTTCATGGCGGTGCTGTGGCAGCGGACCGAATCCCCCCAGAACCCCCGGTGATCCAGCGCCTGCAGGATCGGTTCCACGATAAGGAGGACATTGGTGCGGCTGCTGCGGAATTGGTTGCGGATGGAGATGCGGTCTTTCTCGGCTCCGGTTCGACGGTTGCCTATGTTGCCCGATACCTCGCCGATCGAAAAAACGTCACCGTTATTACGAACGCTCTAACGGTGGCCGATGAGCTCGCGATGGCGGCGGGCGTCACCGTCGTGATGACGGGTGGGGTACTGCGTCCCTCTGAGATGTCTCTGATCGGGCACATTGCTGAGTCTGCGTTGCAGGACCTGCGCGTTGATAAGGTCATCATCGGAATGCGGGCGATCAGCGTCCACGCAGGTATGACCCACGACTATCTTCCTGAGGTTATGACGGATCGGGCCATTATTGAGATGGCCGATTCGCTGGTGGTCGTGGCGGATCATACGAAGTTCGATCGGGTTGCGCCCGCCTTTGTGGCACCGGTTTCCCGCATCACGATGCTCGTTACCGACGCTGAGGCCGACCCGGATATGGTTGCTCAGTTTAAGGCGCGAGGAGTCGAGGTAATACTCGCGCCTCATAAGGAGGATCAATGACACATACGTATGAAACCTGGAAGGAAATCGTTAGTCAACCTGAGACGTGGCAAGCTACCCTGGAGGGGTTCGCCGTTCAACGCGTATCACTCGACCGCTTTCTAAGCGGAGCGTCCTACGAACGCGTCGTGACAATCGGATGCGGATCGACGCATTATCTGGCCCAGTCGGCGGCTGCGATGATCGCCCGACACGCAAGGATCGCGGCGACCCCGTTTCCGTCGTCGGAGGTCTGGTTGACTCCGGAGGCGATGCTGCCGGGTGAGACGTTGCTGCTGGCGATTTCACGTTCCGGCACGACGACCGAGACTTTGAGAGCTGTCGACCGGTTCCGTGAGGTCAAGGGTGGGTCTGTGTTGGCGGTAAGTTGCTATCCAGACAGCGACCTTGTTCAGGCAGCCGATTTCGCTCTGCTCGCATCCGATGCGCAGGAAGCGTCGATCGCCCAAACCCGTTCCTTCAGCAGCATGTTCCTGCTTACGCAGGCACTCGCCGGTGTCCTGGCCGAGGATGAGGCGTTGGTGGCATCGCTTAGGAAGCTCCCATCTGTACTCACCCGCCTCGTCGAGCGATTTGGGGATATCCCGAAACGTCTGGGTGCGGATCTGGACCTCGAACGGTTCTACTTCCTGGGTGGGGGGCCGCTCTACGGTCTGGCCAGCGAAGCGATGCTCAAGATGAAGGAGATGACGCTCTCCTACTCAGAAGCTTACCATCCACTGGAATTCCGTCACGGACCTATGTCGATGGTCAACGATCAGACCCTGGTGATCGGTTTAGTTCCGGATTCCGGGCAGGCTGAAACGGTTCAGGTTTTAGTCGATATGCAAGATCTCGGGGCTCATATCCTCGCGTTGGCGGAGGATGCGCACCTGTGCGATCCGCTAGGTGATGCCGCCGACGTGATCGCTTTGCAGAGTGGCGTCGACGGACTGGCACGTCTGCCCTTGATGCTGCCACCGCTTCAGCATCTGGCTTATCACAGAGCGATCGCGAAGGGCTTCGATCCCGATCATCCTCACAATCTGACCGCCGTCGTGTCGCTGTAGCCGTGATGTTGGGAGAGACGTCGAAATCGTCTCTCCCATTCGGAGTGAAGAGATATCGGTGTATTTGTGAGAGGCTGAAGGTCTATGTACGTGGCAGGCCACCCCTATACGGTCCTTTCCGATGAAGACATCGGGCTGATTCATCAGAGCGCCTTGACGATTCTGGCTCGTATGGGCATAGAGATTGAAAACCGGCAGCTCCTTGGCGCATTGGCCGAACGCGGAGTTGACGTGGACTACGAGGCGCATCGGGCGTTTTTTTCCAACCATTACGTCGAACGCTTTATTGCGGATGCGCCGAAGGTGGATTGGGAGCATCCCGTGCGTCGTGTCCACGGGTCGGCCGGAGTCTACGAAGGGTTCTATCACGATCCGGTCACGGATACCCTGGTGCCTTGGACAGAGGAGCGGATGGCCCTTTATTTCGCGCTCGCGCGCAAGCTGGAAAGGGTAAGCGGTGCCTCGATGTTGGGATGCCCATTACGGGTCCCAGCGCCTCTGGTGCCTCTCTACGAGCGTTACTACTGCTGGAAATATGGCGCTTCCGAAGCCGGGACGATTCTCAATGATGAGATCTGTCCTCATCTGGTAGCCCTTTATGAGACTCTGGCGTCGGAGCAGGACAGGGACCTTGCTGAGGTTTTTCACGGGACCGTCTATCTGATCCCGTCCTTGAAACTCGGGCGGCACGAGGCCCACCAGGTTGCATATTTCCGAGAGCATGGACTCCAGGTCAACATCGGCAACAGTATGATGACGATGGGCGCCACGGCGCCTGTTACGCTGGCGGGGGCGGTGACACTCAATCTCGCCGAGCAATTGGCGCTCTCGATTCTGGATTGGGCGCTTTTCGATCAGAGACATCTGCACCTTGGGTGTTCGTTGGCTGCGATGGACATGCGCACTGCGATTCGACCGTTTGGTCGTCCGGAGATGGCGATCGCCAATGTGATGGTCGCACAACTCGCGCGGTATTACGGTGCCTCGTTCTCCGGTCACGCTGGTCTCACTGATGCCAAGCGTCCATCGGTCGAGTCCGGGGCTCAGAAGGCGCTCTCCGCGCTTCCGACCTTGATGTGCGGGGGGAGCCTCTGGATGGACGTCGGATTGCTGGCCATCGATCAAGTGTACTCACCGATTCAGATGGTCCTGGACAATGAGTTCTTGGATGCCTTGAGTCGGTTCGTTCACGAGTACCGGGTGGATGAAGAGGCCATCGGCCTGGAAACGATTTTGAAGGCGGGTCCGGGCGGTCAGTATCTCAATCGTCTGCATACCGCGCGACACTTCAGGCAGGAGATATGGAACCCGGATATCTGGTCCCGTCAGATGTTGCAGGCCTGGAGCGCCGATGGGAGCGGTCTGGATGCCGACAAGGCGCGGGATGTCGTACACCGGGTTAAGGCAGAGGTTGATCGGGAACCGGTGCGGATGATGTCCTCTTCGCTGGAGCGCGGCGTGCTCAAGGTCATTGAACGGGCACGCTGGGACCTGACGCGGTAGTAGCGGTGGGTTACTTGGCTTTTCCATCAAGTATCTGAGGATGGATAAGGCCTGCTCTTGTTGTGACACCGTATGATATTGTTACGTAGGGTCAGCCGTCGTGGGCCGACGTTGCGTCCACGAATGGGAAGTAAGCATGCTGGTCTCCATAGAGAAAAGGACGCGTCATTGATGAAAAAGACGATTGTGCTGTTGGGGGTGGGAAGCACCTATTTCACCCGTGGTATCGTGGAGAGCCTGATCGCGAAGGGTGGGGAATGGGACGTCAGGTTGGTCGATATTGATGAGGAGTGTTTGGATATCGCAACGCAGCTCTCAAAACGGCTGGTCGATCTCTACGACGCCCCGGTCAGTATCACGGGATCTCTCGATAGGTGCGAGGTGTTACCTGGGGCGGATGCTGTAGTCTCCACAATTGGCGTTGGCGGACGAAGGGCTTGGGAAAAGGATGTCACGATCTTCCGCCAATTCGACATTTATCAATCGACCGGGGATACGTATGGGGCCGGCGGCGTCTCCCGGGCCCTGCGGACGATTCCGGTCCTCGTGGAGGTCGCCAAAGACATCGAGCGTCTGTGTACGGACACCCTGTTTATCAACTTTACCAATCCGATGACGGTCAATTGCTGGGCTGTGGCGAAGACGACCCGCGTGCAAATTGCGGGTCTCTGCTATGGTGTCACCTACTATGAACACTACCTTGCCAACCTCATTGGGGTGCCGTGGGAGGATGTGCGGTGCCGGGCGATTGGCGTGAATCACTTCACATGGATCACCGATTTCCAATACGAGGGCGAGGATGCCTGGTCCTTGCTGCGCCAGAAGATGGAGGAGGACGCCGATGCCCCGGCCTTCCAGCGCAACCCCTATACCTGGGAGCTTTTTGAGACGTTCGATGCCTTTCCCTGTGTGGGCGATGGACACATCTGTGAATTCGTGCCGGGTTGGCAGGGCAGGGGGGCTTATTACGGCAAAACTTTCGGGGTCGACGCCGGGCACAGCTTCGAGGAGTACGCAGCGGGGTTTGATAAGGTCTTCGAGGAGATGGCCGACCAAGCGTATGGACGCACCCCGATCACGAAGGCACCTGAGGACGAGAGCGCGGGCGAGACGTTCAAGGATGAAGACCTGTTCATCGACGTGCTGAGCGCCGCGACGGGTGAGGATGAGATTCTAAGGACCGTGAACCTGCCTAATCAAGGGCAGGCTATTAACCTGCCCAAGGGCGCGGTGCTGGAAGCGACGACGCTGATCAATGGGATGGGATTCCAACCCCTTAGTTTTGGTGAGCTGCCGCCGGGGCTTACGGCGATTCT
>CAYMAQ010000036.1:0-11366 GCA_964388385.1 uncultured Anaerolineales bacterium | reverse complement strand
GACTATGTACCGTGCTGCTTCATGAGTTTCTCTGCGCTGCGCCAACGATATCAGGGGAACCGCTACGAGGTCGTCAAAGCACAGCGTGAGATGGGACTCGACCCGATGCTTTTTATCCCGACGGCGCCACGTTCGGTGAGGCCGGAACACCCCGACCTCCGGGGATTGCCAGTTCAGCTTCCCGATGACGTCGTCATCGAGGAGCGCTGCGAACGCATCGAAGGCGGGCGCGATCTGCTTCATAAGACTTACCACACGCCTCGGGGTGCCTTATCCACGACTGTCGCGCTCTCTGAGGATTGGCCTCACGGTGATCATATTCCCTTTATGGATGATTACCAGATTCCGAGAGCCGTCAAGCCTCTTATCACAGAAGCGGGTGACCTGGACATCCTGGCGCACCTTTTGCGGCCTCCCTCTGAAGCTGACATCGCTGATTTCCGGTGTGAAGCCTCGCGAGCTCGTGCCTTCGCCAAGGCCCATAGTGTGCTGCTGGTCGGTGGGTGGGGCGTGGGTATGGACATGGCAAACTGGTTGTGCGGTATGCAGAATTTGATGATCATGACGATGGAAGCTCCGGAGACCGTCGACGCACTGATGGAGATCATCCACCAGTGGACGATGGCCCGGATGGCGGTTGTCCTCTCCGCGCCGGTTGATCTCTATCTCCGGCGGGCCTGGTACGAGGGGTGCGACTTTGTGACGCCGGGTTTTTACCGGCGTACGATCCTTCCCCGTCTTCAAACCGAAGCGGCGCTGGCCCACGCTCACGGCGCGAAATTTGGGATTATCTGTACGAGCGGGCTTATGCCCTTGCTTGACGACTACCTGGACTCAGGTATCGACGTTCTCGTAGGCATCGATCCCGAGCAGGGGACGCACACCGATATGGAGCGCATCCGCGAGACGTTGGGCGGGCGGGTTTGCCTTTGGGGTGGAGTGTCTGGCGCTGTGACCGTGGAAATGGGAACCCCTCAGGAGATTCGCGACGCCGTCCGTACGGCCATCGACACATTGGGCCCGGAGGGATTTATCCTCTCCCCGGTGGATAACATCACCCTCGATGCTCCCAAGACCTGGAAGAACCTCGAAGTCTTTCTGGATGCCTGGCGTCAGGCTCGCGGCGTATGAAAACCGTCGCTATCAACAATAGCAGCTCGTCTGTGAATAGATAGGAGCCATTCAGCCATGAAGAGCTACGACATTATCACGTTGGGCGATCTTTGTGTCGACTTGATTATGACCGGGGGGGACATCGTACCTCGGTTTGGTCAAGCGGAGCAACTCGTCGATTCGTACGACCTGGAAATGGGAGGATCCTGCAGTATCTTCGCCTGTCAAGCGGCCAAGTTGGGGCTGCGGGTTGGCATTCTGGGGAAGGTGGGCGATGATGACTTTGGACGTCTGATTCTCAGCCGCCTGAACGAGAGCGGCGTTGATACCCGGTTCGTGCAGGTCGATCCAGACCTGACAACCGGCTTCAGCGTAGCGCTCTGCAAAGAGGGCGATCGGGCCATCCTCACGTATATGGGATCGATCAACGCACTGCTGCCGGAGGATGTGACCGACGACTTTCTCGCTTCCGCCCGGCATCTACATTACGGCAGTTTCTTTCTTCATACCGGCCTGCGGCCTCAAGCATCGGCCCTCGTGCGTCGAGCCAAAGCGCTGGGACTCAGTGTCTCACTCGATACCAACTGGGACCCGGATGAGCACTGGAACGGTGAGTTAACCGAGGTTCTTTCAATGGTCGACGTCTTTCTACCTAACACGGAGGAGGCGATGCGCATCGCGAAGCGCGACACGGTTAGCGCGGCGATCGATGAATTACAGGCACGAGGCATCCCTATTTTGGCGCTCAAGCGGGGAGGTGATGGTGCCAGTGTGTATACCGGCGAGGCCCCGCACACCTGCACGCTTCCGCTGGCAAAGGCCGGAGGGGATAGCGTGGGGGCCGGGGACAGTTTTGATGCCGGTTTCCTGGCAGGATGGTTGCAGGATATGAGCTTACCGCGCAGTCTGGCGATTGCGTGTCACTGCGGTCGAGGTGTCGCCGGGGAAATTGGCGGACTCAAAGGACAGCCGACCTGGGATGAGATAACCGCGCGTCTCGAGTCGTGACTGCGCATCGGTTCGTGGGATTGGCGACGGCTTCTATCGCTCAATGATTTCGACAGATTCAGGAGGGAAGACGATGCAAAACAAACAGGATACGGGTACACGCGGTAGACGGGCACTGTCTGTCGGTAAGTACCGGGGCTTACAACAATGTGCGACAAGTCGAGGGGCGTTGGCTGTGTTGGCTTTGGATCACCGGAACAGTCTGCTTCGGGCGCTGAATCTCGACCCCTCGGCCCCGGGCACTGAAGCCTTAATGACGTCGTTCAAACAGCAGATCGTCCAGCAGGTAGGCTCGAATGCAACCGCACTGCTCCTGGATCCGATCTATGGGGCGCCCCAAGCGATCGTGTCCGGGTTGCTGCCCCGTGACGTCGGCCTGCTCGTCGCACTGGAGTCCTCGGGATATACGGGCTCTTCGAACGCGCGGCACAGCAAGGTGCTACCTGGCTGGAGCGTCGCTCAGGCGAAGCGGATGGGCGCCAGCGCCGTCAAACTGCTAGTTTACTATCATCCGGAGTCGCCCACGGCGGGTGAGATTCGGACGCTGGTCTCCGAGGTCGCGGCTGCATGTGAGGAGCATGATGTCGTGTTTTTCTTGGAGACACTCTCCTATGCCCTCGATCCCAATCTGTCCAAACCGACCGGGGAAGATCGAAGGGAAGTGGTTATTGAGACCGCCAGGCAGCTTACCCCTTTAGGTGCTGACGTGCTGAAGACCGAATTCCCCCTGGATGCCGGCCTCGAAAAGGACGCATTGGTTTGGGAGGAAGCCTGTCAGGCGCTTTCTGAAGCCAGCACAATCCCTTGGATTTTGCTGTCGGCTGGGGTCGATTACGAGACTTACCTGAGGCAAGTCGTGATCGCTTGCAAGTCCGGAGCCTCAGGCGTGGCCGTCGGGCGGGCGGTCTGGAAAGAGGCGACCAACCTCGATGGGTTGGAAAGGGCTGTATTTCTGCGGGATGTGGTTCGAGATCGGATGGCACGCATCACGGCGATATGTGATGCGTTAGCGCGTCCTTGGACCGATATCCTGGCGCCGTCTGTAGTCTCGAGCCATTGGTATGAGGAGTATGCTAACCTATGAAAAGACTACGAACCCTGGTGCATCGTATCATCGAACTTGGGAACGCCGACGTATTGCCGCCGACACTTTTGGCTGTCTGCCCGAACTCCAAGGCTGTGCTGGATGCCGCAATTCTGGCTGCCTCCCGGAGCAACGCCCCTATGCTTTTTGCGGCGACCCTCAATCAAGTCGACCGCGACGGTGGCTATACCGGATGGACGCAGCAGGATCTGGTGCTCGAGATCGAGGAGACGGCGGACGCTTTCGGCTGGGCAGGCCCCCTCTATCCCTGTCTGGATCACGGCGGGCCGTGGTTAAAGGATATGCACACGCTGAAGGGATTGAGTCTGGAGGCTACGATGCAGGCGGTAAAGGCATCACTGACGGCCTCTCTCGAGGCAGGATACCGTCTGCTCCACATCGATCCGACCGTCGATCGAACACGTCCCGAAGGACAGGGGGTACCGATTGACACGGTTGTCGACCGGACGGTGGAACTGATGGTCCATGCCGAGGCAGAACGGGACAGATTGGGACTTCCTCCCGTGGATTATGAGGTCGGCACCGAGGAGGTTCACGGTGGTTTGGCGGATCTCTCGGTCTTTGCGCACTTCCTGACGCGATTGCATCGTGAGCTGGAGGAGAGGGGGCTCCAGAACGCCTGGCCTGTTTTTGTTGTCGCCAAGGTCGGAACGGACCTGCACACGACGACCTTCGATCCCGTGACGGCGACGCGGTTAAGGAAAATCGTGGAATCCTACGGCTCCCTGATCAAAGGACACTACACGGACTGGGTCGAGAATCCGTTTGCTTATCCGGAATCCGGTATGGGAGGCGCTAACGTGGGCCCTGAGTTTACAGCGGTTGAGTATGAGGCTCTGGAGGATCTGGTTGCCAAGGAGACGGTTCTCTGTCACCGGCGGAACCGGGCGCCCTCTAACTTTATGGCTGTGCTGGAAGAGGCGGTCAGGGCATCCGGGCGGTGGAAAAAATGGGTGCAGCCGGACGAACGCGATCCTGAGACGCAGGCTCTCCCTGATTTTGAGGACCTCTCCCCGGATCGGCGACGCTGGCTGGCACAGACCGGAGCCCGCTACGTATGGACAGCTGACACGGTGGTCGAGGCGCGCAGCCATCTTTATGAAAATGTCGCGCTTGTGATGCCTGATCCCCATCGCTTTGTCGTCGACCGTATTGCTGCCGCGATTGACCGTTATCTCGACGCCTTTAACCTGTTCGACTCGCTTGAGGTGTTTTAAACTGAAGGAGCCAAAGCCCGTCTCGTACTCGGTCTCTGGCTCCTTATCTGTTGTATCGAGTTGATCCGGCGCGCAACGATTCTCAGAAGCCGAAGTTGCCGGTCTCAATCCATTCGTTCTTGAGCAGCGTCCACCAGTCAACAGCCAGTCCCTGGAGGACGTATTTGTAGGGAAGCCACCCGTAGCCACCCACACCCCAACCGGTCCCCCACGAGTTGCGGATCTTGAAAGCCCCTACCGTCGGCTCTTCAGACCCATTCTCGTTCTTGATTTCAATCTCATCGTTATAACCAACAGCCATCACGGCGTGACCGCCCGCGCGGTCATCGCCCCTGGATGGATAGGGGATCTTACCGTCATCGGAAGCCTGTGAGATTGAGCTAAAGACACTGAACCCAAACATCACCGGAAGCCCCGCCAGCAGCATCGCTTTGATCCTGGAGAGCAGTTTTTTGCGCGGGAGATCGTTGGGTTGGTCGAGTCGGAAGTACTGTAGTGCTCGATAGCTCTGGGCAAATGCATAGCAGAACGCCGTCGGCTCCTTGTCGTATTCGGGTTTGCTGTCGGTGTAGGGCCAATATTCCTCCGGGGGCACTCCAAAGAGTACCATAGCACCCATCGTCGTTCGGAGATAGGCCCCGGTATCCCCCTCGAATTTGAGCAGGTTGCGGGTTGTCTTATACAGGAAGAGGCGCGAGGCGTCCACGTGTTCCCCGCTGGCTCTTTTCTCGTAGTACTCGACGAGCGCCACGCCAGCGTTAGCCGTACAGGATCCGATGCTCCCCTGGTTCTCGATAGGAGAGCAATACTTGCTCAAGTCGGTGCTGGACTTCCCCAACATCGCCCCTTGGGGATCTCCCATGCTCATCGTGTCTTCCGGCACACCAATTTCGGTGACCATTTCCTTGATCGATCTCTCTCCACCTATTTTCTTGAGACGACCAGAGACGCGATCCGTCTCAAGCGTGTAGTCGCGGAAGTCCGGATAGTCCGGGAGCCAGCCCAAACCAAGATCTACGCCGATTTTCAACCGTTCCTCAGACATCGCTTTTCTCTCCCTTCTAACTTTCGATTGCCACTCAGGCCTTTCTATACTTATTATAGTCCATAACTCTGGGCATGGGTGGGGGAAACCTTAAAAGTTCAGACCCGGAAGTCCGGATCCAGCCTTTCCCATTCATCGGGTGGGTCGCCGAAATCCGGTACGTCCATCCAACGCCCGTTGTCGACGGCGGATTGGTGTGCGATGAGTCCCGGTATACAGTACCGGGCTGCTGCCCAGACATGATTGGGTGGGAGGGCATTCGTCACCACTGCTTTGACGAAGTCATCGACGAGGAACTGATGCGAGCCCAGGTGTCCGTTGTGCAGTCCATTGAACTCGCGCGGAAGCCTATCTACGGGATGGACCTCTGATACCCCACTGAAAAACTCCTCCAGGACCGTCGCATCGACATCATTCTGAGGCTCATCGATTGGGATATCCTGGCATCTGAGCAGATCGTTGAGGTCCGTCATCTCCTCGCGGTCGTTGGTCACCCAAACCTGACTATCCGCCTGCTCCTCAAAAGACGCGTCTGTACCGTAGAGACTCATCTGGACCGAACTCATCCCTCTGTGGCCGATGCGGCGGAATTCGTTGATCCGCATCATCCCGCCGTCGGACGTGCGCATCAGCGCGGTTTCGTTGCTGAAGACATTGTCCCAGAGGTTGGATCCCTGGCGGAAGATGCCGTCTTCATGCTGATCCACGTAGCCCAGACAGGCGACCGACTCAACCCGCGCTTGTGTCACAGATAGTATCATGCTGACGCTGTGGGTAGGATAGTGCATCGGTGGGATGCCGGCTATCTGTCTCCAGTCCGGGCCGCCCGATCGCCTAAAGGGTTCGTAGAAGTGCGACATATCGTGATAGTACTGGCCCTCTCCGTATACGAACCTTCCGAAGTCGCCCTGGCGATATCGCCGGCGGCAATAGATGGGAGCCGGATAGTAGTAGCTGGTCTCACCGGTCATGTAGATGAGGCCTGATGCTTCGACCTCCCGGACGATGTCGCGTATCTCGTCGACCGTCTGACCGATGGGGACTGCGCTGTAAACGTGTTTGCCGGCCTTGAGGGCCTGCAGTGCCTGGGGACCGTGCAGTTGTCGCTGAGTCATCAGGGCAATGGCGTCGACGTCACTGTTGCAGAGTGCCTCCAATGAATCGTAGGTACGCACGATATCGTGTCTTTGTGCCTGCTCTTGGGCTCGTTCTTCGATGAGGTCTGCAAGCACGACCTCATCGACCCAAGGATGGGCTTTGAACAGGGGGATGAAGTTACGGGCAAACGCACCAATTCCGCAGATACCGATTTTTATACTCATCTTGACTCGTCTCCTATGAGAGTGGACTCTCGAACACAGATTTGAATCCTCCGATCCGGTCGAATCGGTGTGACTACCTCATCCAGTATATATGCATCTATCGGTTTGTAAAAATCAGAGATCGCTATGTTGTTAATTGTGCGAGTATCCAGTATAATACGATAAAGAAAGATAAAGTTATTGACTATTGCGTTTGTCACAAAAAGGGGATACGGCTATGGAATACACGCGACTGGGACGTTCGAACCTCGAGGTGAGCAAGGTCTGCTTGGGAACTATGCACTTTGGGAACCGCACGCCGGAGGACGAGGCTTTCGCCATTATGGACCGCGCTTTAGAGATGGGGATCAACTTCTTCGATACCGCCAATGTGTACGGCGGGCGGCCCAACACCGGACGGACCGAAAAGATCATCGGTCGTTGGTTTGCGCAGGGTGGAGGGCGTCGAGACAGCGTCGTCCTGGCCTCCAAGGTCTACGGCGGTATGGTGCCGGACCCGGGCCCCAACGAGGGCGCCGGGATCTCCGCCTACAAGGTGCGGAAGCACTGCCAAGATTCACTGGGGCGCCTGCAGACGGATCACATCGACCTTTATCAGGTGCATCACATCGACTACACGATTTCGATTGAGGAATTCTGGCGTACGTTTGAGCGACTGCAGGACTATGGCGACATCCTCTACGTGGGGACCAGTAATTTTCCGGCCTGGGGCCTTGCGAAGTTCCAGATGGCTGCCTGGCAACGCGGGGATATGGGAATCGTGTCGGAGCAGACCCAGTATAATCTGTTGAACCGCATCCCGGAGCTGGAGGTCCTTCCGGCAGCGAAGGAGTTCGGGATTGGTGTGATTCCCTATATGCCGCTGGGGGGTGGGCTGTTGGCCGGCAAGACCGAGATTAAACAGGGAACCCGGTCCGGTGATGTCTGGGACGAGTACTCAATGACAGAGGACCGCATTCCGCAATTTGAAGCGTACGCCGAGGTCTGCGAGGATCTGGGAGAGCCGGAACACGTCGTGGCGATTGCCTGGGCGTTGGCGCATCCGGCGGTCGACTCGGCGATTGTGGGCGTCCGGACGCTCCGTCACCTCGAGGGGCTGGATCGCGCGACCTCGCTGGAATTGGACGCGGAGACGATGACACGGCTTAACGAGATCTTCGACATCAACCGGGGTCGTCCCCTGCGAAACAACGCGCCCGCCCCCCAGGCCTACGCCTGGTAGTGCATGCTTTCAAACGTCCACCCCGATTGTTAACTCGGGAGGGATGTCATACAGTCCTACGGCTGAGATGACGACCACCCGTTGGAAACGCGGGGATGGCGGATGCCATCCCCGCGCAGGTTGATTTGGCTATCTCGTCAGCGTCTATGAGACGTCCCAGGCGAAGACGTGAGCGGCGGAAGCACCCCACGTAGCTTCGGGGATGAACCGGATGGCTTCTGACTCGACGTCGACGTCCAGTTGGACGAGGCGCTGGTAGTTATTCTCCTTCCGGGCGACGACCTGCCACGTCCCGTTATCATCCAGAGCCTCGATGCGGAACGCGCGAACCATCGGTTCCGGCACCGAGACTGGCTCGGCGTCAAGCGGGAAGTAGTGGGGCTGGTTCTTCTCGGGGCGGTCGAGGTCGCTGTCAAAGGTGAAGCGAAGACGCCGTACGCGCTGCGGGGTATCGAAGCGGTACTCCACCCACGAGCCGAGAGATCCTCGCCATCCGTTATCCTGATCCTCAATCGGACGGTCCAGACCGTTACGCAGCGGTTCGGGATTTCCCTCTTCCGCGGTCAATTGAGCGTGCTGTGCCAGATCGGGTACCTTGCGGCCCTGCCAGGGTAGATAGCAATCGTCGTCCATCAGCGTCTGCTGGAGCTCGTCGACGTGTGAATCGTAAACCCCACGGGGTGTGATCCCCTCTCGTATCGCGATGGCAGCTGCCGTGCCGGCAGCCTGCCCGAGTACCGCGCAGGTCGCCATCACCCGAGTCGCGCTCATTGCGGCGTGAGTGACGCTGATGTTCCGACCTGCGCAGAAGAGGTTATCGATGTTGCGGGAGTAGAGCGTGCGGTAGGGAATGCCGAAGGGCGCGGGGGCTGGATGGAAGATTGTTGGCTTGCCGGACCAGTTCATACCGCCGGGATGATGGTCGTCCATCGTCCAACCGCCATACGCGATGAGGTCCTCGAATTTGCCTTCCGCACGAACGTCGTTCTGGGTCATGATCACGTCGCCCTCGTACCTACGGCTCTCGCGCTTGCCGGGTAGGAATCCCATCCATTCGAGCACCCAGTTGTCCGCGCCGTGATCCCCGTGATTTTTAATATGATCCCACACCCCGAACGCGACCTTGAGAAGCTCGTCGCGGATGGATTCGGTATCGTGGATGGAGTCCTGCTCGCCGCCCAACTCGATCCACCAGAAGTTGGTTTTCAGAATGTCATGGCTTCGGTTCGGTAGATCGTCGCAGGTCTCATAGACGTAGGCCCAGGACGGGGGGGTGAAGGGCTGGGGTTCCGTTGTCTCACGTGCCTGGATCAGGCAGCTCATCCCCATCGTTTTCTTGTCGGCGGTCTCCGGCTCGATGTCCTCGTCAAACTCATCTCGGGCTTCCCGCCCTACGCGGAACTCGGCGCCGGAGAGCGGAGCGAGGATGCTGTCACCGGAGCAGTCGGCGAAGAGATCGGCCTCCACCGTATGCCACGTCTCGGTCGTCAGTTGCCATCCTGTGACCGAGGTGATCCGGTCGCCGTCCATCTCCAAATCATTGCAGGAGCAGTTAAGGAGCGTGGTGACGTTGGGCTCCAGCTTGACTTTCTCGTAGAGCACGCTGTCCCAGATCGAGTAATTTTGCCTGGGATTGCGATAGCGATTTTCCAGTTCGATCTCTTCAACGATACCCGTCTCCCGGTTGTTCGTCCCGTGGGCGCCACAGATGTGCATGCGGATCTCCGACGAGGCGTTGCCGCCCAGTACGGGACGATCCTGCATCAGTACGACCTTGGCACCGTGTCGTGCAGCTGCTATAGCTGCACACATGCCGGAAAGCCCTCCGCCAACCACGCAAAAGTCCGCCTGGTGTGTCACGTGTTTCATCGTCAACCTCCCCTTGCTGATCGTTCTGTTTTAGATCATGGAACTCTTGAAGACATTTGCCGTTACGAAAACCTGCTACCTCCAGGACAACGGGTATTTCCCCCACTTCTTGCCAGCTTCGATAAACCGGAGCGTGTTCTCCTGCTGTCGTTCGCTGAGATACGTCGCATAGGGTCCGGCGGTGGGCGCCAGGATCATCCCACCACCCGGTGCTGCCTCCGCGATCTGGCGTTTGACCAGGGCCTCCATCGCATCCGGGGTGAGACGGGCAAAATCATCATACTGGACGCTGCCCACCAAGCAAACGCGATCGCCGATGCGGGCTTTGGCTTCCGCCATCGTGCAGTCACCAATCGGCGGTTCCTCGATGGGTTGAATGCCATCGGCGCCCAGATCCGCGATGTGATCGAGGATTCCGCTGATATTTCCGTGGTGATGGACGATGACTTTCCCCCCGTACTGATGAATCAGGTCGAAAATCGGCCTGTCAAAGGGGGTGATGAGCGCCTCAAACGCCTGGGGTGAACACATGGGTGGGGCCACAAACTCGGTGCCCACCGCAAAGAAGACGGGACCGGCCCCGAGCTTGAGTGCCTTTTCGAGAAAGGTGTACTCGCGATCGAAGATCTCCTGAGTGAAGCGCACCAAGCGCTCGCGCTCCGTCAGGCTCCATATCGCGAAGTTTTCGGGATGGGTCAGACCGTACGCGGCACCGATCGGCATCCCGATGCTGACCATCATCAGACCGTCTTCATCGGTGAGTTTGGATTCGGCCTCTTTGAACGCGCGCATATCGGGCTCGACAGGTTCGTAGGGGATCGAAAGCACCTTTTCGAGATCGTCAATGGTCTTACAGTAATGCTCGGTCCGCGCGCCTGCCGCATTTTCCTCATCCTGTCGGTGTTCCGAGACCAGATCGCCGGCTGGTGTGTGGAGGGTCCGGCGGGTGATGGTCCAACCCTTGCGGTGATCGACCTCCGTTTCGATCTCCGCTGCGTCTGTGTAGAAGGGCGGCGCGCCCAGGTTACGGCGATCGAGCCAGTCGGTCTGCTCGCGGATGACGGGTACGATCCGTTCGTAGCTGGGCAGGTTATAGACGTCGACGTACGATCCGTAGCGCTCGCGCGGATAGAGCATCCAGATGGGGACGCGATCCGGCTGTTCTTGACTAAGGGCCGCCCAGAGACGTGCTCCGGACGTCATCGGTTCTGTCATTATCGGTTTTCTCCTGATTTCTCGTCGGTTCTATATTTTGACGCTCAATGTCGCTGCGGATTCTCATTGCTCTCTAAAAAACGGTGAGGACTCGGCGGCTGACTTGTGACGGGATCCTCGACGCTCCAGGATGTCCTGATACCAATGTCGCAGGGCCTGCTGCAGATTCGTCTGTTGCTCGTTATACTTCATATGGTTCAGGTGGTTGGTCTCTTCAAAAGGGTCGGTCTCGAGATCGTAGAGCGCTATC
>CAYMAQ010000035.1:14554-21516 GCA_964388385.1 uncultured Anaerolineales bacterium | reverse complement strand
TCCGCGAGTATGATCGCCGGCGTGCTGCCGGACCTATGGGAGGAGAACGTCGAGGCCGGTCGATACCGGTTAAGACAGTTAGAGAACCTGACGCGCGGGGCGCTTGCCGAGATGCGGGCGATGCTGTTGGAGCTTCGCCCCCAGGGATTGATCGAGGGGCGGATCCAGGATCTGCTGCGTCATCTGGTAGACGCAGCAGCCGGGCGGTGCAAGGCCGAGTTCTCGCTGAACGTCCACGGTCCCTGCGATCTGCCGACCGAGGTCAAGGTTGTATGTTATCGGATCGTTCAGGAAGCTCTGCACAACGTGATCAAGCACGCCGAAGCGTCCCACGTCCTGGTGGCCCTACGGTGTGAGGAGGGGGCTGTGCGCCTTCAAGTGATGGATGATGGAAGGGGGTTTGATCCTGACGGGATCACGTCGGATCATATGGGCGTGTGTAATATGCGGGAGCGGGCTGCCGCGGTCGGGGGAACCTTCGCGCTTAATACAGGAGAGGGTGAGGGGACACAACTGACATTCACTTGGCAGGCTGAGCATACATAGAAGACTGAAGCCGGAAGGAGCGAGACCTTGGCTGAGCAGATACGGGTTGTCATTGTGGACGATCACCAGATGGTGCGGGAGGGTTTGTCGGCGTTTCTCGAGGCGATGCCCGATCTCAAACTGATCGCTGACGTCGCAAAGGCGGAGGCTGCGCTGCATTATTGCGATGAGGGCCGTGTGGATGTGGTTCTTATGGATTTGATGATGCCGGGTATGGATGGGGTGACTGCGATACGGGCGATCCGCGCCCGCTATCCAGACGTGCAGGTTGTCGCCTTGACCAGCTTTGGTGAGGACGATCTGATCCAATCAGCGCTCGAAGCCGGCGCAATTGCGTACCTCTTTAAGAACGTGACGCCCAGGGAACTTGCGGATGCGATCCGGAAAGCCGATGAGGGCAAGACCACCCTGGCTCCCGAGGCCGCGCAGGTCTTGATCCGACGGGCGACACAGGCACCGCCGCTCGGGCACGATTTGACGGGTCGGGAAGAAGAGGTACTGGCGCTAGTGGTCGAGGGGATGACCAACCGGCAGATCGCCCAGCGATTGGACATCAGCCTGTCCACGGTCAAGTTTCACGTCAGCGCCGTTCTCTCAAAGTTGGATGTCGCCAGCCGTACGGAAGCGGTCTCTTTCGCGTTGAAACATAACCTGGTGGAACCCTGATCGGATTTCGGTAACCAGAGCTTCTGTCTTGACTCAACTCCCCGAGCTTACTTTGGCTCGGGGATATTGCGATGCAGGTCAGCTACGGACTATGTTTTACAGCCTCTGCGAGGAGATCCTCGAGCCAGACATCTTTTCTCCAGATGCGGTGCGTTAGACGCTGGGTTCATCGCGACTCTGCACGTATGACCAGGTGCCCCCTGTCTCCGTTGGACTCGCTGAGATCGAGCTTGAACCCCATCTTCTGATAAGACGCAGTAAGCTCATTGTAAGGTCAATATGCTACCCTGGAGATAGTTGTCAACGTTCTGTCTTCATTGGCTGTGAGTCTGGGAGGCCTATGTGAAGAGTCCTCTGACGCGACGTACGATCACTTACATTGTACGCGTCTGGCTTGAATATCTGCATGCTACGCCGCCCGTGTGGCGTGGTGAAGTTGCTTCAGTAGACGGCGAGGAGGTGCACCATTTTAAAAATTTAGAAGATCTTAACGCGTTTATCCGTCGCTCTGTCGAAATGGAATCCGAGGAGGACATTGTGGAGAGTTGATGGGTTTGTGAGTCACTGACTTGAGAATATGAGCCGAGGTAGCTTTACACCCCTGTCAATACCAGAGCGGGCTCAATTTGCTGAGAGGGGCGCGGGTGAATTCAGTCCATCCGTAGCCTTACCGGAGGGTATGATGAAAGAGAAGCATTGGGTATGGGTCAGTCTTCGAATGGGCTTGGTGACGGCGCTTCTGATAGGGATGATTGCGGTGGTTTCGGTGCCAGAGGTTGAGGCCGCCTATGTTAGTAGCTTCGACGACGTGGTTGCCGATGATGGGCAATGCACATTGCGCGAGGCGATCACAGCCGCTAACACCAACACCGCGTCCGGGAGCAGCCCGGGAGAGTGTAGTGCGGGCATTGCGGGTCCTTCCAGCCCCGATATGATCGGGCTGGGTCCCGGCACCTACACATTGAGTATTGAGGGTCACTACGACGATGCCAATGCCAGCGGTGACCTGGATGTCACGGAACGGTTGATTATCACGGGGGCCGGCGCGGATCGGACGATCATCGATGCTGATAGGATCGACCGGGTGATGCAGGTTCATCCCGGCGTTAACTTGATCCTGGAGGATGTCACGATCACCGGGGGCTTGTCGCCGAAAGGGGCGGACTCGACAGGCTTCGGCGGCGGTGCAGGTTATTCAGGTGGGGGGATCTACAACGAGGGGGGCACGTTAACCCTGCGGCGTTGTGTCGTGCGCCACAACATCGCCGGCAACGGCGGGAATGGGACGGTCAACGGTTCGGATTATGGCGGCTCGGGTGGGAGTGGAGGTGGGATCGCCAGCACGGTTGGAACCCTCACCCTTGAGGATACGGCGATCCATCACAACTACGCCGGGCACGGAGGCAATGGCGGCACCTACAGCGGCGATGGCGGTGATGGCGGAGCGGGCGGCGGTATCTGCACCGCCGATGCCACCATCGTGCGCTGTGCTGTGTACGACAACCAATCTGGTATGGGGGGGAACTACGGTTCTTCGGGTTGGAGCTCCGGCGATCCCGGAGACGGTGGATTTGGCGGTGGGATTTACGTTGCGGGGGCAGTGGCGATCGTCAACACGACCGTCAGCGGTAACAAGTCCGGCAATGGATTCGGAGGGGACGCCGGCACTGGCGGGATGGGTGGTGGCATTGCCAATTTCAGCAGTCACGAGCTCACACTGCAGCACGTGACGGTGGTTGATAATCTGACGGGGAATGGCTTTATGGCGGGATCCGGCGGTGGGCTGTACGGTGGTTCCCGCGCGACGGTCAACGCCCAAAATACGATCATCGCTGAAAACACACTGGGTACGGCTTCGGGAGGCGCCACCCCGCACGGACCGGAGTGCTATATTTATAATAACTCGTTGAACTCTCAGGGCTACAACCTCTTGTGGGACACGACGGATTGCACCATCACCGGGGACACGACCGGGAACGTCACCGGCGCCGCCCCGGACCTCTTTGTGCTGGCGGACAACGGGGGTGCAACCTTGACACACGCACTGCAGTCCAGCAGTATCGCGCGAGACCACATCCCCAACGGCGTCAGTGGCTGCAGCGGGCTCTTCACCCATGACCAGCGTGGTAGGCCGCGACCCTCGGGTTCCGCCTGCGACATCGGTGCGGTCGAGATGCAGACTAACGAGGCGGTGGGCCAGGTAACGGCTCTCAGCCAAGGGGAGACTCACGTCTTCTCCGGAGCCTACGCCGCGCTTACGCTGTCGTCTGGTGGCCCTATGACCGTCACCGTCAACCGCCAAAACGGACCTCCAGATACGACTGGGGGACAGTCCGCAAGTGACCCAACCGGATCAACGGAGAGCTATCGCGCGATTCCCGCGCAATGGCGCATCACAGCCAGCGGCGATAGCTATAACGCCGACCTGGCGCTCTGCTATACGGACGACGAGGTGAGTGGTCTGGACGAGGACGCCCTCGATATCTACCGCTGGAACGCTTATGAGGGCTTGTGGACCGATCAGAACGGGACCCTGGATATACTCAACAACTGCATAACGGCCACAGGAGTGACATCCTTCAGCACCTGGATGCTGGCAGCGCTCAGAGAGCCGATCTATGTCGACGCCGACGCCACTGGGAACGATGACGGTACCTCATGGGAGGACGCGTTCAACGATCTGCAGAATGCCCTTGAGGTCGCGACCTACGGGGATGAGATCTGGGTCGCGGAGGGAACATACCGGCCTGTGCCCGTGACCGCAACCCAGCGCATCACGGCGTTTCAGATGGTGCCCGGCGTTCAGCTCTACGGAGGGTTCGACGGCACCGAGACCGATCGCAGCGAGCGCGATTGGGCAACCCACGTCGTCACCCTGAGCGGGGATATCGGGACGATGGGGGCCTACGGTGATAACAGCTATCATGTGGTGGTTGGCATCGGCGTCACGGAGACGGCGGTGCTGGACGGCTTCCTCGTGACGGGCGGCTATGCGAACGGCGGCAGCGCACCCTACGATCGGGGCGGCGGTATATATATCAGCGGCGGCGGCCCTATTATCCGCAACTGTACGCTCGTGGACAACCGGGCCGTCTTCTATGGTGGGGGGATGACCGTCGCCAACGCCGGCGCGCCCATCGTGGCCGAGACCATGTTTATCAATAACACCGTCACCTACTATGGGGGCGGGATGGCCAGCATCGGGAACAGCCCCGCTCAGATCGTCAACGTCCGCTTCCTGTACAACACGAGCACGTCCGGCCATGGCGGCGGCGCACTCAGCTTCCAGAGCACGCCGACCTACGTCAACACCGTCTTCAGCGGCAACCGGGCCAACAATGGCGATGGAGGCGGGCTCTATAACTGGAGCGCCAATGCTCAACACCGGAACGTCACGTTTAGCAACAACTACGCCTACAGCCGGGGTGGGGGGATGAGCAACGCCAACTCGCCGTCGATCTCCGTGATCAACGGCATCTTCTGGGACAACGCCGCCGGTGCCTCAAATTCGGAGATCTATCCAAGCGGCCTTTTCGAGCGCGTGACCTACAGCCTTGTGGAGGGCGGATACACCGGCACCGGGAACCTCAGTGCCGACCCGTTCTTTGTCGATGCCGACGGCCCCGATGATGTGGCAGGCACGTTGGATGACGATCTGACGCTGAGCGCGGGCTCGCCGGCGATCGACGCAGGCAGCAACAGCGCGGTCCCGGCCGACGTCGCCGACCTGGACGAGGACGACGATACGGGTGAGGCCACGCCCCTCGATCTCGATCGGGATTCGAGGTTCGTCGATGAGCCGATCGCGGACACCGGGGAGGGCACCGCGCCCATCGTCGATATGGGTGCTTATGAGAAGCAGCGGTCGTGTTGGGTGAGGCTCAACGACGATTCCACCGACTACGTGACGGTGCAGGACGCCGTGGATGCCGGCAACGACCCCGGTGACGTCGTCAAGGTAGCGGGTACCTGTGGCGGTGTCTGGATGCGGGACGGCCTGAGACAGACGTTGATGGTGACCAGGACGCTCACGGTGCGGGGTGGCTATACCCGGACCTTTGCCGGACCGCCGGATCCTATCGCGAATCCGACCACGCTGACCGCGGCCGGTGGAGGACGTGTTATCGTCCTCAGCGGCGGGGTCAGTCCTGTCATTGAGGGATTGCGCATCACCGGTGGCGATGCGGGGGGATTGGGTGGGGCCGGACCGGACGACGGCGGCGGCGGGATTGCGGTCTTTACCGCGACAACGACCATCAGCAACTGCTGGATCTACCGCAACACCGCCCAGGTGGGAGGCGGTGTCCTCCTGGGTGGTTCTGCTTCCCTGATCCACAACCAGATCTACGAAAATACCGCCGAGACCGGGGCCGGTGTGGCGACCGGGATGTGCGCCCCGACGATCGCCGGAAACAGGATCGCCCATAACGAGGCTTCGAGTGAAGGGGGCGGGATCGAGATTTACAGAACGAGCGGTACGGTTTCAGGGAATTTGATCGAGGAGAACCGGGCGGATTTGGGAGCGGGTCTCTATGTCGTGGACAGCGACGCGGTCATCACCCGTAATGATATCCTCAGCAACACTGCGAATACCGATGGGGGTGGTCTGTACGTCGACAACAGCGGCATTGTGTTGAGCGACAATACCATCTTCGGGAACGCCGCTGACAGTGGCTCGGGTGGCGGGATGAAGCTCGAATGGGATGGTACGGATGACGCCCTGGTCATTGGCAACGAGATCGCCCACAATGAGGCTCACTGGGTGGGGGCGGGGATCTTCATCAACGACAGCCATCCCACAGTGGTCGATAACTGGATTCACCACAATGTCGGCAATGAGGGTAGCGGCATCACGGTGCAAAACAGCGCCTCCGAGATTCGGGGTAACGCGATCGAACACAACGTCGCAAATTGGCGGGGTGGGGGGCTGGCTTACTTTAGTGGCGGGGGAACGCTTTCGGCCAACGTGATCCGTGATAATGGAGCTCAATGGCATGCCAGCGCACTGCGTCTTGAGGATAGCAACCCCACTATGACGAACAACGTGATCATTGACAATCAATTAACCGGCGGAGGGGAGGGCGGCGTTCATCTTGTTTCGTCGATGGTGACGCTGCTGCATAACACACTCGCCAACAACACCGGTGGCGACGGCTACGGGATCTACCTCGAGTCGGGCGGCAACGTGGTGACGCTTACCAATACAATTGTCGCCACTCAGACGACGGGTATTTACGTTGAGAGCGGTAGTGTGGCGACACTGGATGGTATCCTGTGGTACGGGAACACAGACGATTCGGACGGCGGCGGCACCCTTACCCTTCAGAACGAACGAAGAGGTGACCCGGCCTTTGATCAGGATGGCTATCATCTGACGGAGGGGTCAGCAGCGATCGATGCCGGGACGGCGGTGGCCCTGACCGTGGATATCGACGGCGACCCGCGGCCTCGGGGGTCGGGCTTTGATCTTGGCGCCGACGAGTGCGAAGCGCCGGGCTCCTATATTTTTCTCCCCCTGGTAATTCGCAACTGAGGGTTGGATCGGGCTTGGCTCTCTTGAGCCTCTTCCGATCAGATGAGCAGCATCCCAGGGGTGCCGGCCTATTTATATCGCCGGCACCCCTTAACTCTTGGCCTCTGTCTGTTCCAGCTTGACATTATATACCACCTTTATTACCATGATGTTAGCGCTAACGTTAGCGCTAACAGTAACGCTAACATCATCAATCCAACTCAGGCGTACGATAGGA
>CAYMAQ010000035.1:12701-14454 GCA_964388385.1 uncultured Anaerolineales bacterium | reverse complement strand
GTTAGCGCTAACAGTAACGCTAACATCATCAATCCAACTCAGGCGTACGATAGGAGGGTTCACCGTGTCCGATCGTGTCACCATGGCCGACGTCGCCCGCAAGGTAGGCGTGTCGGTGATGACTGTCTCCCGGGTGGTGAATAATAAGGGGGATGTGAGCGAAGAGACCCGGCAGCGTGTGCTGGATGCCATTCAGCAATTGGGATATCGTCCCAGTGCTATCGCACGCAGTCTCGCCACCCGCCGCACCGGTACCCTTGGGCTGGTGATCCCCGACGTGGCAAATCCTTTCTTCGCCGAGGTCGCTCGCGGCGTGGAGCACGTGGCGTATGCCGAGGGATATAACGTCTTCCTGTGCAACACCGATGAGGATCCCCGCCGTGAGCTGGATATCCTGGAATCCCTGGAGGAAAAGCGCGTGGATGGGATCGTGCTCTGCAGCTCGCGTCTCGAGAACGGACATCTGCGCGCGGTCGCCGAATCTCACGAAGCGGTCGTCCTGGTCAATCGCCGGTTGGAAATCGATGAAAATCCGGTGGCTGCCGTCCTGGTCGACGACGTGGCTGGCGGAGGGATAGCGACCCGACACCTTTTAAGCCGTGGACACTCGGCAATTGGGTTTCTCTCCGGGCCTCCAGGTTCCCGTAGTGGCCGAGGACGCGTACAGGGTTATCGTCAGTCGTTGCGAAAGGCCGGCATCGCGATCAAGCCCGGATGGCTTCGTGCCTGTGCGCCCGTGGCTGAGGCTGGAAGACAGGCCGCGCACGCACTGCTGGGCGCCCATCCCGAGATCACGGGGCTGCTCTGCTACAACGATCTCGTCGCGGTGGGAGCCCTGAAGGCCTGCAGTGCGCGGGGATGTTCGGTGCCGGACGATCTGGCGGTGGTAGGATTCGACGATATCCCGCTTGCGGAGTTAGTGACCCCTGCGCTGACGACCTGTCGCATTCCCCGTCACGAACTTGGCGTTCGCGCAGTTCGGCTGCTTCTGGAGCAGATCGAAGGTAGTATGGATGGTCATAAGGAGATCGTGTTGCACCCGTCCCTGGTCGTACGGGCAAGCGCGCCTTAGGCGGTTCGAACGAACCGTCAGTTGAATGCGCGGGCGGGATTTTTGGGAGTGTGTCGGCAAGTTACTGGGGCTTAAGCCCTCACAGGATGTTGAGGAGGCAATTGCATGGCAAAAAAGTGGTATCTTCCGGAGAACCGGTATTTCGATCCCAATCCCACGCAGCAGGCGATCGCCCGAGAGCTCTATGACTCGGTCGTCGACCTGCCTCTGATCTGTCCGCACGGGCACGTCAACCCGCAGCTCTTTGCTGAGGAAGAGGCCTCGTTTGGAACGCCTACAAATCTGTTGATCATCCCCGACCATTACGTCTTCCGGATGCTCTATTCCCAGGGCATTCCCCTGGAGGACGTTGGGGTTCCGCGACAGGATGGCGGGGTCGTCGAAGGGAATCACAGACAGATATGGCAGATCTTTGCCGACAATTTCCATCTCTTCCGAGGAACGCCCAGTGGCGCGTGGCTCAAACAAGAGCTTATCGAGGTCTTCGGGGTGGAGCAGAAACTGAGCAGCGACACCGCGCCGGTGATTTACGATCAAATTGCGGCGAAGCTGGAGTTGCAGGCTTTCAAGCCGCGAAACCTTTTCGAGCGCTTCAATATCGAGGTGCTCTGCACGACTGATGCAGCCAGCGATACGCTCTCCTTCCACAAGACGATTCGGGAGTCCAATTGGTCGGGGAAG
>CAYMAQ010000035.1:10922-12601 GCA_964388385.1 uncultured Anaerolineales bacterium | reverse complement strand
CGGTTCACCGGGATGATGCTGATGGTGATGGCGCGGATGTCCATTGAGGATGGGTTGGTGATGCAGCTTCACGTGGGCTCTTTCCGAAATCACAACCAGCCCGTTTTCGACCGGTTCGGTGCGGATAAGGGAAGCGATATCCCGATTGCCTCTGAATTCACACGCAACCTTCATCCGCTACTCACTGCCTACGGCAATGACAGCCGCCTGACGTTGATCCTCTTCACGTTGGACGAGGACACGTACTCGCGAGAGCTGGCGCCGCTAGCCGGGCATTATCCGTCCGTCAAAATCGGGCCGCCCTGGTGGTTCCACGACAGCGTCAGCGGGATGCGCCGGTACTTCGACCGGGTGATGGAAACCGCGGGTATCTATAACACAGTGGGCTTCAACGACGACACACGGGCTTTCCCGTCGATCCCGGCGCGGCACGACGTCTGGCGGCGGGCGGCTGCAAACTGGATCGCCGGTCTGCAGGCGCGGGGGTTCGTCGACGAGGAGGATGCCCGGGATATGGTTCGCGAGATGGCTTACGGGCTGGCGAAGAAAGCGTACAAATTTGAGGAGTAGAAGGAGAGCTTGGGCCTCAGGGCAAGGAGCGATCACGCTGTGGTAGAGAGTGCGGCGGTGACCCAGCGCGTAGTCATCAATCTCCTGCTCATCGCTATTGGATATCTGATCAAGAGGGTGGGGTTGCTGGAGCGGGAGCATGGGCAGGTGCTCAATCGGCTCGTCCTTTACGTGACGATGCCGGCGCTCAATCTTCAGGTCATCAGCCAGGCGCCGCTCTCCTGGCAGTTGATGATCCTGCCGGTTCTCTCACTGACGAGCGGGGTCTTGATGAGCCAGGTTGGGCGTTGGGTTGCCCGGGGGTTGAGGCTATCCCGCCGGGACACGGGCACTTTTGTCGTCTCGTTATGCGGGGTGATGGGAGCGCTGGCCTATCCCTTTGTTGAGGCGGCTTACGGTGACACAGGCATACGCACGGCCGCGATCAGTGACCTGGGCAACGCGGTGGCGATCTTCGCCTTTGCATACTACTTCTCTTATCAATATGCAGATGACGGTTCGTTCGAACCGCGCGCGATTCTGAAGAAGGTGGCGCTCTTCTTTCCATTGCACGCTTTTGTGGCTGCATTAATCTTCAATCTGGTATGTGTCGACATCTGCGGGCTTCCGGGCGGCCTCATCGATGCCCTGGCCTCGATGAACTCGCCCCTGATGTTGCTGAGCTTGGGGGTCTATCTGGAACTGAACGTGTCCCACGAGGAGCGGAAGCTTCTGTTGAATCAGCTATGGGTCAAGTATGCTGTCGGGTTCGCTGTCGCGATCCTGTACGTTCTGCTGCTGCCTTTTCGTGGGGAGACGCGGGGTACACTCTTTCTGCTTCCGTTGATGCCGACCTCGCTCTCTACGCTGCTCTACTCGGTGGAGCAGGGATTGAATCCGCGCCTTGCCGCGATGTTGATCTCTCTGACGATGGTCATCAGCGTTATCATTACGACTGTGACGATACTCGGGTTCCGGCAGTTCTTCTGAGGATGCATTCGGATCGAAAATCCGGATCCAAGAATGGAAAGGGAGTTGACTATGAACGAGATTTCGAGTCACTGGCAGCGTCTGGGTACTGTCTACCCCAAGTCCGTCGCTGGGGTAGGGGAGACACGCTATTTTTTGGT
>CAYMAQ010000035.1:0-10822 GCA_964388385.1 uncultured Anaerolineales bacterium | reverse complement strand
AAGTATGGGCGAGCGATAGCTCATACGACGGAGATGTATCGACATCTCCGCCGGGCCAAAGGGGATGCGCCTTTCGACCTGGAGGTCTCCGTCGACGAGACGGAGACCCCGACCACGCCGTTGGAGCATCTTTTCATCGCCAGCGAACTGAAGCGGTTGGGCGTGCGCTGGGTGAGCCTCGCCCCCCGATATGTGGGGCGGTTCGAGAAGGGGGTGGACTATATCGGGGATCTGGAGACGTTTGAGGCGTCCTTTACCCGGCACGCCGCAATCGCTCGGGCGGTGGGTCCCTACAAGTTGAGCATCCACTCAGGATCGGATAAGTTCAGCATCTATCCGATGATGGCAGAGCATACCCATGGGTTCTCCCATCTCAAGACAGCCGGGACGAGCTATCTGGAGGCGCTTCGTGCCGTGGCCCAGGTGGCCCCGGATCTTTTCCGTGAGATTCTGAGTCTGGCTATCGAACGATATCCCGAAGATCGCACAACCTATCACGTCTCCGCAGAGGCGGACAAGGTGCCTGCCCCCGAGACGTTGAGCGATGAGGCTCTGGAGAGCGTGCTCGACACATTTGATGGGCGTGAGGTTCTGCATGTGACGTTTGGATCGGTGCTGGATTCGATGGGAGACCAGCTCAAAGCAGTGCTGGACGATCGTGAAGAGGCGCATTATGCCGCGCTGCGGTCGCATTTCATCAAGCATCTGGCTCCCTTCAAACCCACAGAATGAGAAGGTCGGACGGACATCGGAGTTAGTTGCGGCGGTAAGGGGGACCTGATGATCCCCTGTAAGCGATATAAGGCTCTGGAGACATATCAACGTAAGGTCAATCGATGAGGAGGTATGATGCGTGAGATGGTGAATGAACTTTTTGGCTTAGAGGATAAGGTCGCGGTCGTGACCGGTGGTGGGGGTGTGCTGTGCGGGACACTGAGCCGGGCGCTAGCGCGGGCCGGTGTCAAGGTCGCGGTCCTGGACATCCTGCCTGACGCTGCTGAGGCGGTTGTGGCTGATATCGAGGCGGACGGTGGGGTGAGTTTAGCGGTCCAGTGCGATGTCCTCGACAGGGAGAGCCTGGAGGCCGCAGCTGAGGCCGTGCTTGCGGAGTTTGGGCGGGTAGATATCCTGATCAATGGAGCAGGTGGCAATAAGAAACAGGCGACGACCAGTGAGACCGAGACGTTCTTCGATCTTCCGGCGGATGCCGTACAGTGGGTCTTTAATCTGAACTTTATCGGCACGCTTCTGCCCAGCCAGGTCTTTGGCGAACTGATGGCGGATCGGGGGAAGGGGACCATTCTCAACGTCTCCTCGATGAACGCTTTCCGGCCCTTGACCCGTATTCCGGCGTATTCCGGTGCGAAAGCTGCGGTCAGCAATTTCACCCAATGGCTTGCGGTGCATATGAATCAGGAGTATTCTTCCGATATCCGTGTGAACGCCATTGCGCCCGGTTTCTTTCTCACGGAGCAGAACCGCTTCCTGCTGACCGACGAGCAGTCCGGGGATCTCACGCCGCGCGGGCAGACGATTATCAATCACACACCGATGGGCCGGTTCGGCGATCCCGACGATCTGATCAGCACCGTGATATGGTTGTTGTCGGAGGGTTCGAGCTTCGTGACGGGCATCGTCGTTCCGATTGACGGAGGATTCAGCGCGTTCAGTGGCGTCTGAAATCCCTGCGTCGCCACGTTCATAAGCTTTGCCAGGTCGCCCTCAGATCCGGTCCGGGGGTGCCCTGAGAGAGCTGGTATCTGGTTATACGTGTGTTGTACGGTATAAATGGAGGTCACAATGATAGATTATCCTGCACCCGCCCGACCGTTGGCAGAGATGGAACCGGAGAAGTCGTTCTTTGTCGGCATTGATTCCGATGGTTGTGCGTTTGACACGATGGAGATCAAGCACAAGGAGTGCTTTACCCCGAACATCATCAAGTACTGGGAGCTGCAAGCGGTCTCGAAGTACGCCCGAGAGGCGGCGGAGTTCGTCAATCTTTACTCGAAATGGCGTGGGGTCAATCGTTGGCCCGCCCTGATCAAGGTCTTCGACCTGCTGCGGGAGCGTGAAGAGGTCCAGGCCCGCAACGTGGAACCGCCCTATGCTCAGGATATCCGGGACTTCATCGCGAACGATCAGTTCCCGAAGAGCAATGACGGCCTCAAAGCTTTTATGCAGACCCGATCTTCCGAGGTGTTGGATACGGCCCTGGCCTGGACGGAGGCTGTGAATGCTACCGTCGCCGATATGGTTCACGGTGTGCCCCCCTTCCCCGGTGTCAGAGAGAGCTTGGAACTTCTCTCCGACAAAGCCGATATGATCGTAGTGTCGGCGACCCCGCTGGAGGCCCTGACGCGTGAGTGGAAAGAGCATAAGATCGATCAATACGTGCGGGTCATTGCCGGTCAGGAGATGGGGAAGAAACAGTTACACATCAATCTGGCTGCTAACGGCAAGTATGAGCCTGATCGCGTGTTGATGATCGGTGACGCCCCCGGTGATATGCGGGCAGCAAAGGCCAACGGAGCGCTCTTCTACCCGGTCAACCCCGGCGATGAAGAGACCTCGTGGGAACGGTTCTATGAGGAAGCGGTCCATAAATTCCTCACTGAGGAGTACGCGGGTGACTACGAGGCCTCGGTTATCGAAGAGTTTGAGGCGATGTTGCCCGAGACACCGCCCTGGAAGCGTTAAGGTCAGACTGTGAGCTTGAAATGGGAGTCGAGGGATCACCTTGATCCCTCGACTATCCATCCGATATATCGAGGGTCGTCATAGGGTCGTGGAAGAGGGGGAGCTAATTTGAATACATCCAATCAGGGCCTTAGCTCCAAATCCGGGTGGCGCATTAAGCGGGTGGTCATCAAAGTGGGGACAAGTGTGCTCACCGAGGGCACCCAGAAACTGAGCGATCCCCGGATGGTCGATCTGGCCCGCCAGTGTGCGACTCAGTACTATCAAGGCCACGAACTGATTCTCTGTACGTCAGGGGCGATTGCCGCTGGCCGCTCGCGGCTTGGGCATCCCGAACTTTCCAACACGGTGGCCCATAAGCAGATGCTGGCTGCGGTGGGACAGAGCCGGCTGATGCTTAAATGGGAGCGATTTTTTGAGATTTACGGTATTCACGTGGGCCAGATCTTGCTGACCCACGGGGACGTCGAGAGCCGGGGCCGATTTTTAAACGCGCAGGACACACTGAGCGCGCTCATTGAGCGTCGGATTATTCCGATCATCAATGAGAATGACGCGGTTGCGACGGAGGAGATCAAGATTGGCGATAACGACAACCTCTCCGCCCTGGTGGCAGTCTTAACCGGGGCCGATCTTCTGATTCTCCTCACCGATCAGGCAGGGCTGTTCACCGCCGACCCCCGGGAGGATCCGAATGCACAGCTGATCACCGAGGTGGATGTGATTGACGAGGCCCTGCGGGCAACCGCTGGCGGGAGCCGCAGTGGATTGGGCATCGGCGGGATGGTCACCAAGTTGGACGCGGCAGCCGTGGCCCGGCGGGCTGGCGTCGAGGTTGTGATCGCCGATGGTGGGCAGCCCAACGTCGTGGAACGCCTGGTCAAGGGCGAAGCCCTGGGTACGCGTGTCCAGGCTTTGGACACCCCACCGCATAACCGCGAACGTTGGATTTTGGCCGGGGTCGTCAGCAGCGGCTCGATTGTGGTGGATGAGGGCGCCGCGCGGGCACTCCAGTATAAGGGTGGGAGTCTGCTTCCGGCGGGAATCTCGGACGTTCGCGGCGTCTTTGATCGCGGAGATACGGTTTCGATCATCGAGGAAAACGGTGGAGATGGCATTCAGGGTGAGATTGCACGCGGCATCGCCCGCTATCCAAGCTCGGATCTGGAGCGGATCAAGGGTCGTCAATCCGACCAGATTGAGGCGATTTTAGGATATACCTACGGCTCTGTAGCCGTACATCGCAATGACATGATATTGCTTTGAGGGGGGGCGCGAAGTGCTACCCTGTTGTCGCGTCGTCGGGATGGAGATAAGAATGATATGAGGGAGAAACAGATCGATTTGAAGGCAATGGGGCGTGCTGCTCAATCTGCCGGTCGTGTCTTGGCTAAATTGACGACGGCGGAGAAGAATGCTGCACTTCTTGCCATCGCCGATGAGATTGAGGCGAGTGTGGGTGAGGTGCTCGCTCAGAACACGTTGGATATTGAGGATGGGAAAAGCCAGGGTCTGTCAGATGCGCTGCTCGACCGGCTGCTTCTCACTGAGGCGCGGGTCATAAAACTTGCGGATGCGACCCGTAAAGTCGCGGATCTCAAAGACCCGGTCGGCGAGGAGATTGAGGGACGCGTCCTGCCCAACGGCATCCGCTTAAGCCGCCGGCGCATCCCGGTGGGCGTCCTCGGTGTCATCTACGAGGCCCGGCCCAACGTCACGATCGACATCGCGACGCTCTGTGTTAAGACAGGCAACGCCGTGATTTTGCGGGGTGGGCGGGAGACGCTGCGCAGCAACATCGCTTTGGTCGCAGTCATCCAACGTGCGTTGGCCGAGGTTGACCTCCCGGTCGAGGCCGTGCAGTATATCAAAAACCCCGACCGTGAGCTGGTGAGGGGGTTGCTGCGCCTCGATGATTACGTCGATATGATCATCCCCAGGGGTGGGGCTGGTTTACACCGGCTGTGCCGCGAGCAGAGCACGATTCCGGTTATCACCGGGGGGCTTGGGGTCTGCCATCTCTACGTCGATGCCAGTGCGGATCTGGAACGCGCTGTCGACGTGATTGAGAATGCCAAGGTGCAACGTCCCAGTGTGTGTAATGCGTTGGATACACTTCTGGTCAACCGGGAGATCGCGGCCGACTTTCTGCCGCAGGTCGCCGAACGCCTGATCGCCGACGGCGTCGAGCTGCGGGTGGATGCGGAAGCGCTGGACATCCTGGCGAAGGAGACTCGGGCGCCTGTTGTTCCCGTCGGACCGGACGATTTCGATGCAGAGTGGTTATCCTTGATCCTCGGCATCAAGGTGGTGGGAAGTCTCGATGAGGCGATTGAGCACGTTCAGGTCCACAGCACATCCCATTCGGACGGGATCCTCACAAATAACTGGCAGCACGCGACGCGCTTCGTCAATGAGATCGACTCGGCCGCTGTCTTTGTGAATGCCAGCACACGGCTGAATGACGGGGGGCAGTTTGGCCTGGGGGCCGAGGTCGCGGTCAGCACCCAAAAACTGCACGCCCGCGGCCCAATGGGCCTGGAAGCGCTGACGACGTATAAGTGGATTGTCTACGGTGATATGCACCTGAGGTCTTAGTGTCAGGGTTTAGGAAGATTGACGACCGCGGCTGGTTTCGGACATCGATGAGTTTTAGGGTCGGACTGCCCGGTCGCAAAGGAGTGAAATGATGACGAGTGGGTTGGGATACACAGATCGATATTTGACGGACGAGGAAATCCGGGAAATTCTGACCGAGGGTCTGGAGCAGGTCGCGGTGGAAGGGAAGCATGTAGTCGTCGTCATTCCCGACAGCACGCGCACGGCCCCTATTCCGTTGATGTTCCGCCTCTTCAATGAGCTTCTGGGGGATCATGTCGCTAAGCTGGATTTTCTGGTGGCCCTGGGGACGCATCCCCTGATGAGCCAAGAGGCTTTGAACCAACTGGTTGGTATTACCGAGGAGGAACGCACAACGACATACGCGGACGTAGGACTGTTCAACCATCAGTGGGATGATCCCGGGACCTTCACGACCCTCGGCACGATCTCCGAGGCGGAGATTGAGGGAATTACCCAGGGGATGCTCGTACGGGATGTGAAGGTCACGGTCAACAAGATATTGATGACGTGTGATCAGATCATCGTCTGTGGGCCTGTCTTTCCACACGAGGTCGTTGGATTCTCCGGCGGGACCAAGTATTTCTTCCCCGGCGTTTCCGGTCCGGAGGTGATCAACTTTACCCACTGGCTGGGGGCTTTGATGACCAGTATGCGGGTCATCGGCACGGCAGACACCCCGGTCCGTGATACCATCGACTGGGCGGCTGCAATGATCCCGACGCCCAAGCTCTTCTGCAATATGGTGGTCACTCATCATGGGATGGCGGGGCTTTTCGTTGGTGACTATAAAGAAGCGTGGTTGGAAGCGGTCGCGCTCTCTTCCAAGCATCATATCCAATATGTCGACCGGACCTTTAAGCGGGTTCTCTCGGTGATGCCGGAACTCTACGATGATATCTGGACTGCCGCCAAAGGTATGTATAAGATGGAACCGGTCATCGAGGATGGGGGTGAGGTGATCATCTATGCCCCCCACATTGACGAGATCTCCTATACGCACGGCAAAATCCTCGACGAGATCGGCTACCACTGCCGCGATTATTTTGTCAAGCAGTGGGAACTTTTCAAGGGAAGGCCGTGGGGGGTCCTGGCTCATTCGACGCACCTTTGCGGCGCCGGCGAGTTCGACGATGCGACCGGTGAGGAGACGACGCGTATCCGGGTCACCCTGGCGACCGGCGTGTCCAAGGAGCGCTGCGAGCAGGTCAACCTTGGCTATATGGACCCCGATGCGATCGATATTGAAGCGTGGAAAGGGCGCGAGGATGAGGGGGTTTTGGTCGTGCCCCGAGCCGGTGAGATGCTCTACCGTCTGGTTGAGGACGAGTCTTGAACGTTAAGGGATCAGAAAACCTGGTTGTCGTGAGAACCATCATTTATGCGGGTAATACCCCCGTAAAGGAGCAGATCTATGGATAACGTCAAGATTGGTGTGATCGGCATCGGCAACATCGGGACGCTGCATCTGCGCAACATCGCCAAAGAGCCCAAGGTCGAACTGACCGCGGTATGTGATATCGTCCCGGAGCGCGCTCAGGGGGCAGCTGCAGACTATGACGTCAAGGCTTACTTTGATTCGGATGCGATGTTGGCCGATCACGTCTGCGATGCGGTCATCATCGCGACACCCCACTATTTCCATACGACGATCGGAATCGCTGCGATGGAGTCCGGTCATCACGTGCTGGTTGAGAAACCGATTTCTGTTCACAAGGCCGACTGCGAGCGTCTGATCGCGGCCCACACGGACGATGACATTGTCTTCGCGGCGATGTTCAACCAGCGGACGGATCCGCGTTACCAGAAGATTCGCGATCTGGTGACGTCCGGGGAATTGGGCAAGCTGTTGCGCGTCAATTGGATCATCACTAACTGGTTCCGAAGCCAGTCGTATTACGACTCCGGCGGATGGCGGGCGACGTGGGAGGGTGAGGGCGGCGGTGTGCTGCTTAACCAGTGCCCCCACAATCTGGATCTGCTCCAGTGGATCGTCGGCATGCCCACCAAGATTCGTGGGTTCTGCGAGCTGGGAAAACGTCACGACATCGAGGTCGAGGATGAGGTGACTGCCTATATGACGTATCCCGAGGGATGCACCGGCGTTTTCGTAACGACGACCGGCGAAGCACCCGGTACCAATCGCCTGGAAATCGCGGGCGATCAGGGCAAGCTGGTCTTTGAGGACGGCGCGATCCATTACACGCGCAACGAGGTGCCCGCCACGGAGTTTCTGCGGACCTCACAGGCGTCCTTCGCACGCCCGCCGGTGTGGGATGTGACGATCCCGGTGGAAGGGACCGGCAGGCAACACGCTGGCATCCTGGAGAACTTCGCCGATGCGATTCTTGACGGCACGCCCCTGATTGCACCGGCGGCGGAGGGTATTCACTCGGTGGAGATGGCGAACGCGATGCTCCTCTCCTCTTTCAAAGGAGAACCCATCCAATTGCCGATGGACAGCGCGGCTTACGAAGTTCAACTCAAGAAGCTGATTGCTGCTTCGACTTTTGTCAAGCAGACCGGCGACCTGGCGGAGGAGGAAAGCACTTCTCCCGCCGCTGACGATATGGGGGATTCGTTCAACTGACTGATGGGAGCGTGTCGTTTTTCAGGATGTTTGCACGATGACGAATGGGAGGTCTATGATGGATAAGGCTAACATTGGTATTGTCGGCTTAGGGGTTATGGGACAAATGTTGGCTCTCAACATGGAGCGCAACGGATATATGGTTGCGGGCTACGATCTGGATGAGGAGAAGGTCGAGACGTTCAACAACCGTGAGGGTAAGGATCTGATCGGGTGTATGACGATGGATGCCTTTCTCGATGCGCTGCAGAAGCCACGCCGCATTATGATGATGGTGCCGTCGGGCGCACCCGTGGATTCGGTGATCAACAGTCTCAAGGATCACCTGGAGCCGGATGATCTGCTGATCGACGGTGGGAATTCGCACTTCAAGGATACAGAGCGCCGGGCGGAGATGCTGGAGGAGATGGGCGTCCGCTACATTGGGACCGGCGTCAGCGGCGGGGAATATGGGGCCCTGTGGGGGCCGTCGATTATGCCCGGAGGGCAGCCCGAGGCCTGGGAACTGGTCCAGCCGATCCTGGAGGACATCGCCGCCAAAGTCGACGGCGAACCCTGCGTGACCTACATTGGACCTCGGGGCGCCGGTCACTACGTCAAGATGGTCCACAACGGCATCGAATACGGGGATATGCAGCTTATCTGTGAGGTCTACGACGTGCTCCACCGCGGCGTCGGCCTATCAGCCTCGGAGCTTCACAAGATCTTCGCCGAGTGGAACGAGGGTGAGTTGGAGTCCTACCTGATCGAGATCACTCGCGATATCTTTGGCGAGATCGATGAGAAGACCGGCAAACCGCTCCTGGACGTGATCCTGGACGAGGCGAAACAGAAGGGCACGGGCAAGTGGACGTCGCAGGATGCGCTTGACGTCGGGGCACCTACGCCCACCATTAATGCGGCGGTCGAGGCGCGGATTATCTCCGCTCTGAAAGACGAGCGGGTCGCAGCCTCCGAACAGCTCTTTGGTCCGGAGCCCGTCTTCGATCAAGAGATCGACGGTGACATCGATGCTTTTGTGGATCTGATGCGGGATGCGCTCTTCGCTGCGAAAATCTGTTCGTATGCCCAGGGGTTCGGCCTCCTTCGGATTGCCAGCGAAGAATACGATTACGATCTCGATTACGGGGATATCGCCAAGATCTGGCGGGGTGGATGCATCATCCGGGCCGCGTTCCTGGAGGATATTTGGGAAGCGTTTGCCAGCGAACCCGATCTGGTCAACCTGTTGATGAGCCCCTTGTTTGGTCAAGCCGTGGAGGATCGCCAGGATGCAATGCGGGCCGTGGTTACCTATGCGGTTGCCAACGGCATCCCGGTTCCTGCTCTGGCCTCGGCACTGGCATACTTCGACGGGTACAGGACCGCACGTTTGCCGGCTAACCTGATCCAGGCCCAGCGTGACTATTTCGGCGCGCACACCTACCGGCGGCTGGATAGGGAAGGAAGTTTCCACACTGAATGGGTGGATATGGATCAACCGCCCGAGTCGTAGACCGGTTTTGGGGATGGGAATCGACGTGATGAAAATCACGTCGATTCCCATCCGGATAGCACGAAAGCTTTATGTGGATGATCGCGATGTAAACGGAGGTAGATATGGCACGACCTAAGAATGTCATTGTCGCACAGTCCGGCGGACCGACGCCGGTGATCAATGCCTCTCTGCGGGGCGTGATTGAGGCTTGCAAATCGTATGATGACACCTTTGGGACGATTTATGCCGGTCACCACGGCATTGAGGGCGTCCTGGAGGAGAAGCTGTTGAATATGTCGGTGCAGGATGAGGATGAGATCGCCCTCCTGAGCAACACGCCGGCTGCCGGTGCTATCGGAACGTGCCGGTATAAGCTGAAGTCCCATCAGGAGCGGGACTTTGAACGGATCGTCGAGGTCTTCCGCGCCCATGACATCGGATATTTCTTCTACAACGGGGGCAATGATTCGATGGATACGGCGAACAAGGTCGCCCAACTCGCTCACGAGCGGGGGCTCGATCTGGTCGCCACGGGCATTCCCAAGACTATCGACAACGATGTCGGTGACAGCGCGTTTGAACTGATCGACCATACACCCGGGTACGGGAGCGTGGCGCGTTATTGGGCGCTCAATGTGCAGAACGCCAATCAGGAGAACGCCGGTTCCTCGCCTTCTGATCCGGTCCTGGTGATTCAGGCAATGGGCCGCAAGATTGGGTTTATTCCGGCGGCTGCTCGACTTGCCGATCCCGACCGTCGGATGCCCCTTCTGATTTTCCTGAGCGAATCCGGATTGGGCCTGGAGGATCTGGCGGATGCGGTCAACGGTATGCTCAAGGCACGGGGCCGGGCTCTTGTTGTGGTGAGCGAGGGGTTCGACGTGGGAGAGATTGGCGAACGGAAGGACTCCTTCGGCCACACAATGTTCTCTTCCAGCGAGATGACGGTAGAGCAGATCATCGTGAACTACCTCAACGAGGTGGGATTGGCCGCGCGCGGCGCGGCGCGGGGTAACGTACCGGGCACCGACCAGCGTCATAATATGATCTACGCTTCGACGGTGGACGTCGAAGAGGCCTATCGGGTGGGGTGGAAGGCGGCGGAGATTGCGGCGGAAGAGGGCTCCGGCTATATGGCGACAATTCTACGGGAGCCTGGCGACATCTATAACGTCCGCTACGACAAAGTCCCGTTGGATCGGGTCGCGAACTCCGAGCGCACTTTTCCCGAGTCGTGGATCAGTCCGGCGAGGACGGACGTGACCGACGGATTTGTGAAGTATGCCCGTCCGCTGATCGGGGAGTCGTGGGCCAACGTGCCGCTTATCGGAGGACTGCAACGCTTTGCGCGTTTGGAGCCCGAGTTTGCGGAGAGGAAGTTGGATCGTTACGTCCCGCAGGCCTATGAGGGTTGAATACACCCTATGAGGATTAAA